>JAFQZQ010000049.1 GCA_017405845.1 Mogibacterium sp. | reverse complement strand
GATAAGTCCCTTTAGGGGCGGCCAAAGTGACAATGACACTGAGGCTTGAACAAAGTAAAAGCCCGCGTCTTGAGGCGCGGGTCAGTAAAGGGGGCTTATAGCCCCGGCTCGAACCACCCGTTTTACGGGTGGCGCCGATTACAAAAAATAATCATTTGTTTACCCCTATAGTGCTATAATAACTTTGTATTTGTATGTAGTTTTTGCAATGAGAGGGAGTAATGATCAAGTTTAGCGAGATCCCGTATTCGAGACCGGATATCGGGGAAGTTAAGGCAGAGATGCAGAGGCTCACTGACGAGCTGAAAGCAGCTGCATCATATGAAGAAGCAAGAGATTTATTCGTACGCAAGGACGCTCTGGCCCGCCACATAGAGTCTGTTTCAACCGTGGCACAGATCCGTCATTCCATTGATACAAGAGATGAGTTTTATGACGGGGAAGTTACATTCTGGAACAGAGCTTTCCCGGAGTTGCAGGAATACCTGCAGATGTGGACAGCTGCTCTGCTGGAGTCAAAATTCCGTGAGGAACTGGCCGCTGAATTCGGAGATGTCGTATTCCTGAATGCTGAGATCGAGCTGAAAACGTTCGATCCGTCGATCATTCCTCTTCTGCAGGAAGAAAACGATCTTACCATGGAGTACGAGAAACTCCTGGCGAGCGCACAGATCCCTTTTATGGGAAAGGTCTATACTATCTCGCAGATCGGACCGTTCAAGACCGATGCCGATGACGAGATCAGACTTGCTGCCTGGAAGGCTGAGGGTGGCTGGTATAAGGATAACCAGGAAAAACTCGACCGCTTTTACGACAGGCTTGTTGAGATACGCCATGAGATGAGTCAGAAGCTGGGACTCAGCGATTACGTTGAGCTCGGTTATTACAGAATGACACGCAACTGCTACGACAGGAACGATATCGATAAGTTCCGCGAAGCGGTACGCAAATATATAGTGCCCGTTGCAGACAGCATCAGACGCAGACAGGCGGAGAGGCTGGGGATGCTGTATCCTCTCAGCTTTGCCGACAATGCTTTGATGTTCCGCTCCGGTAATCCTAAGCCTGCAGGCGATGCAGACTATATTGTCGATGCCGCCGGCAGGTTTTATGATGCCCTCTCGCCTGAGACCGGCGAGTTCTTCAGGACCATGCGCGAAGGAGAGCTCATGGATCTGCTTTCGACTGAAGGTAAGGAAGGCGGCGGATACTGCACCAGCATACACGATTACGAGGTGCCGTTCATTTTTGCCAACTTCAACGGCACACAGGGCGATGTTGAGGTGGTGACGCATGAAGCCGGTCATGCTTTCGCTGACTGGATGAACAGGAAACGCATACCTGTTGAAACTGTATGGCCAAGCATGGAGGGCTGCGAAGTCCACTCCATGAGCATGGAATTCTTCGCATGGAGATCAGTCGAGGACTTCTTCGGAAAGGATGCCCGCAAGTATCTCTATAGCCATCTGGCCGGTTCGTTCATGTTCATTCCTTACGGAACTATGGTAGACCACTTCCAGCACAGCGTATTTGAGCATCCGGAGATGACTCCGGCTGAGCGCCATGCTGAATGGAAGAGGCTGCTGGGCATATATATGCCTTGGCTGAGACTCGATGGAGATATACCGTTCTACGCAGACGGTGAGGGATGGCAGAGACAGCATCATATCTATGTGATGCCGTTCTACTATATAGATTACTGCCTCGCACAGACTGTCTCACTTGAGTTCTGGGCGATGATACAAGAAGACCCTGATAACGCGTGGAAGCATTACATGGCTTACACAAAGCAGGGCGGTTCAGATGTGTTTACTAAGCTTCTGGAGAACGCAGGACTTGCAAGCCCGTTCGAAGAAGAGACCATCAAGACTATCTGCAAAAAGGCTGATGAGTATCTCACTGCGTTTGATCTGACAGGAATAGAGTAATGGCCGATAAGGGCAGCAGAAAAGAAAAAAGGGAGGCAAGACTCCGCGATATAACACAGGATGCTTCCGGCAAAGTGGTATATACCGGAGAACTCTGGCGCATTGGAGATACAAATGGACCGGGATCCGGCCTCAGGCAAAGGATGCTCCTCATTGCGAGCCTCGGAGCGCTTGCGCTGATAGTTTTCGGATCAGGCTGCATAGATGCCAAAAATGCGATGGGCTCATTCTATGTGGTGCTGCCGTACATAGGAGAAGTATCTGCACTTTTCGGGCTGGCCTGGAATGCAATGAAAGTCATCTATACAGGCGATGGCATAAAGACTTATGCGCTTGAGCATGCAAAACCGAGAATACCCGGAGCATGCCGCATACTTTCCGTATTTGCCGGTGCGGGACTTATACTTTCGGCATTGTATATTGTGCTCAACGGTATTGGAGACAATCCTGCAGACAGCATTGCTTATCTGCTTCTCAAGTTTGCTGCTGCAGTCCTGGCCGAATGGTACAGGCGCTTGTTCCTCTCAACACAGTGGGAATCAAAATGATATTTACCTGACATAGAGTCGACGTATGTCAGATAGATATATATACGTTATATCTATATGGAAATTGTTATGAAAGGAGAAACTATAACAATGAAGAAGAAGCTAGCACTACTATTGGCTCTGGTTATGGTATGCATCAGTGTACTTTCCGGATGCAGCGGTGGCGGCTCCGCTGACAAACCTCTGGTTGTCGGTTATTCCAACTTCTCAAGTAAGTTCTCACCGTTTTTCAGTGAGACTGCTTACGACCAGGATGTCTGGACACTGACACAGGTCAGCCTGCTCAACCTTGACCGTCTCGGCGCTGTCGTTGAGAAGGGCAAGACAGGTGAGGACCGCGAGTACAACGGAACCAACTATCACTATGATGGACCGGCTGATCTGACCATCACAGAGAACAAGGACGGCACAGTAGACTATGATTTCGATCTGCGTGATGACATCAAGTTCTCGGACGGCGAGCCACTGACAGCAGATGACGTAATCTTCTCGATGTACGTACTGTCTGACCCTACTTATGACGGATCGTCCACACTTTACTCGATCCCAATCAAGGGTATGGAAGACTACCGCGCAGGAATGGCAACTCTCATGTCGCTGCTCTACTCTGCAGGTAAGGACAACAAGGACTTCAGCCTCTGGGATGAGGAGACACAGACAAAGTTCTGGACAGACCTCGAGACTGCCGGCACAGCATTTGCACAGGAAATCGTTGATACATGCATTTCAGAAGGCTACAACGCTGAGGGCGACTCGGTTGCTAAATGCGCTGCTAACTGGGGTTATGAGCTCGATGAAAAGGCTACAGCATCAGACTTCTTCTGGACAATGGCAGAAGCTTATGGCGGAGACTTCTCAACTCTGTCCTCGACAGAGACTGCAGGCTCCTCACTTGCTGACCTCGGATTTGACCCTGCTGACTATGCAAACGGTGTCAAGACAGGTGATTCCGCAGACAATATCGCAGGAATCCAGAAGACAGGCGATTATGGTGTAAAGGTTACTCTGACAGAGCCTGACGCTACAGCTATTTACCAGCTGGGCGTTGCAATCGCACCTCTTCACTACTATGGCGAGCCGGACAAGTATGATTATGACAATAACAAGTTCGGTTTCGACAAGGGCGATCTCTCGCATGTACGTTCGGTAACAACTCAGCCTCTCGGCGCAGGTCCTTACGTATTCAAGAAGTTCGAAAACGGTGTTGTTTCGTTCGAAGGCAATGACAGCTACTACCTCGGAGCTCCTAAGACAAAGAACGTACAGTTCCTTGAGTCTCAGGATCAGGATAAGCTGAACGGTGTTGTTACAGGAACTATCGATATCACAGATCCTTCGTACTCTGTTGACACTGTAAAGGCTATTCAGGCTGAAAACAGCAACGGCGAAGTGTCCGGTGACAAGATCATCACCAACACTGTTGATAACCTCGGATACGGCTACCTCGGAATCAGCGCTAACTGTGTAAACGTTGGCGGCGAGCCGGGTTCTGAAGCATCCAAGGCACTCAGAAAAGCATTCGCTACAGTATTCTCAAGATACAGAGACGTAACAGTTGACTCCTACTATGGTGAGACTGCTTCCGTCATCAACTACCCGATCTCCAACACTTCGTGGGCTGCTCCACAGAAGACAGATGCTGATTATCAGATCGCATTCTCGAAGGACGTTGAGGGTAACGACATCTACACATCCGACATGGATGATGCCGCAAAGGATGAGGCTGCTCTGAAAGCTGCTCTCGGATTCTTCGAGGCTGCAGGTTACACAGTAGCTGACGGCAAGGTCACAGCTGCTCCGGAAGGCGCTAAGCTTGACTACGAAGTATGGATCCCTGCTGATGGTGCAGGTGATCACCCATCATTCATGATGCTCAACCTCGCAAGCGACGCATTCAAGAAGATCGGAATCACTCTGAATGTTAAGGACCTCGCTAACTCCGCAGACCTGTGGACAGGTATCGAGTCCGAAGAGTGCCCGATGTGGTGCGCAGCTTGGGGTGCTACACCTGATCCGGATATGTATCAGGTTTACTACTCCGGCGTAGAGTCCGGAAAGGAAGCAGGCGGATCGAACTACATGTACGATATCGCTGATGCTGAACTCGACAAGATGATCCTCGATGCACGTACATCCATGGATCAGAGCTACAGAAAGACTGTCTACAAGTCCTGCCTCGATACAATCATCGACTGGGCTGTAGAGGTTCCTGTATATCAGAGACAGAACGCTATCATCTACTCGCCAGAGAGAGTCAATGCCGACACATTCACACCGGATGTAACGACATACTATCCATGGCTGAGCGAGATCGACAAGGTCGAACTCAACTAATAAGGTATTTCCGCAGTATAACCGGATAATACTCAGCGGGGCAGGCGGCTTCGGACGTCTGCCCCGCAAAAGATAATTAAAGAGGAGATGATGACGTGCGCAAATACATAATCAAAAGATTGCTGCAGTCTATCGTGATCCTGTTCTTCGTGGCATTCATAATTTACGCTCTGATGAGATGCCTGCCTACCTCATATGTTGAGGCCATGGCAAGGCAGAAATCCATGCAGGCGGGTTCAAAGAGCTACGAGGAATGGATGGAGCAGCTCTCCGCCATGTACAACATGGACGGAAGCATTGTATCCGGCTATTTCAAATGGCTGGGATCAATGTTCAGGGGTGACTTCGGCGACAGCTGGAGATGGACCGTCCCTGTGCTCCAGAAATTCAATGACACTGTATGGCTGTCATTCGTGATGGGATTTATCTCGTTCTTCTTTGAGGTAATCATCGCCATCCCGCTGGGCATCATTGCAGCTACAAAACAATATTCAAAAACAGACTACACTATATCTGTCATAGCGCTGGCAGGTATTTCACTTCCGACATTCTTCTTCGCATCCCTGCTCAAGCTGGTATTCTCGGTAAAGCTTGGGTGGTTCGACCTGTACGGACTTGTTGGACGTAATTACGACCAGCTGTCCACCTTCGGACAGCTTATGGACAAGGGCAACCATCTTGTGCTGCCAATCGTCACCCTGGTCGTCATCAGCATGGGAGGTCTGATGCGTTACACCAGAACCAACATGCTCGAAGTTCTCAACGCGGACTATATCCGTACAGCAAGGGCTAAAGGACTGTCTGAGAGGAAGGTCATATATCATCATGCATTCAGGAATACGCTGATTCCTATCGTCACCATTATCGGAGGCACACTTCCGAGTCTGTTCTCGGGAGCTCTGATCACTGAAACGCTTTTCGGTATTCCGGGAATCGGCTTTGCATCCTATCAATCAATGGTATCGGGAGATATTCCGTTCTCCATGTTCTTCATGGTGTTTACGGCTATCTTAACGCTGCTGGGAAATCTTATCGCTGACGTGCTGTACGCGGTCGTTGACCCGCGTGTCAGGATAGCGTAGAAAGGAGGGACGACATGGAAGACATGAAAGATAAAAAAGACATGTTGGAAAACATGGAACCCTCTGAGGAATACTCACTCAGTGATGACAGGCGAGTAAAGGTGCTCTCACCGGGACAGCTGGTACTGAAGAGATTCTTCCGTAACAGACTTGCTGTAACCGGAATGATCATCCTCCTTGCCATGTTCCTGTTCTCTTTCCTGGGCGGACTTCTTTCACCTTACGGTGAGGATCAGAAGTTCTACAGGGTAGATGTTCAGGCCAAGGATTTTGCCGGAATCATACACAATGAAGAGTTCCGCTATACTATTGGCGACAATGAGCTTTTCAAGAGTTCTGTACACGCTCAGGCTCTTAAGGCAATCATTCAGGGCAACGACAAGTTCGAATACAATGACAATGCGTATGAGCTTGATAAGCTTTCTGACGATGCATATATCGTCAATAGCGGAGGAAAGGCAGTAGGCATTGCCAGCAAGGAGCTTGTCAATCCGTCAACACCTGATGAAAAGATCAGCTTTGACTTTGCACTGGCTGCTATGAAGGCGAAGTATGGCGGAGATAAGACTTTCAAGGCTGACGGTAAGGACTACAACATCGATAAGGAAGGCATTATCACCGACAAGTCCGGCACTGAGGTCGCTTACGTGAGCCAGTATATCGTCCGTGCGGTCATGTCCGATATTTTCTTCTCGAGAGAACTCAAGAATCAGCTGATAGATGCTGTAGAGGCCGGACAGGAATCATTCGAATATACGGATGAAGAAGGCGTAACAGCTGAATACATTCTTAAATACGATGCAGCCACCAAGGCGTGGGATGTAAAACAGGAGATCGATACGAAGGTATTCGATACCTACTCAGCGCCTTCAAAGGCTCACTGGCTCGGTACAGACCGTAACGGAATGGACATGCTGACCAGACTGATGTACGGCGGCCGTATCTCGCTGATCATCGGCTTCATTGCAGTATTTATCGAGACGATCATCGGGGTTATCATGGGCGGTATTGCCGGATACTTCGGAGGATGGGTCGACGGTCTCATCATGAGAATAGTAGATGTCTTCTACTGCATTCCGGGACTGCCGTTCATCATCATCGTCGGTGCGGCTATGGACGCTGCCAATACACCGTCGCTCACGCGAATCATTTATCTGATGCTGATACTCGGATTCCTCGGATGGGCAGGAGTTGCAAGACTTGTAAGAGGTCAGATCCTCTCACTGCGTGAGCAGGAGTTTATGACGGCCACCGAAGCCTGCGGCATCGCTCCTTCAAGAAGAATCTTCAGACATCTGATACCTAACGTAATGCCGCAGCTCATCGTTTACATGACCATGGGACTGGGCAGCACGATCATAACAGAGGCGACGCTGTCGTTCCTCGGGCTCGGTGTAAGATTCCCGTTCGCTTCATGGGGAAATATCATCAACGACGTAAACGACACATTCGTACTCACCAACTACTGGTTTATCTGGATCCCGGCCGGCGTGCTGCTGCTGACCACTGTACTTGCGTTCAATATCGTAGGTGACGGCCTCAGAGACGCGTTCGACCCTAAGATGAAGCGCTAAAGGAGGAAAGAAATGGCTAAGAAAAAAGACACGTCAGGTTATCTTTCCGCCAAGGAATCGCGCCGGATCGCAAAGGAAAACAGAAAGATAACTGACCAGTTTGAAAAGAAGTATAAGAGAAAGAACGTTCCTGAAGAGGAGTACCTCACATCTATGAAGGATGACAGAAACGTTCTTGAAATTGACGACCTGCATACGTATTTCTTTACAGATGTAGGTGTCGCTAAGGCTGTCGACGGAGTAACATTTGAAGTCCCACAGGGCAAGACTGTAGGCGTTGTAGGTGAGTCAGGCTGCGGCAAGTCCGTAACCAGCCTTTCCGTAATGCAGCTGCTGCAGAGACCTCAGGGACAGATCGTTGACGGTGCTATCAGAATCAATCTCGGAGATAAGGCATACGACATTACAAACACTCCAATCGAAGTCATGCAGAAGCTGCGCGGCAACTTCGTAAGCATGGTATTCCAGGAGCCTATGACAAGCCTTAATCCGGTATTCAGGATAGGCGACCAGATTGACGAGGTAATCGAGCTTCACGACGGACAGGGCAAGACCAAAGAGGATATCAAGGCCAGAAGTATCGAGATGCTCGAGCTAGTAGGTATTGCCAACTCGGAAGGCGTATACAAGATGTATCCTCATGAGCTCTCCGGAGGTATGAGACAGCGTGTAATGATCGCTATTGCTCTTGCATGCAACCCTAGACTGATCATCGCTGACGAGCCTACAACAGCTCTCGACGTTACGATCCAGGCTCAGATCCTCGACCTGTTCAGACAGCTCAAGGACAGGATCAATTCGTCTATAATGATCATTACGCACGACCTCGGAGTCATCGCCGAGATGGCTGACTACGTCGTAGTAATGTATGCGGGACGTATAGTTGAGAAGGGTACAGCTGAAGAGATCTTCGCTCACCCGGCTCATCCGTATACTATAGGACTGATGGCATCCAAGCCGGTAGTAGGCAAAAAAGTCGACAAGCTCTACTCCATACCGGGAAAGGTGCCTAATCCTATCAACATGCCTAACTACTGCTACTTCAGAGACCGCTGCGAAATGAAGTGCGGTCCTGAGTGCGACGGTGAGTATCCGCATGAGATAAGCCTGTCGCCGACCCACAAGGTCAGCTGTTACAGGTTCTATGAGGGAAAGGAGGGAGCTGAAAATGGCAGATAATGATAAAGGCCAGAAAGGCTTCACACCGCTGATCTACGACCCTCAGTACATTCTGCAGGTCAGAGACCTCAAAAAGCACTTCCCGATCAAAGACGGAATGCTGGCGAGAGTCACCGGATATGTAAAGGCTGTAGACGGCGTTACATTCAACCTGAAGCGCGGAACCACGATGGGACTGGTAGGTGAGTCGGGCTGCGGCAAGACCACCACAGGACGTACCATACTGAGACTCAACGGAGATAAGACAGCGGGCGATGTTCTGTTCAACGGCAAGGAAGTATACGACCTTACCAAGAAGGAACTCCACGATGCACGTACCAAGATGCAGATCATCTTCCAGGATCCGTTCTCATCTCTGTCACCGAGAATGCCGGTAGGCGAGATAATCGGAGAGGCTGTCAGAGAGCACAAGCTCGTATCAAGGGCAGAGTTTGATGACTATATCGACGACATCATGGACAAGTGCGGACTCCAGCCTTTCCACAAGGACAGATATCCGCATGAGTTCTCAGGCGGCCAGAGACAGCGTATCTGCATAGCAAGAGCGCTCGCTCTCAACCCTGAATTCGTTGTTTGCGACGAGCCTGTATCCGCTCTGGACGTATCCATCCAGGCGCAGATCATCAACCTGCTTGAGGAACTCCAGGAGCAGTTCGGACTGACTTATCTGTTCATCTCTCACGACCTCTCGGTTGTAGAGCATATCTCGGATACAGTCGGAGTAATGTACCTGGGCAACCTCGTTGAATATGGCGAGACTGATGATATCTTCAGGAATCCGCTTCATCCATATACAAAGGCGCTCTTCTCGGCGATTCCGATTCCTGACCCTACGGTCAAGATGAAGAGGATCGTCCTTGAGGGATCCATACCTTCACCGGCAAATCCGCCTGAAGGATGCAAGTTCCACACAAGATGCGCTCAGTGCATGGAGAAGTGCAAGCACGAAACACCGGTGCAGAAAGAAATCGAGCCGGGCCACTTCGTAGTATGCCACCTGTTTGATGACGTACCTGAAGCAGTCAAGGAATAAGTTAAAACAAAGGGGACGGCCTTTTGCCGCAAGGCTGAAGACCGTCCCGTGTTTTTACCGGAATATAAAATGGAAGACAAGAGACCTTACGAAGAGGATGACGGACGCGTGATCGCGGATATGAGCGGCATCGAAAAACAGCCGCTGTTTTTCCCGAGCGCTGATTCGATAAAAAGAGTAAAAGAAAACAGGTCCGATTTTGCAGAACCGCCGGTCAAGAGCGCTTCTTCCGGACCTGAAAACTTAGATAATGAAGGACGCCGGGCCATGATAGCCGGCGCCTTAAGTGCAATGCTTCTTGTAGGAGGACTGCTTGCCGCTGCATTTGCGGTGATCATCCTGATAATAGGGCATCTGCACTAGTCTTTGTTGTAAAGAATATCCATATCGACATCTCCGCTTATTCCGGAGATTTTCCCGGTGCAGCTTGCCTGCCACAGCATATACGGACCCTTGTAGTCCGTTTTTTGTGTGTAATGAGCGAGCCATACAGGCCTTGTATCAGTCTTTTCCCATGCATTTTCAAGATAGTTTTTGCTGCTGTAAAGCATACATCCATATCCGTCTTTTGCGAGCTCGTCAGCAAACGCGTCGTAGAGCTTGTTAAGCTCGTGCAGACTCATGCCGTAATCCTGGTAATTGCCGAAATCTTCCCAGTCAAATGCTATTGGCAGATCCGGGCTTGCTCCATTCAACGTCTTGGAGATCCAGTCCGCAGCAGAACGGACCTGTTCTTCAGTATTGTCAGTACTGTAATAATAGAAACCTATCTTCAGGCCTGCTGCTCTTGCCCGGCTGTAATTCTGGTAGAATGTTTTGTCTATGTGGAGCACTCTTTCGTATGTGTATCCGATCCTTATGATGACGAACTCGCAGCCGGCTTTTTTCACAGCCTTGAAGTCTATGTCATCCTGCCAGGCGGAAACGTCAATGCCGAACGATCTTCCATCTCCCTTGTTAGCCTTGACGAAATCAGCAAATGCTGTACGCTCAGCTGTATTCTCGTAATAAGGAAACTGATCAACTACTTCTACGTTAAGATCCCATTCCGTCTCGTTACCGGACGAATCTGTAACCTTTACGTGAAGAGGGTATTTGCCGCTTTTGTTCATGTTTACCTTGCCATCGACTGATACAAGCGGTGTAGGATCAGCATTGTCGCCGTAAGCTATTACGTCATTGATATCGAATTCAGTGCCGCGCTCCAGCAACGTGCCATCACCGCTCCATATCTGAAGAGGAGGTTCATTGTCTACGACGCTGTACTTGAGAGAGAATTCCTTCGAAGGTGTAAGCAGACCTCCGAAAAGTGGCTTCTGAACCGTATAAGTCATTTCAGATGTTCCGATGACTTCCGTGTTGATATTCTCTGCCTCAGGGAAAATCTCGCCGTTTGCCTTCTTCACGTAACTCATTGAAGAATGTTCCTCACCGAAGCCAATCACCGGATCGTTATCTGTAAAGGTGACTGCAAGAGAATTATACGCACTTCGGTAGAAATACGTCGTTATGCCTGCTATGGCAGCTGCAAGGACGAGTATGAATATAAGCAGAGCCTTAAGAGGACTGCGTTTCTTTACTTTTACAGGTTCTTCTTTGTATCTGTCACTTCTCATTAGACTTCCTCCGGCGGCATAGAGCCGCAATCAATATGTTTAATATCGTAGTATTCTGCAGGCTCAAAGTCAAATATAATGTGTTACAATACGCGTATGACTAAAGACGAACTGATAACAGCGAGAATAGAAGACAAGATATCACAGTGCCGTGACGGATATTATGTGACCTCCACGGGTTTTCTGGATACTCATGAGCAGGCTCTGGCCATAGCAGCTTCAAGGCATGCAGCGGGAGTCAGGACTTTCATGTACGGTGGATATGCAGATGCCGAACGGAGGATGCTCGTTTGTGTCCCTAAAGATATTCCTATGAGTGATGAGGAGGCTGTGGAAGGTCTTATAAAAGTGATGAGAGTCAAACTTCCGGCGATATCACGCGAACTGAGTCACCGTGACTATCTGGGATCGCTGCTTGGCCTTGGTATAGAGAGGAGACTGACGGGAGATATACTCGTCAGAAAGGATGGAGCCGATATTCTGATAGTACCGGGTATTGAAGAATTTCTGCTGAAAGAGCTTCATCGAATTGGTCCGGTCGAAATAAAGACGGAAGCCGCACCTGTTGAGGACCTCATAGTCCCGGAAGCACGAGTGGAATTCATCAAGGACAGCGTAAGCTCTGTGAGACTCGACAGCGTTATTTCATCGGCGTTCAGATTATCAAGGGGAAAAGCTGCCGAGGCGATACGCAAAGGTCTGGTCTCAGTAGATCACGCGGAATGCCTCAAGCCTGACGCTGCAGTTCACGAAGGCGCAGCACTTGTGCTGAAAGGTAAGGGTAAGGCAGTCCTTGAGGAGACCGGTGGAGAGTCCAGAAAAGGACGAATACGCATAGTTATAAAGCGCTTTATCTGACATATATACAGAAAACAAATGGACCCGCAGGCCGTTTAGCCCGCGGGTCCTGTTAGTTAGTTTACTTCAATCTGTTCTTGTGCTTAGTTGGAGGAAACCTTTCCGCCGTTGTTCTTTGAGATCCAGCCGATCCAGGTCTTTCCTACATTGAGGTTCTGCAGAACGTATGAGTCCGCAAGAACTTCTTCATCTTCCAGATCGTCTTTGCCCTCAGGAGTAACGATGGTGTACTTGTTGTATACAGGCCATGTTCCGTCTTCGCTTTCCTTGGCTGCTTCAAGTGCACTTGCATATGCTTCATCGTTTGCAGTCTTTGCTGTAGCAGCATCTGTCGAAGGATCGACAAGCTCGAGCTTGCCGTCAACTACCTGCCACTTGATATCCTTTACAGTTCCCTTGCTGAAGTACTTTGCATCTCCGCCGGAGAACTTGTAGTCGCAGTATGTTACGCTTCCGGCGCTTCCCGGACCCTGATATCCTTCCTTTGTGATGTATTCAGTGTCATCATAGAGTACCAGAAGGTTTTCTCTTACCAGGTCGTTCTCAAAATCACTGCAGTGATACATGCCGTCTTCTTCGTTGTAAGTCCAGTGCATGTCCTCAAATGCTCTTTCTGAGTATTTAACGCCGATCTGTGTAGCAGGGGTCTCGCTTGCAGGTTCTTCAACTCTGTTGAAGTGAAGAGTCGTGTATTCCTTTGGCTTGATCCTGATGCCGTCGTTCTTGATGGTAGCAGCAACCTTATCTCCGTGAATGATACCGCGGTGCTCAACATTGACCGCTCTTGTGGTATCTCTGTCGTACATGCCTTCTGTATCGTCCAGCGTCATCTGATCGAGGTGATCAAGATTGTGCTTCTTGAAGATGGTGCTGGCGCCTACATAATCACCCTTTGAATGGCTCTTTCCCCAGTGGATAAAGATGCTGTCGAAGAGTTCTGAGAACAGAACGAAAGGTGGGCGGGCACTTCTTGTAGGGCCGATGATTTCAGGGAGCTTTTCGTAATCAGCATAGAACCAAAGCGTTCTTGTGATTCCTCCCTCGACCTCGGCCTGAAGAATGATATCAGGTGAGTAGTTTGGATCGTCCATTCCCCACTGAGGTCTTGCATCAGGTGCATTTTCGACTACGAATGCAGCGATACGTCTTTCAGCGGAAGCTTCGTCATATCCGTCCTCAGCAGTCACACCCGTCAGAGGATTTGCCGCAGGTGCAGGTGGTTCCTCCGGATCCGGCTCACTGCAGGCCGAAAGGAGAGTAGTTCCGATCATTGTGATGCACAGAAGCATCACGAGTAAAAATTTACTTCTTTCTTTCTTCATAAATTACCTCCTGACACTATAGTCAGTATATATTCGTACAGATTTATCTTACATTAAGCATATTTTATTAGTCTTGCATCTTAACACAATTTCATAGAAGTGTTATATTATTAGGCGGTAACAATCGGGGACGGAGATAATGATTTTTGGAGTGTAATAATAATGAAAAGAATACTAACAGTACAGGACATCTCATGTCTCGGCAAGTGCTCCATTACTATAGCACTTCCGGTCATTTCCGCTCTTGGCGTTGAGTGTGTTATTCTGCCGACAGCGGTTCTTTCCAATCACACGCTTTTCAAGAGCTTCACAGTGAAGGACCTGTCAGATCAGATCGCGCCGATCTGCGAAAAGTGGGAGGATGAAGGCGTTGAGTTCGATGCAATATATACAGGTTACCTTGGTACGATCGATCAGATCGATATGATGAAAGACCTGTTCAAAAAATTCGGAAGCGGCGATAATAAGCTCATATTTGTAGACCCGGTAATGGCAGACAACGGAAAGCTTTATCCGGCTTTCGATATGACATATGCCCGCAAAAATACAGAACTTTGCTCATGCGCAGATATGATAGTCCCGAACATTACAGAAGCTTGCATAATGACAGGCACCGAGTATCGCGAGAAGCATGACGAGGCATATATAAAGGAGCTGCTCTCTAAAGTGGTAAACCTTGGAGCGCGCATCAGCGTACTCACAGGCGTTTCGCTCAGCGAGGGAAAGACCGGTATCATGGGTTATGACAAAAAGAATGACGAATACTACGTCTATCAGAATGACAAGATTGGAGCAATGTTCCACGGTACCGGCGATCTCTTCTCGAGCACCGTTATAGGGGAAATCATGCATGGCAAGGATTGGAAGGATGCTATGAGGATAGCTGCGGACTATACCGCACACACCATCAAAGTGACCATGGAAGACCCTAAGAAGCCTTGGTACGGAGTCAACTTCGAGGAGACCATACCGGCACTCATAGCGATGAAGTAACACCAATTAAACAGTTGAAGAAAGCAGCAGGCCATATTATAATAGACCTTGCTGTGGGGCGTTAGCTCAGCTGGGAGAGCGCAAGGTTCGCAATCTTGAGGCCAGGGGTTCGATCCCCCTACGCTCCACCACCAGACCCGTTGAAATTCAACGGGTCTATTCTTTTGGCAGTGGTTAGATGTGATTAGATAGTGATTAGATGGGGCAGAATCGCACGCTATGACAGTGATTTGGCGATTATTTCATAACGTTCATCATCTGTTGTGAGATCGTAACAGTAACATTGCTGAGTAGTTCGCAGGTCCTTATGACCAAATTCCTTCTGAATGATAAGATCATCTACACCGTTTACATGCAGTACTGATGCAACGGTCTTGCGTGTCTTATGAATGCTTCTCTGTGGTATCCCGAGTTCTTCGCAATAGTTGTTGATCATTTTGCCTAAACCGGAATAAAAGCTTTCAAAGCCTTCGTCAACACAGAAGATAAACTTATCTGTCGGCATGTCCAGTCGCTCTCGCTCCTTGCGGACCATTTCTATGATATCAAGTGCGGCAGGGACGACGCTTACAGTTCTCCAGCCTTCGCTGTCCTTCAGGCGTCCTTTAAGGCATTTCATATCATGACTGTAGGAGTCGTGAAGGATTATCTGTTTACCGACAATATCGTCAAATCTCAGAGCGGTAATTTCTCCGCGTCTCAGCCCGACATACAGAAGAAATGCTATCGCTAATGGTATAAAGATCTGCACTCTGTCTCTTTTTCCTTCATATTGCTTGAATGCATACTGTATAAGAGCATCGCGCTCATCAGGGTAGAATACCTCTGTTTCACTAGGCTTCTTAACTTCCGGTTTCAGCACTCTGTTCTTAGGTATTCTGATTCTGTCAAAAGGATTGCTATCGATTATTTCGCGTTCTACCGCGAAAGTCAGCATCTGGCGGATGACCAAAGAGAAATTATTATACTGATGTGAGTTCATATTATTTAAACGCACCTTCTTGAGTATCCATTCCTCTATATCAGCCTTTGTAAGAGTGCGTATTGGCTGCTTTGTGATTGGTTCTCCTTCATACATTGATTTCCACGTGGTCTTATCTCTCTTGATAGTGGCATCGGTCACATAGAGACTTTTATATTCCTGCCACTCCGGCAGCAGTTCCTCTAAAGTGATCTGTTGCTTTGCACGTAGCTTTTCAGCTTCTGTGTAGAATTCAAAGAGTAGTGTGACCAGCTCATCTTGAGAACCTCTTGAGACTAGTTTTCGCCCCTTAGGCTTGTCTGCATCAGGCAAATATGTTCTCCAGCGTCCGTCTTCTCCTTCCCATATACTGTGTGAATGATTCTTTTGAACATAATTATATTTTTTCTTATTCATGGCTTTCTGCACGCCATCTGCGTCAAGCATACCATCGTCAATTAGTGATGACAATATTTCTTCGGCGGTGAAAGGTCCAGAAAAGCAATGCGTGTCGGTCGTGACAGCTGTGACAGCTTTATCCGGCGCGGTCGTCAATACTGTCACCGCCGTCACAGCTGTCACAGAGCTCGAAGGAGAGTATCCTTCCCTCAGCATGCGTTCTGCTGTATTTGTATACTATTCCTTCATCTAGCAAGAGACTGCTCTTATACTGGTTGACATACTTTGTAATGACGTTGGCGCCGACCGACTGATTGCCAAGTTCTTCAAGTAATTCAGTAGCTGAGCCTCTCCAGAATCGTCTTTCCTTGATAAAGTTCACCAGTTTATGCATGATCTCAGGGGTGTTCGCAGCTGCGATCTCTTCCTGAGTCCTGACGCTGACCAGTTCCCACTTACAGTCGTTGAATTCCATGACGACTTCCAGAGGCTGAATGTCTCTGCCCTTGATGTGAAGCGTTCCTCTGTTGCTGTACTCATTCTCTCTGTCAAGAAGCAGCATTGTGTCAACTGCACCGTTCAAGCCCTTGGTGCCGTTGAGCCTGTTGAATATATGATGCGCATCACCCTGCTTTCTGGTGTGGTGGACAACGAACACTGACAGCCTGTGCTTTCTCCCAAATTCCTTGAGAATTGTAACGTCAGAGTAATCATTGGCATAGCTGACTTCTTTGCCGTTGCCACGTATAAGCTGAAGTGTGTCAATTATGATGACATCTATGTCCGGGTGTTTCTCAAGAGCATCTTCAAGCTGCTCCATGAGACCGTCATCAAGGGTGCCGCTTTGTATGCTGAGCATGATCCTGCCGTGACCGACCTCATTGGTGAGATTGAAGAGCCTCTTTTGTATCCTTACATAGGTATCCTCAAGGCTGAGATACAGTACATTTCCCTGCCTGACAGGATGTCCGAGGAAATCCTGTCCTGTAGCAATACATACTGCCAGGAGAAGCATCATCCAGCTCTTGCCGGATTTCTCATCACCGGCAAGCACATTTACACCGCCCGGAATAAGATCTTCAACGATGAATCCCGGATCATCAAGTGGTGTGAGCAGCAGCTCTTGCGCATCTACTAGTTTTAAAGGTTTAAACATTTTGTTACCTCCATATTTTTTCCAAAACAAAAAGACTCCCGGTCGGGGAGCCTGGGATATAACGTCTTTAGTTCTTTCTTAGTGATAACGTATTAGAATCCGAAGTTGAGGCCGGAGTCATCCTGATACTTCTTTCCAAGCCTTTTTATTCGCTTGACCACGGCACTGTGAGTCTTGTAACCAAGCCTGTCCGCGATCTCCTGATTGGTGTAGCCTTCTGCTCTCATCTGTAATATCTGCTTGTCCTTATCATTGATCTTGGACAGAAACTTGTTTACATCGACCCTTGCTTCGACCTCTTCTTCAAAGGAGCTGATAGGGTCAGGGGTCTCCCATTCTATGTCGTCATAATACTGCTTACAGTGTTCCTGATATCCCTCAAGAGAAATCTGAGGATGCTTAGTACGTGTGTGATACCACTTGCGAATGAAGTCTATCTTCTGATTGCTCTCGCGATTATCGAAGTCTTCAAAGCATCTGAATTCTTTTGCAGTATCAATGATTGGCTGAAGATTATTCGACTGCACAGCCCATGGCACTGCGATCGAAAGCATATAGCTCACGGCTTCCCATGACATGAAATTGAATACATAGTCATAATCGCCGCTTGCCAGTATCTCTTCTATCGTCGGCATATATCCGCACTCCTGCAGAGCCCGGGCCCATATGCCCGGGCGGTGTGCAAGCTTCCAGGATGGCTCATAGCCGGAGAATATCTCCATATACGGGATCTCAGGACATAAGAAAGGCCATACCATATATGCAAAAGCATCCGAGAGAACCAGATTGAAAAGGTCACTCTCAACCGTAGCGATGGCAGCCTCATCTTTCCAAAGCTCACCAATAGTACGTGGGATGCTGTAAATGGCAGCACCGCACTTTTGCAGGATATCCTCCGGTATGAAATAAAACGCAGGGATCCATGCCACATTCCTTAGAGGTGTGACGGACCCGTCTTTGCGTTCTTTCTTGATGAGCTGTGTCTGTATTACACTGCGTAATTCTGACATCTGGCGACCTCACATTGATATGAGAACTTCTTTCCAAGTCTAGTGTACAGATAGCATTGTCCCTTTTTTGTCCCTCCTACTCTCTTCTCGGAACATTTTGTGTCTGCCCAAACCGATATTATTCAGTCTGCTCAGCAAACATGTCATTCAG
>JAFQZQ010000048.1 GCA_017405845.1 Mogibacterium sp. | reverse complement strand
TGCCTTGTCGATCTGATCGAATGCTACGTCACCGCCGAGTCCGTACTTTCTGTTCAGTACTGATGTGATTGCTGCTGTAAGAGTTGTCTTACCGTGGTCAACGTGGCCGATTGTACCAATGTTGATATGCGGTTTGGTTCTCTCATACTTCTGCTTTGCCATTTAACTTCCTCCTTAAAATAATAACGTTATTATTGGAAAATATTAGGGACAAGCGTCCCTGTCCCTAAACGGGTTTGCATGGAGCTGATGAGCAGACTCGAACTGCCGAAACCTCTTCCTTACCAAGGAAGTGCTCTACCTACTGAGCTACATCAGCGCATAGCAAAAACGATAGTACATCATCGGCCCATTTATGTCAAGTAAACAAAATGTTTTTAACCGAGTCCAGCACCTGCTTTGTGCATGAACCGGCAAGGCGCATCACCTCTGTTTCGAGAGTGCTCATTCTGCATCCCAGGTCCTCCATCATCTTTAACGACAGCTCGTGTCCGCGCTTATCAGGCGAATCACAGCAGTCCTCCAGAATGACCACCTTATAGCCTCTTCTGATGAATCCTTCCGCGGTCTGCAGGATCTCCACATTGGTGGCTGCTCCCGCTATGAGCACCTTTCTGCAGTCGAGCATATTGACGTATTTTTCGAGGTCCGGCGAGGTCCACACATCAGGATGTATGTGTCTGACAGTCTCCGCCTCTGCGCCATATGCCTTCACCTGCGGAAGTATCTCGCCCATGTCGTACGACTCCGCGAAAATAAGGGGCTTACTCATCCTGCTCACGGCATGCGCAAGTTTTTCAAGATTGCCCGCCAGCCTGTCAGCGTCTTTCACGCGCACAGGCATCCTCTCCTGCGGATCGATGATCAGAGTGAGACAATCCGTTTCCGTCACAAGGCCTTTGAGGCGCATCAGAGCGGCATTGTCCGCAAGCGTCGTAGGGATCGGTGAGACAGCGACGTAGCTCGCCGCGCACCAGTCGATGTCGTAGAGCATGTTGTCATCCAGATAGTCCGCGCCGCCTGTCATCTGGTATCTGCCGTTCTTTTTCTTTTCGAAGAAGAATCTGATTCCATAGCCGCGGGGAGCTGCAGCGCAGACGCGCATGCCCTTTATATCCCACGAAGGGATGTCAGGCGAGTTCACGCTGAGGATGATACCCGGATCGATCTTCAGGGACATCTCCATAAGCTGCGGCAGAAGCCCTACAAGATAATCGAAATGGCTGACATCCATGCCGCCCTCTCCGCCCACGGAAAGCGCTATCGACCTGATGCCGTTTATGGCTCCTTCCCTGGCTCCTGCTACAGTCCCTGAGTAGTATGCTGCAAGGCCCGTATTGAACCCCAGATTGATCCCGCTTATTACAAAGTCAGGCTCGATGCCCTCTTCATCTCTCAGATAATCGATGGCCCACATCACGCAATCAGCCGGCGTGCCGTCAACGGTCCACGCGCCGACCGCGCCTTTCACAACTCTTTCCTCAACGTTGACTTCGCGCATGAATGTGATGCTGTGGCTCTTTCCGCTCTGCTGATCTGCAGGAGCTACAACATAAACATCAGCATGCTTCGACAATGCCTCCACAAGCGCCCTGAGTCCATGAGCATCTATTCCGTCGTCATTTGTAACCAGTACTTTTATCATGGCTTTTTTCCTTATTTCACTTCTTCCAGCCCTGCTCCGTCCGTCGTACGTATGTTGCCATCCGACAGCACGAATACCCCTTCAATACCGTCATATTTTTCGATGAGCTTCATTCCCTCATCCGCGCCTAATATAAGGCAGGTGGTGCTGAGCGCATCGATGTCTGCTGACCGTCCCTTTTCCGCAATCAGCGTTACCGCGTCAAGATCGGATTCCACAGGCCAGCCGGTCTTGGTATCCAGTATGTGGTGATATCTCTTTCCGTCGACTTCGATGCAGCGCTCATAAACGCCTGAAGTCACCAGAGTCTTATCTCTTGAATTGATTTTTCCGATTATCTCCCTGCGGTCGCTGAAAGGCGCTTCGACTCCGATCACGAAGTCCTCATCGTCGGTCTTTCCGCCTATGCAGATGACATTACCGCCAAGGTTGATCACAGCAGAGACGACGCCCTTGCTTTCGAGGACCTCCGTCATCCTGTCGCCGATATAGCCCTTCGCGATGCCACCGAGGTCCAGCTTAGTCTCGGGATCGGTAAGTCTCACCCGGTTGCCCTCGATTGCAATATTTCTGAAGTTGACATGCTTTGCGGCCTCCGCGAGCTTATCAGCATCCGGAAGCTTCGCCTCGCCCTCGGGAGCATGGAAATCCCACTGCTCAGTGATGCCTCCGACTGTTATGTCGAAGCCGCCCGAATCGTGCGAAAACTCGAGTCCCTTCTGTATGAGCTCGCGCGTGTCCTCGCTGACATCGACCCACTTGCCTTTTGCGTTGTTGATGTTGCTTATATCGGAGTTTTTACGCGTGCGGCTTATCTTCGCTTCGAGGTCCTTGCACAGGTCGAAGGATTCGTCGATCGCCGCCTGTGCCTCCTCCGGCATATCTGCAGCAGCTTTCACTTCGCCGTCCGCATCTGTCATGCGGTATATCGAGACGCTGCAGACTGTGTCGAGGTAATACCCGTCATCCATCACCGGCTCCGGAGAAGCACCGCCCCCGCCGTTGCAGCCGGTCAGCATTATTACCAATGCGGCAAGCAGAAACATATTCAGTTTTTTAAGGACTTGCTTCATCCGGGCGATTATCCTTTCTGCAGCTTACATGTTATACTTATATTTAATGAAACAGTTTATCCGAAAAGCAGACATAATTCTTTTCATAGTGCTGGTCGTGACAGGACTTGCGGCCTCGGCTGCCCTCACTCTTTCGCATGGTGAGGCAGGAAGCGGCGCAAAGGTCATCATCGAGTCGGGCGGCGATCTCTACGCCAGATATCCGCTCGCTGAGGACCGCACTGTTGTTGTGCCCGCACCAAAGCAGAAATCTGCCGATGCCCCGCAGGCGTATCCTGACGACCCTGCGGAACTGCGGTACGACTATTATAATGTGGTCGTTATCAGCGACGGCAAGGTGTCTGTCACCGAAGCTTCGTGCAAGAATCAGGTATGCGTCAAGCACGGAGCTATCACCAGACCGGGTGAGAGCATCGTGTGCCTGCCTAACAGGCTTGTGGTCCGCATAGAGAATGGCTCTGAGGAAGGAGGCGGCTATGACTCAGTCACCTCGTAAGGCCCGCAGCCGCAAACCTTTAAGCGCGTCATTCATCACGAGAGTCGGCCTTATGGTCACTTTGGCTCTGATCTTTTCGTATGTCGAAGCAATTATACCATATAACCCGGGCGTTCCCGGCATCAAACTTGGCATCGCCAACGTGGTGACAGTGGTGGCGCTGTATAAATACGGTGCAAAGGACGCACTGGCTGTCAGCGTGATTCGCGTGGTGCTCGCAGGTTTCCTTTTCAACGGTCTGTTCGGCATGCTCTATGCTCTCGCCGGAGCCGTGGTCAGCCTGACCGGTATGATACTCCTCAAAAAAACCGGTCTCTTTTCAGTGACCGGTGTAAGTATGGCTGCGGGAGTCCTCCACAATATGGGACAGTTGCTCGTGGCTGCCGCCCTCATTGAGGATCTTCGCATATTCTTCTATTTTCCTGTTCTGATGTTCAGCGGCATCGCCGCCGGTATTCTTGTAGGCATCGCGTCCGCACTCGTTTTACGCGTCATTCGCTGAGCGATCAGTCGTCATCGTCATCATCGTGATCGTCGTCGTCATGATCATCGTCATCATGATCGTCGTCATCGTCGTCGTGATCGTCGTCATCATGGTCGTCGTCGCGGTCATCATCATGGTCATCGTGATCATCCGCGTCATCGTAGTCGTCGTCATCATCCGCATCGTCGTCCGAGTCATCGTCTGCATCTGCTTCTGACTTAACTATACTACCCGTCACAGCATCCACTTCATACTCGTACTCCTGTCCGCCGTATTTGAACTCTACCTCGTAAATGATAGCTCCGTTTTCGCAGTCCATTTCCACGTCCGAGTCGCTTACCTGTGAAGCATCGGCTCCTGCGTCAGCAAGAGCAACTGCAAGAGCGTTCTCATATCCGATATATTCACCTGTGTAAGCTGTACCGTGGAAAGTCCCGCCGTAGGCGTTGCGCTCCTGACTCAGCACTATGAGCTCCTGTGTGGACAGTGCGAGCAGCGATTCTTCAGTCATCTTCCGTCCGCCTGTTTCGAGCAGGTTGCGTATGAGCCACGCCTTTCCGAGCGAGATGCCGTTCTCCTCCGCAAAGTCATCAAGCTCGTCATCTTCCTCGACATACTGTCCCAGAATGGCGCCCGCCACAGCAGAGTCATCCATATACTCGTTGATGCCACTCGACAGGCTTTCTTCTATCATGTGCCCTTTTGCCGCATCTTTTGCGCTGACCGAGACAAGCACGGAGTTTGAGTGGTCGTTCAGATACCCCTTTGTCATCATCGACCCGACTATCGCATTGCACGCCACCTTCACGTCGCTTCCCTTAAGATCCATGTCCGCAAGGATGTCTTCGCCTTCCGCGTTGACGGCCTTAGCTCCTATTACCCTCTCCTTGCTGTTGATTGACAGCTCGATGCTCGGGTTTACGTCAAGATCAACTAAAGCCATAACCGAACGGTTGATATTGCTCCATACAGACAGCCCGCCAATCACCATTATGAGTGCAGCTGCGCAGCTTATAAGTGTTCTGAAGCCTCTGCTGCGCACCACAGCCTTCTTGTATCTGTCCTGCCCTTCATCAGCAAGCTTCTCCCTCATTTGAGGTTCAGGAGTCTCAGCCAGCTTAAGCTCTGCCATCAGATCGTCGAGCATGTCCGGGGCAGCGGCGTCAAATGCGGAGGCAAGTCTTTTTTCGATCTCTTTATTGTCGATCATCTCTCTACCCCCTTAGACTCCATCTCTTTTCTCATCTTCTTCATTGCTCTGTTGTACTTGGACAGGATGGTTCCCGTCGGGAGATCGAGTATCTCAGCGATCTCCCTGTGTTTGAACCCTGCCATTGCATGTAAAACGACTATCTGCCTTTCCTCCGCGTCCAGTATGTTCATCGCCGCCTCAAGCACCATTCTGTCAAGTGCGGCCTCGCTGTCGCTGAGGGAGCCTGCCAGATCGTCATACTCCGAAAGCTCCTCGCAGACCTTGCCGGCGCGTATCTTATTGAGGCACAGATTCCTCACGATGGTGAGTATCCACGCCATCGGATTTCCGGCAGGCCTGTACGTGACTGCGCTCTGATATATTTTTATGAACGCGTCGTGCATCACGTCCTCGGCATCGTGCTTGTTGCGAAGTATCGACATGGCAAATCCATACACTACGCCCGAGGTCTGCTGATAAAGCTCGCGGAATGCGGCTCCGTCATTTGCAGCCATCCTGATAATTAAGTTTTCATCCAGTTGCAATGTTGCCATTTTGTATAGTTGATATGTTTAGTTATTTACAACTCTCCACTCGTATTCGATGATCTTTCCGGTCGGAGCAAGTACGTCATATTCGTATCTGCGGTCGCCCTTGGTGAACTTCACTTCGTAAGTTCCCTGTCTGTCGTCGTATTCGTATCTGCAGGTCCCGCTACTGATAATCTTATAGCTTATGCCCGAGAATTTGGCAACTTTCTTTCTGGCTGCCGTCTTCCCTATTTTCTTGTGCGAGCTGTTTCTCTTGTACCTGTAATCTACAGATTTCTTGGTGATCTTGCCGGTAGCAGCAGCGATCTCATAATCGAATTCTTTGCCGTTGCTCTTCTGTGTAAACTCCACCTCGTACGCACCATCCTTGCTGTCGTATTCGACATCGATACGCTTTACTTCTGTCTTCTTGAGGCCGGCATTCTTCAGAGCCTTTTTCAGTGCTGCGTCATTGTCTGTGATTGCTCCTGCAAATGCAGCTACGCTCATTGTCATAACCATTGCCAGAGCCGCAAGCAGCGCCAGGGCGATATTCACTCTTCTTTTCATGGCTTTCCTCCTTTGTCGGTCTTAAAAATATTTGCAATTTAAAACTGCCTTCACTGTGTATACACGCGAGGCAGTCTTTTTATTGCATCATTATTGAATTATTTCTTGTTTTTTCTTGTTTTTCAGAACCATTACCGCCGCTGCTGCCACTACCAGCACCGCTGCGGCCGGATATGCTATCAGCAATCTGTTAGTTGTACCGTAGATGTCGAGTACACCTTTAAGGATGCTGCCCGCTGTCAGCGTAGCTATTACCGCCAGCTGAGTGTCTTTTGCATCAAGGATCTTCGAAGCGGCCCTTGCTAACTTAGCGGCAAATGGCTTTTGTTCTTTCGCCGCATCCTGTCGCTTCAGAGCAGATATGAGGTGCGGAACGGCTCCTGCCAGAAGAGGTATCATGAAGGCGTATGTCATGAAGTATGAATACACCCCGTGGCTGAACAGCCCGTAGACCGCCGCGGCTGCTGCGATCAGTATCGAAGCCGCCAGATAATTCATGCCTGTTTTCAATGAATCAGTATCCGATGTATACAATGTCGCTCACCTTCCTTTCGCTTCCGCTGCCGTTTCCTATGCCTCCGCCGGTCGGAGTGTTGACGACAGTGCCGTTGAACACCATCGTTGACGACCCTCCGCCGTCAAGGTTGTACGCTGTTTTGACTCCGAGCTCCTTCATGAACTCCGCAAGCTGCATGAGGGACAGGCCCTCGCTCTCGTCTGTTCTGCCGTCAGAGACCACGAATACATAAGTTCCGTCAGACTTGATGCCGATGGCCGTGCGCGGGTTGCTCGCCATGGCGCGGCCTACCTCGTCGTCTGAATCCACGGAAACCGTCCCGCTCTCTACCAGAGCCGGTCCGAATGACAGTGTCTGCACCGCCCCTTTGGCGATCAGCTGCTCTGCCGTGACCTCGCTCTCGTTTATGATCTTAAATGATCCGTCCGAGTAGATGACCAGATCCTCGCGGCCGCTTACCGCAGCGCTTCTGTACAGCTTTCCGTTTCTTATGACATAGCCCTTCTCCTGCGTTCCGTAATAGTCACCGTTTATCGCCAGTATGGCATTGACGCCGGCTGCTATGTCGGATGTGGTCGCCGTAACATTCTTTCCGTACGAGCCCTGCGCGAATGCAGTCTTGAGGTATTCCGTTGAGTCAGTTTTCACTTCAGCCACATGCACCACCGTGCCGCTGACCGTGTACTCATTCAGTTTGATAGAGATATTGTCATCGCTGTAGCTGTCCTTGGAAGTCGCGGCACTGATGTCGGTGCCCGATGTATCCGATGAACTGCCGGAGCTGCTTCCGAAGCTTGACGAGCTGCTGCCTGAGCTGCTTTCGGACGAGCTCGAGGAATCCGCGGATTCGCTCTTTGAATGCCTGTGTTTGCCGCCTTTTCCCGGACCGCCTGACGGAGATCCGCCGCTTCCGTCACCGTGTTTACCGCCGGGGCCATGTGCCTGGCTGGTATCGGTATCGCCGGTACCGTTGTCTTCTGCACTATCATCAGCTTCAAGCTGTGCTGTCACGCCGCCGGCATCCGAAGCATCTCCGTAAACATGTGCGATTACAAAAGTATCCATGATCACATATGACGTGAACACCGCCAGCACCAGCAGGTACGCGCATAAGTATTTATGCTTTCTCATTATGTATCTCTCCTTTTGTATTTTCATTTATTACTGACTTTTACCTGAATTTGCCCAACAGCCGGCAATTCTGCACCTGGACTGCTTTCTTCCCTGAAGAAGATCACGTATCTCTGGACAGTCCAGCTGATTGCAAAGAAGATGACCTCCGTTATCAGCTTGGCAATCAGTTTGTTGATTCCCAGCGTTCCCACCAGCATGCTCAGCACCACGGTGTTGCCCGCAAGTATGAGGCATGCAAGAAGCGCGTATTGGAGAGCAGACTTTGCGAATCCTGTTCTGCTTTTGAACACAAACTTTCGGTTCATCGTGTAGTTGGCTGCTCCGCTCACGAGTCTTGCTCCGATATTGGATACGACGAGTCCATTCGCTATGCCCGCTGCGCCTGTTGCAGTCAGCAGCAGTGCATACATGCAGTAATCGATTGCAAAGCTCGCAAGCGATGAGGCCGAGAATTTTAGAATCTCCTTATATACGCGGAATGAGTCGCGCAGAGTTCTGAAGTGCGAGCCTCTGTTGTTGTCTTCGTAGACCGTTTCGATGCGTTCTTCGATGATCGGCACACCTTCGGCCGCCAGCTTCAGCAGCATGTTGATCTCATATTCGTAGCGGTCCCCTTCGATCTCGAGCAGTCTCGGTATCATGCTGCGGTGGAATGCCCTGAGCCCTGTCTGTGTGTCGTGGACGTGCACGCCCGTTGCCGCGCTGTATACCTGTCTGGTGACCGTGTTGCCGAATCTGCTCCTCACCGGTATGTCTCCGGCAAGCTCGCGGCTGCCGAGCACCAGTGCGTCGTGTCTGAGTGCTGCGATCTCTGCGACCCTCTGCACGTCATCGGGCAGGTGCTGCCCGTCTGCATCGACCGTCACAATGACTGCGTCACGGCCGCATACCGTCTCTGCTCCCGATGCCGTCAGCACCGACTCGTTGTATGCCATATATCTGTTTATATATCGGAGTCCGGTCTTGAGGGCTGCACCTTTGCCTCGATTAACAGCATGCGTCAGCACGGTGGCTTTCTGCTCAAGTTCTTCGAAAATGCTGCTGTAATCAGGGCCGCTGCCGTCATCGACTACAACTATATCCAAACCCCTTTTCCGTAATTCTTCTGTCAGCTCGAGGATCTTCATGTCCGGCTCATAAGCCGGGATCAGTGCTATAGTCCTGTTTCTCATGGTCTGCCTCCTATGCATCGATGCTATCCGTGATCTGCGTTGCTCCCGTGATGCCGTCAGGGCTTTCCATACCGCCCTGTCCGTCCTGCATCATTCCGCCATTTTTACCACCATGTCCGCGGCCGCCCATTCCCGGGCCACCCTCCATATCTCCGGAAGGCGCTTCGCCGTTTACATCCCCTCGGGGACCACCTCCGCCGAAGCTTCCGCCCATGCCGCCGCTAAGCGTGCTGTACATGATGTCTGAGAGCGTGATGCTTTCGCTGTATGTTCCGGCGGTCAGTGTATATGTGCCGCCCTGAGCCATATCTTCTGTACTGATGTATACGACCGCGTAGTCGAGTGCCGGTGTTACCTCGGCAACCACGTTGCCTGATTCATCTGCGAGAGTTACCTTGCTGCCTGCAGACTGATTGCCTACGCTGACTGCTATGAGTCCCTGGCTTGCGCTGCTGAAGTTCTGAGCCATTCCCGCGCCGCCTGTTCCGATGAATGTGCCTGCTATGACAGTCGCCGTGGAGTTGTAATCGAGCACTGATGTGTCACCCTGCGACGGACCTTCGACAACCGTGTATCCACCGGTGATCTCTATCGATCCGTTGGAGTCGACTCCGTCTCCGCCGGCCGTGATGTGCACCTTACCGCCGCTGATGACGATGCTGCCGTTATTGCCGCCCTCGTTCATCATGCCGCCTCCGTGCCAGTCATCGCTTCCGAAGGTCTGACTGCTACTGGAGTTATTACCTCCCGCGGCGTTGAGTCCGTCGTCCTTTGCGGTCAGCGTAGTGCTTCCGCCGCTGATGTTGATCGACAGGCCTTCGATACCCTCATACGACTCGTTGATAACTATTGTGCCGCCTTCGATGTTTACTGCCGCATCCGCGTGAATGCCGTCATCGGATGCGTTGATCGTGAGGCTGCCGCTGCCCATATAGAAGAAGCTGTCGGACTCCGTGCCCTCCTCTTCATCCGCGTCATCGGAGACATGTATGCCATCCTTATCGCTGCCCGATGTGACGGTGATGTCGGCCTCCGCGACCCTTACGCTGTCGTTTGCCTGCACACCGTGCTTGGCTGCCGTGATCGTGTATGTTCCTCCTGCAAACTTCACGTCGTCCTTGCCGACCACTCCGTGGCCTGCCGGCGAATCGATTGTGAGGCTGCCGCTTCCGTTGAATGTGATGTCGTCCTTTGCGAATACGGCGCCGTCGACATTGGTGTCTCCATCAGCCGTGAAGCTTCCGCCGTTTGCGAGAGTATTGGTTGTGCCATCTGCAAGTGTCACGAAGACCTTATCTGCCGATTTCACGTAGATAGCCGCCGAATTGCTGCTTGTGATCGATGCATCCTTGAGCACGATCTGCACCTTTGCCGCGTCGTCTGCTTCAACGATTATCTGCCCGTCGCTGAGAGTACCGCTTACGATGTAAACGCCCTCGGCTGAAATCTTAATTGTGCTGCCATTGATGTCGACCCCGCCCGATGCGGATGTCGAAGCTGATGTGCCGCTTAGCGTGATTGTCTCAGCCTCGTTCTCATCGTAGTCACCGGAGAGATCTCTCTCGGTAAACATCTCAGACTTGCTGACTGCATTGTCCGTCGTTTCCATTACCGTGTCTGTTGCGGCAGTGGTGCCTGTGCTCCCCTCTGCAGCGCTCCCACAGGATGTGAGGCTCAGCATCAGCGCGAGTACCAGCGCAAGCAGCAGAGCCAGCATCGAGGTCGCCGCCTTTCCGGCAGCGCCGGCATGAACGCCGGCATCTTTGTATGTTTTATTTCTGTAGTCCTTGTTGTTTTCCATGTCTGTTGCCTCCTTTTGAGGTGTACCGTGAGTGTCGCGTGCTATAACTCTGTCGCTGCTGTTGCCTGCCTCGAAACGTTGATCTCGAGATTGCCGTTGCGGCAGCGCAGCATGTCGATGAGTTCTTTTTCTCTGTCAGGGTCTTTAAGCGTCACATCGTATGTGAGCCTGAACATGCTGCCCATGTTTGTGGTCCTTACGTTGACCAGTTCGCACGAGCTTGTGTACTCCGCGAACAGATCGTCGAATACTCCTGTATAATCGAGGTCTTCAGGGATCATTATCCTGATGCTCTTGTATCTGTTTGCGTTCTTCTTAGTGCCGAAGTCGAATCTTGACGACAGCAGTATCACCAGTGCCAGAACTGCCGTGAATGCCGTCGCGAGTCCCAGATATCCCATGCCGGTTGCGAGTCCCGTCGCCATCGCCAGGAATATTGCGCATATTTCCTTGGCTGTTCCCGGTACCGACCGGAACCTTACAAGGCTGAACGCTCCTGCGACCGCGATTCCGGCTCCTATGCTTCCGTTTACCATTGCTATGATCACGCAGATGATCGCCGGCAGCATCGCAAGTGTCACCACGAAGCTTTTGGTGTAACGCGTGTTGTACATGTAGGCCGCGGCGATGAGCACTCCCAGGAGCAGTGATACTCCGAAAGACGCCCCGAACTGCGCCGCGCTTACAGTTGTTGCTGTAGTTGATCCATATATGCTTGTCAGTAATTCAGCCATAGCTGTTTCCTCCCTTTATCAGCTGTTATCATCTGCGGGTCCTTCTTGACCCGATCTGTTCTTTTCTCTTGCTGTCACCCGCATATTAACGGCCCAAGCTTAAATGAAACTAAAGCTCATAAAAATTATTTGCTGTGCTCCTTTTTCCGCGAATAAATGAAAAGGGAGCACAAAAGTGCTCCCTTTCCTCCTTTTTACTGATTATTGGAACAAGGACAGCAATGTATATTAATACCTGCATCAGCGGCTCCCATAATTAAGAAACGGCTGTGAGCTCGGTGAGTAATATGGAGCACGCGAGGCGGCTGCATAGACCTCGTAGCCGGCTGCCGCAATGCCATGTGAGCGCTCTGCCGGCGTTTCATCCATGAAGCTGCAATATGCTGTACCGTATTTTGAAAATGATGTTTTGTATATATGCTCCGCGGAAAGGATACGGGTCATCCACAGAGGGATTGCCCCAGGGCATTTGAGCTCCATAAGAAATTTGCCATCCCCGAGGAGCGAAGTTCCGTATGCATCTGATCTGAGCGACAGGTCGCTCTCTCTGCAGAGGATGTTGTTGTCGAATGTAACTCTGAATTCGGTGCCGCCGTCTGCGATCGATGCTCCGCTTTTCATTCTGTAGGCCTCGCGGTCGTAGCTCAGATAGAGGACCGGCTTCAGTCCGCTGTACAGGCCTTTGAAGTACTCGATCTCGCTTGCGACCTGTGGTGAGACATTTGCGGCCTGCGATGAAGCACTTGCTTCATGTGCCGGGGAATTCAGCCTCCCCATCGTGGAAGGAGTGCGTGAGCCGGCCATCCACCTCATTGCATCAGCTTCCGGGAGGCCGACCCTCCTTTTATATACGATGCCGTCAAATTTGCGCTTGAGCTCAACAAAGACCGTGCTGTCCGCGTCTGCTTTCGAATAGCTCCTGACACGGAGCTTTTCTTTAAAGTCAGGCTTCGCGATGGAATGCCTGGCGAGCACGAAGTCGTCCGTATCGTAATATATGTTTCGGACAGTCGATCTGCCGAATTTGTCGGCTTCCATGTAACGCTGAATCGCGTTGAGTATGCGTTCCTTCTGGTCAGCTGTGATTATGTATTTGAGTTCGTATCTTTTGAAGACCGCCTGATATCCCATGGCGTCACCTCCTTTACAGTGCATAGATTAGCAGGCGAAGCTTAAACCAAACTTAAGCAACGAAAAAACCTCCGCGGGGGTTTGCAGCTTTTGCTGCCTCCGGGAGGTTGTATTTTTGTATTCTTTTGTTTTTATATAGCCGGCAGGGTCACAGTGATCATGAAGTCGTGCCCTGTTTTAGTATGAGCGGTGATCTTTCCGCCGTGGGCGTTCACTATGGCGTTTGCCATCGAGAGACCGATGCCGTGACCGCCGGTCGCGGAGTTGCGCGAGCTGTCGGTGCGGTAGAAGCGCTCAAACACGTGCGTGAGCTGCTCGTTGGTGAGCTCGTTTTCGGTGCCGTTGATCACTTCAAGCACAGCGTTCTTCCCCTCTTTGCGAAGGACTGTTTCTATGACCGGAAGCGCAGGCATGCCGTCTTCGTCCTCTTTTAATTCCATTGCGCGCGGGGATGGCGAATACTTTATCGCATTCTCAAGAAGTATCGAGAGGAGTTTTTCGAGCTCCTTGTGGCTTCCCTTTATGGCGATGCCGGGGGCCACATCTGCGTCTATCACCTTGCACTTCTCAAGCGCAAGCGGCTCGAATGACTCCACCGTCTCGCTCACTATATCCGATAACGGCACTTCCGTAAGCACGAGGCTGTTCTCCGCCTCCTCCATGCGCGAGAGGTATACGAGATCGTTCGTCAGTCCGGTCAGTCTGGTGACCTGGTCGTTTATGTCGCCAAGGTTCTCCCTAAGGTTGTCTGCTGCATTATCCGAAATGGAAAGTCCCTCCGTTATGCCGCTGACACCGTTGTCGATCTCCATGTCCATGAGATCTACGTTGGCCTTGATGATGGCAAGCGGCGTCTTTATCTCGTGGCCTGCGTCCGTGATGAATCGCTTCTGCTTCTCATAGCTTTCGGCTACCGGCCTGACTATGCGGCCGGCGAAGTACAGCATTACGAAGAACACTGCAATCAGGCCTGCCAGCGACATAATGATGCTGGCTCTGAGGAAGGATCGGAATGAATCCAGCGTTCTTCCGCAGTCGAGGAAAACGAGCGTTGATCCGTTGTCTGAATCGCTCACTGCATATCTGAAATCCCCAACGAAGCCGCTTCCATTTCCGGAGGCAAGAGCCTTGGCTGCATACACGGCAGCATCATCGCCGTCCACCGCGGAGATCCTGTCCGTATATGTCTGCAGCACGGATCCGCTTTCGTCAACGGATACCATGAAAAATCTGGACTCCTCCGCCTCGTCCCGTGACATGGAATGTTTGCCCGGGCCACGGTGGTCTGGCAGGAACCCTTCATCATTAAAGAAGTACTCCTCAAAGTCTCCGAACGGATTGAGCCTGTCTTCGAGCATGATCCTGCCGGAGCTCTCCTCAAGGACCGCAAGTTTTATGTCCGCATCACTCACGACCTTGCTGTAGTTGATCATGTTCATGCCCGCAACAATAACTGACAGCAGGACTGCCAGCGATATCATTGCAAGTATTATAAATCTTCGTTTGAGTTTGTTTATCATCGTTGGATTACGGACCGGATACCTTATTCGGACTTGGCCGGAACGATCGAGTAGCCGGCGTTGCGTGTTGCTTTTATTACGACATCTGCGCCGAGTGCGCTCAGCTTCTTTCTGAGGTAAGATACATAGACCCAGACCACGTTGCTCTCAGTCTCTGTATCGTAGCCCCAGATGTGGTCCATGAATGTGTCAACGGATATGATATTGCCCGGCTTTGCCATGAGGAGCTCCATCATCTGGAATTCCTTATTGGCCAGCTTCACGGAGCCTGTCGGTGTCGACATCTCGAAGCTTGCGCGGTCGAGTGTGAGGTTGCCGCAGCTGAGCTTTGTGTCTACTTCGTTACCCTGGCGTGTGATGGCCCTGACCGCAGCAAGCAGCTCCTTGGCCGCGAACGGCTTAGTCAGATAATAATTGGCTCCGCTGTCGAGACCGAGCACCTTGTCGTCTATCTCAGACTTCGCGGTGAGCATGAGTACAGGCAGGTCGGAGCCCGAGGCGCGCAGCTTCCTGAGCACTGTGATGCCGTCGACTTTCGGCATCATTATGTCGAGCACGGCAGCATCGTAATTGCCCGCCTCAAGATAATCGAGCGCGTCCTGTCCATCGTGGACAGCATCGATCGAATAGTTGTTGCTCTCAAATATTTTAACCAGCGCCTTCGCCAGTGCGATCTCGTCTTCTGCCAATAATATGCGCATTGCCGTTCTCCTTCGCAAATCACTTTCGTTTATTATATAAAAACATGCCAACCTTAACTATACTTTAAAGTTTCGGTTGGCAGTTTTTCTTTCAGTATTTTGCTACCTGAGCATGCGCTTCAGATAATGGCCGGTCTTGGATTCAGGGACTTCAGCCACCTCCTCAGGTGTACCCTCGCATACTATGCGTCCGCCCGCATCGCCGCCTTCAGGACCGAGGTCGATAATGTGGTCGGCCTGCTTGATGACATCGAGGTTGTGCTCGATCACAACGACGGTGTTGCCTTCGTCTACGAGCCTGTTGAGCACGTAGAGCAGCTTCTCAACGTCCGCGAAATGCAGACCTGTCGTAGGCTCGTCGAGAATGTAGAGCGTTCTGCCGGTGCTCCTCTTTGAGAGCTCGGTCGCGAGCTTGATCCTCTGTGCCTCGCCACCCGACAGCTGAGTCGACGGCTGGCCGAGGCTGATATACCCGAGGCCGACCTCGTCGAGGGTCTTCAGGTATCTGAGTATGCTCTGCTGGTTCTCGAAGAACGGTATCGCCTCTGCGACCGTCATGTTGAGGACCTCGGAGATGTTCTTGCCCCTGTAGCGGACCTCGAGCGTCTCGTGATTGTATCTGGCTCCGCCGCAGACCTCGCAAGGCACAAATACGTCAGGCAGGAAGTTCATCTCTACCTTGATGATGCCGTCGCCGCTGCAGTGCTCGCAGCGTCCGCCCTTCACGTTGAAGCTGAATCTGCCGGCCTTGTAGCCCCTGACTTTTGCCTCAGGCATCTCTGCGAAGAGGTTGCGGATGTGCGTGAACATGCCGGTATATGTAGCCGGATTGGAGCGAGGCGTCTTGCCAATAGGTGACTGGTCGATGTTGATGACCTTGTCGAAATTCTCTATGCCCTTTATCTCGCGGAACTTTCCCGGACGCTCCTGCGTGCGGTTTGTGACGCGCGACACGCCTTTATACAGGATCTCGTTTACCAGGCTCGACTTGCCCGAGCCCGAGACGCCTGTGACGAGTACCAGCTTGCCCGCTGGTATCTTCACATCTATGTTTTTGAGGTTGTTCTCGGCAGCCCCGAGCACCTCAAGGAATTTGCCGTTGCCGTCTCTGCGGACCATCGGCACCGCGATGTGCCTCTTGCCCGAAAGGAACTGACCCGTGATGGACTCAGGGCAGTTCTTGATATCTTCTACCGTACCCTGTGCTACGAGCTGACCGCCGTTGACTCCTGCGCCCGGTCCGATATCCACGATGTGGTCGGCTGCGTACATTGTATCTTCGTCGTGCTCAACTATGATGAGCGTGTTGCCCATGTCTGTAAGCCCGCGGAGCGATGCGAGCAGCTTGTCGTTGTCGCTTTGGTGGAGTCCGATTGACGGCTCGTCGAGTATGTAGAGCACTCCGACAAGGCCGGAGCCGATTTGAGTAGCGAGCCTGATACGCTGCGACTCTCCTCCGGACAGCGTTGCGGATGTACGGCTGAGCGTGAGATAGCCAAGGCCGACATCCTTGAGGAACCTGAGTCTGGCCTTGATCTCCTTAAGGATCATATTGCTGATCTTCTTTTCCCTGTCCGAAAGAGTCGATTCGAGATCGTTGAAGAAATCGATCGCCTGTACTACGGAAAGGTCTGTGAGTTCCATGATGTTTTTGCCGCCTACCGTGACAGCAAGGACCGTGTCTTTCAGCTTGCGGCCCTTGCAGACCGGGCAGACATCCTCAGTCATCATGTCGCTGATCTTCTCCTTGATGAAGTCGGAGTTGGTCTCGCCCCATCTGCGCTCGAGGCTCGGAATGATGCCCTCGAAGGTGTGGTTCATATGCGAGACGCGTCCGCTGCGGCTCTCGTATGTATACTTGAGTCTGCGGCTGCCTGTACCGTGGAGAAGCTCATCCTTGAACTTCGGCGGCAGTGCCTTGAACGGCACATTAAGATTGGTGCCGTGGTCGATGGCCAGGCGGTTGAGCATCTGGCGGTAAAAGCCCATTGCGTCGAGAGTTGAAAAGACATTACCGAGCGCTCCGCCTATTATGCTCTTGTTTTCGTCTGTGATGACCGCTTCATCTGTGATGCGGAGCGTGAATCCGAGTCCGCTGCAGTTTTCGCAGGCGCCGTACGGAGCGTTGAACGAGAACATGCGCGGCTCCATCTCCTCGAGTCCTATGCCGTGATCAGGGCAGGAGAACTTTGTAGAGTAGACTGCCTCGTGCTCCTCTTTTTCGTCCTTTATTATCTTGCCGTCTGCGCCGGTTTCTTCCGGGTGCGAGTTGTCGCGCTTAGGCGGTGTGAAGAGCACGCTGCAGATGCCCTCGCCCTCCTTGATGGCGAGCTCGAGAGCCTCGGCGATACGGCTGCGGTTGTCGCTTCTCAGAACGATGCGGTCGATGACTATGTCGATGTTGTGCTTGTTGTTTTTGGCGAGCACGATGTCGCCGTCATCAAGACGCGACATCTCGCCGTCGACGCGCACACGCGTATAGCCGTCGCGGCGCAGGCGGTCAAGGACCGCCCGGTGCTCGCCCTTGCGCCCCCTTATAACAGGCGCAAACACGGTCAGCCTTGTCCCCTCCTCGTGCGACTGTATACTCTCAATAATGCTGTCTATGTTCTGGCTGGTGATCTCGCGGCCGCAAACCGGGCAGTGCGGTACACCTATCCTCGCATAAAGCAGCCTCAGATAGTCGTATATCTCAGTGACCGTACCGACGGTCGATCTCGGGTTCTTATTTGTGGTCTTCTGGTCTATGCTGATCGCCGGGGACAGTCCCTCAATGAGCTGCACATCAGGCTTCTTCATAAGTCCGAGGAACTGCCTCGCGTATGACGACAGAGATTCCACATACTTCTTCTGCCCCTCCGCATAGATAGTGTCGAAGGCAAGCGAAGACTTGCCTGATCCGGACAGACCGGTCAGGACTATCATCTTGTCACGCGGAAGCGTGACGTCTATTCCCTTCAGATTGTGCTCGCGCGCACCCTTTATAACTATGTTCTTTTCCATCTACTTTGCCCTGCTGCTGGCACGGAGCTCAAACAGCACATCACGCAGCTCGGCAGCGCGCTCGAAGTCGAGCTGCTTTGCTGCTTCTTTCATATTCTTTTCCACTTCGCGAATGGTCTCGCGCAGCTCCTTGGCCGTCATGGCCTTCGGGTTCTTTATGTCTCTTTCGCCGGAGTACTCGGCTGTCGCCCTCGCGATCTCGCGCACCGGCTTCACTATAGTCTTCGGAACTATGCCGTGCGCCTTGTTGTACTCGTCCTGAGTCTTGCGGCGTCTCGAAGTCTCGTCTATGCAGACGCGCATGGCCTTGCTGATATAGTCAGCGTACATTATGACGCGTCCGTGCTCATTACGGGCAGCACGCCCTACGGTCTGTATCAGCGAAGTTTCTGTTCTGAGGAAGCCCTCCTTATCCGCGTCGAGTATCGCGATCAGCGACACTTCCGGAAGGTCGAGGCCCTCTCTCAGCAGGTTGATTCCCACGAGCACATCGAACTTGCCCATTCGGAGATCCCTGATTATCTCGAGTCTCTCGAAGTTGTCGATGTCCGAGTGCAGGTATCTCACCCTGATGCCCATCTCCTGCAGGTATTTGGTGAGGTCTTCTGCCATGCGCTTGGTGAGCGTAGTGACAAGCACGCGCTCGCCCCTCTTCGCTGTTTCATTTATCTCGCCGATCAGGTCATCGATCTGGCCCTCTGTCGGCCTTACCTCGATCTCAGGATCGAGCAGTCCGGTCGGTCTGATGAGCTGCTCTGCAGTGACACCGCCCGATCTTTCGAGCTCGTACTTCGCAGGCGTCGCGGAAACGTAGACCGTCTGTCCCGTCAGCTCGCTGAACTCCTCAAACTTGAGCGGCCTGTTGTCGAATGCCGACGGCAGTCTGAAGCCGTACTCCACCAGCGACTCCTTACGCGCGCGGTCGCCGTTATACATCGCGCGCAGCTGCGGCAGCATTGCGTGCGACTCGTCTATTATAGTCAGGAAGTCCCCGTCCGGGAAATAATCGAGCAGCGTATATGGGCGCTCGCCCGGCTTCAGGAAGTTGATGTGCCTAGAGTAGTTCTCGATGCCCTTGCATGTGCCGACTTCCATCATCATTTCTATATCGTAATTAGTGCGCTGCTCAAGCCTCTCCGCCTCAAGCAGCTTTCCGTTTGAGCGGAACCAGTCTAGCCTCTCGCGAAGCTCCTCGCGTATCGACGCGACTGCGAGCTGCATGTCTTCGCGGCTCGTGATGTAATGGCTCGCCGGGAAAATCGAAATGTGCGAGCGCGTACCGGTGATCTCTCCTGTGACCGGATCGATCTCTCGAATGCTCTCGATCTCATCGCCAAACAGCTCCACCCTGACGGCCTCCTCGCCGCCGGCCGGATAGATGTCTACGATATCGCCCCTCGCGCGGAAGCTTCCTCTTGAGAAGTCCATGTCGTTGCGCGTGTACTGGATGTCCGTGAGCTTGCGCAGAAGCTGCATGCGGTCCATCTCCATGCCCGGCCTGAGGCTGATAAGCTGATTGCGGTACGATGACGGACTACCTAATCCGTATATGCACGAGACCGATGCGACTATGATGACATCCTTCCTCTCGAGCTGAGCCGCCGTTGCGGAATGTCTGAGCTTGTCGATCTCGTCGTTGATGTCGGCATCCTTCTCTATGTATAAGTCCGTCGAAGGAACGTAGGCCTCCGGCTGATAATAATCGTAGTAAGACACGAAGTACTCCACCGCGTTATCCGGGAAGAACTCCTTGAACTCTCCGTGAAGCTGCGCGGCGAGCGTCTTGTTGTGCGAGATAACGAGAGTCGGCTTCTGCACAGCCTCGATGATTTTTGCCATCGTAAACGTCTTGCCGGAGCCGGTCACACCCATTAAGGTCTGCGCCTGCCTGCCCGCAAGAATACCGTCAGCTATCTTCTTTATCGCCTGCGGCTGATCGCCTGTTGGCGCGAATTCACTCTTTACTACAAACTTTCCCATAGTGCACATTATCTTTTGATTAAAAAAAATAATCAACCCCTATTCAGAGGTTGATTAAGTATATCACATGATTATTTTAAGAACAAGCGTTCAGATTTTATTGATACGCAAATCCTCCGCCTGCGCTCTGTACAGGCTCAAAGATCGACTGCGCCTGCTCGTCTGTCAGCTCGATGCCGAAGACTTCCTTATAGTAGTCCTTCGCCTCGGCGATTACGTCTACGTCCTCAAACTTTTCAGGATATGCAGTCTTGGCCATCCACAGCAGTGTTACCGGGCAGTCAACTCCCGGAGTGTAGCTCCTGTACATGCCGAGAGGCATCTTGAAGACTCTCTGATCCTTAACAGCCTGAACTGCGCTCCAGTCGTATCCCTCTACTGTGTTGTTGTACAGATCGTCCGGATAGTATGTGTTGAAGTTTGTCATGAAGATCAGATCAGGATTCCATTCATAAACCTGCTCCATGTTGACTGCAACAGAGTTGTCCGTCGACAGCTCCTGCGCAACGTTCTTTGCTCCGATGGCATCTGCCCACCACTGGCCGAAGAACTGCTGACCCGAAGTCAGGAGCGTTGTATCGCTGTACTGGAAGAGGAAGAACGCCTTCGCTCTCTCTTCATCAGGAATGTCCTTTACTCTCTCCTGCACCATGTCGTACATCTCGTTGGACTTCTGCTCTACGATTGCAGCCTTGTCGCTGTCAGGGAACATCTGGCTCAGCAGGGAGATCCAGTTGTTGAGTGTCTCGATGCAGTTGTAATCCCACTTGTTTACGGAGATCGCTACTGCCGCGAAGCCCGCGTTTGTCAGCTGCTCACCGATCTCAGGGCTCGAAGCGCTGTAGAATACCACATCCGGTTCGAGCTTTGCGAGCTCTTCCATGTTGACATTAGTGTCTTCGATGTATCCTGTCTCAGCGTTGAGGATCTCAGGATAGAGCTGGCCAAGCAGACCGTTCTGCGCTGCTGTCATGGACGGTGCCGGCATTCCGACGATCTTGTCAGCCGAGTCGAAGAATACGGCCAGCACGCTCGGGAGCGGGTAGATGTCGCATACCGCGATCCTCTGGATGTCTGCCGGGACCTCGACCGTCTTGTCGGCGTGGTCTGTAACGGTGATAGTGTCAGCTGTCTCTGTCGTTTCAGCAGCTTCTTCTCCACCGCCGCCTCCGCATGCTGCGAACGACATCATGGTCATCGCGAGCACCATCATCAGCACAATGAGTTTTAACGTACTGTTCTTCTTACTCAGAAACCTCTTCATAATTAGAACCCTCCTTTGATTTATTTGATGTTAATTAATAGCTGATCAATGTCCGCGGTCAGATCAGGGATCTCGTCGCGGTATATGCGGCCCGAGAAGGCCTCGCTCGGGAGCGAAATGAACTTTGCGCTCTCCGGGACTATCGGTTTATAGAGCGGATCGGCGATAACGTATGCTGCGCCTTCCAGCTCAGGGATAATATCGTCTTCGTCAGGCGTCATACGGTCGCACTCCCTCAGGATGCCATCCAGGCACTCCGTTGCGCAGAGCACCTTTGCCGGGATGCCGCATTCCAGCTCTATGGAGCTCGCGAGCGACAGCGATGTGATGCCCTCGCCTATGACTGCAACAAAGCCTTCTTCATAGGTACTTCCGCCTTCGCCTGCGCTGCCGTCCAGGAACACTCCTGAATCCACGCTTATCGCTCTCGATTCGAAAGGCGCTTTTTCTGAAGCTGACTCGTCCATCTCCCTGAACTTTTTTACATTTAATATGATCTGATCTGCCAGCAGGCCCGGCAGCTCGTTCCCGACCGGCACACCGATGGCATACGGCGTGCCGAATCTCTCGTAAAGCACTTTGGCCGCGCCGCAGCCTGCAGCCGATACAACCAGATTAACATCTGCCTCAGCCGAGTGTCTGATCTCGTCGAGGCTGTTGCCCATGGCCCATTTCGACACCACCTCAAAGCCCTCTCTCTCGAGCCACTGGACTATGGATTCGTCCTGCCCGTTTATGGAAAAGTCGAGAGGCGTAAGGCCGAGCACATTTACGCGTATCCCGTTCGGACGCGCGCAGCAGCTGTCCACCATGGACATTATCTTTCGCGCGGACATCTGCAGAGTACCTCTGTCGCTGCTCTTCTCTGACGGATCGTCAACGAAGCGCTCCGCTATTCCCGCGAACGCCATTGACGCTCCGTGGATATATGTGTTCATTCCGGTAGTCGGGAATCCGAAGCTCGGTATGCCCGTCTGATGCTCTATGACCGACGCGACCGCCTCGAAGTCGAAGCCCGTCATCGTCGGAATAGGCGTGCCCGCTATCGCGATGAATGCAGGTTTCAGCTTTGCCGCCGCGTCCACGATGTCGCTTATGAGCTTTTCATCATCGCCCATTATCGCTTCGATCTCGCTGATACCGGAGATGTAGACCATGCTGTCCATGTCGTACCAGCGCGGCTCGTCGTGGGTCGTATACGTGGAGTTGCATCCTGAGGCATCGTGCATTACAGTCATTCCGCCCAGTTCAAACAACGCCGAGCACACGCCCATGACATCCGCTGAGTATGTAGAAATTATCCTAGCAGTCTGTTTCATCTTATACACACCTCACAGCCAAGTCCCTTCACCTGCACCAGATCGCGCATCGGTTTCTCTTCGCAGTATGCCTCGCGCATGAGCCTGCAGGTTCTGCTGATCGCCTCGTAGCCTGTCATGCCTCCGCCCTCAACTACGTTGACGAAGCGCCCGGTCTCCTCAAAGGCTGCCGCCTTCTGGCCGACCGCCAGCACCTTTACTCCGCTCTCTGCCTCAACGTTAGCGGTGCGCGCGAACCTCATCCCCGGATGCACCGTCGGATAGATCATCAGATCCGGATGATCCTTCTGCAGGCTGTCGAATGCCGCCCTGTCTCCGCCCGGTATGCCGTCAACGTAAACTCTGGTCACGTTGATGCCGTGCTCAAGCAGCAGCTTCGCGAGCCCGAGCGGCCTCGGGCAGTATGTATAATCTATGCTCACCGGAGTGTCTCCGATGAGTTCCTTTGTCTCTTTAAGTTCTTTCTCGCACTCTGCTCTCAGCGCCGCGATCTCATCGTTGCTGCGCGGCTCAATGCCCAGCACCTCCGCAAGGCCCGCGAAGGTGGCATCGATCTCATCGTAATCGAAGCTGAACTTCAGCGCATAGTGAGTGCCTCCCAGCCTTTCCGCCAGCATGTCGCCGCCCGGCGCAGCATCCGGATTGTACGATACATAGACGCTGCTTTCGGCCATCTCCTGGTACTCCGCATAGGTCTTGCACGAGGTGATCTCATGCACCTTGCGGCCGGCACCCTTCAGCACCTGCATCAGGTCACTATCTTCGTCGGTCGGCAGATCGTTTCCGATTATGGCGACTGCGTCCGGGTTTTTCCCGCGCTCATGCAGGAGCATGTAAAGCCTCGACCTCATCAGCTGATCCGGAGTCAGGCCGCTCTTGCGCATGATAGGGTTCATGTAGCAGTCGGTGAAGTCGATGTCCGGGAAGCGGCTCCTCAGAGTCGCGTAGATCATGTCGAGGTCTACACCCGTGAAGTGGTGCACGCAACTGGTATACACCAGCACAGCAGGCGGACGCTTCGGGAGCTTGTTGATGATGTCCGTAACGCCTTCGATCACAAGGTCTTCCATGTCGCCGTCGAGCAGGTTGTTTTCCCTGACCGCGACCGTCGAGAACCTGTCTGTGGTCCCCATCTCAGCGGCAGTCAGCACGACTCCGCGAAGGCAGCCCGCGGCGCACACAAAGATCTCATGTGCTTCAGGTATCAGCATTCCGGTGTGCACGATGTTCCACGTGCCGCGGGCAGGAGATGAGTACTCCAGCCCCGACCTGAACGGTGCAGGGAATTTCGCATCCGCGATCCTGACGTGAGGGATCTCGTCTGCGCTCAGTCTTTTCTGTTTTTCGTTTACTTTCTTAAGCATGATTATTTTTCCGAATTGCAAATCTCAAGCAGTTTTTTTGCCAGTGCGCGGTACTCGCCGGCCATATCGCTGTCAGGGAAGGCTTCGATGACCGTCTTGCCGAGGTCCTCAGCATCGGTGACTATCTCGCTGCGGCTGAGCTCCCCAATAACTTCCGAGCCAATATCCGAAGCGAGCTCGGCTACCTTCGCGTCCTCATCGCGCACGTTTCTGTGGTTGAGGATGATGCCGCCGAGGCTTGCGTAGCCGCGGTCCTTGAAGCCGTCGAGTGCTACCGCTATATTCGCGGCGGCGTGAATGGCCATGTTCTCGCCCGAAGTTATGACAAAGACCTTGTCTGCATAGCCGCCGCGCATCGGCATTGAAAAGCCTCCGCAGACTACGTCGCCCAGAACGTCGTAAATGACTACATCAGGCTTGAAGGTCTCGTACGCGCCTTTCTCCTTCAGCTTGTCGAGGGCTGCGATGATGCCGCGTCCCGCGCAGCCGAGTCCCGGTGTAGGGCCGCCGGCTTCAACACATATGACTCCGCCATAGCCTTCGCGCACCATGTCGCTGAGCTCGAAGGCATTCTTGCGTTCCCTTACGAGATCGAGCACGGTCACCATTTCGCCCTGACCGTGGAGGCTCGCAGTCGAGTCCGCCTTAGGGTCGCAACCGATCTGCATAACCTTGTAACCCATGTCCGCCAGCGCTGCCGACACGTTTGATACTGTAGTCGACTTGCCGATACCGCCTTTTCCGTAAACTGCTATCTTAACCATGTATATATCCTTCCTGTTCGTATGTCGTCTTAACGCTGATGTCCGGTATGAGGCCGAGTCTGTGCGATAGCGCTTCTATGTCAGCCACCGGGCCTTCGAGCATCACGGTGATGATGTATTTTTCCGATCTTCTGTGCGGCAGACCCATTCTGCCTATCAGGAGATGATTGTATTCTCTGAATGCATTGTTGATCAGAGCAGCGTGCTCGTTGCTGTGCATAATGACCGTGATCGAGGCGAGCACATCGTCCGTTTTCCGTCCGCCTTCTGCTCCGGCAGTCTGCAGCGCGTCATTCCCCGCTGCCCTGCCTTCGCTTACTCCCACGGCAACCACGTTTTTCATTATGTTGTGCGGAGTCTCCACTTCACCGATAAGGGCATTGACCCCGAACGCGCGGCGTATGTTGTCTTCAGTTACCACGGCTGTCGTGTCACCGAATATGCTCTCTCCGCCTTTTGTCAGCATCAGTGCCTTGCCTGCCCTCTGCAGGGCATGAGCCGGATAATGCGTGTTGAATATGCAGGCCACGCCCTCCGCCGCCAGCGCACTCATGGTATCGAGCACTATGAGCTGGTTCTTGAAGTCGAGGTTAGACTCAGGCTCGTCGAGCACCAGTATCTCCGGCTCCGCAGCCATGGCGCGGGCTATGAGCACCATCTGGAGCTCGCCGCCGCTTATGGCATGGCACGGCTTGTCGGCGAGATGAGCTATCCCAAGTCTCTCCATCACGCGCTCGGCGACCTTCATGTCGGCTTCGGACGGAGCTGAGAACGCTCCTATGCGGCTGCTCCTTCCGAGCAACACGGTCTGGAAGGCAGTGTATGAGGCAGCCGCTGATCTGGCCTGAGGCACATATGCCATCCTGCGCCAGAGCTTCGATGCCGGCATGCTGCGTATGTCTTCGCCGTCCAGCAGGCTGCGTCCGCTCTGCCAGTGAAGCATGTCCATCATGCATCTGAGCAGAGTGGTTTTACCCGCTCCGTTCGGCCCGAGCACCGCGAGTATCTCGCCCGCTTCCAATTCTATATTTATATCCTTAAGGATCTGCGGCCCGCCTTTATACGCAAAGCAGCCTTTCTCTATTTTCAGGAGGGCCTGCGCTTTTCTTTCCATCTCACTCATAAGCGCCAGCCTCCGCTTCTTCTCATCAGAATTATGAAGAACGGCGCTCCTATGATTGCCGTCAGTATCGACACCGGGATCTCCGCAGCGGAGATGCTGCGCGCCAGGGTGTCTACGATTATCATGAACACGGCTCCGAAGCTCACGGATGCCGGCACTATCGACAGGTGGTTGTTGCCGAAGAGCATGCGGCACATGTGAGGTATGAGAAGTCCTACCCAGCCGACTTGTCCGCACATCGATACGCAGGATGCGGTAATGGCGGTCGCTGCTACAACGGTGACAGCCCTCAGCAGTCTGACATTGACACCCGACGCCTTCGCCTCGTCATCTGAAAGAGGCAGCAGGTTCATGCGCCATCTGATCAGCATGAAGAGTATCACACCTGCGATTATCACCGGCGCTCCCAGCGAGAGCGTGCGGTAGTTGGCCTTGTCGAGGCCGCCCATCAGCCAGTATGTGATGGCCGGGAGCTCAGACTCGGCATCAGCCACGAACTTGACGAACGATATGAGGGCTGAGAACAGCGAACCTATCATGATGCCCGAGAGCACTATGTAGCTGAGTCCTCCCCTGTCCTTGCCCGAGCCGGCAAGCCATGTCAGGGCAACTGCAGCGCCGCCCATCGCAAGTCCCGTAAGTTGTATTCCTATAAGATTGAATCCAAGCAGTATGCCGAGAGCAGCGCCGAAGGCCGCTCCGCTGGCCACTCCGAGGGTGTCAGGTGTCGCGAGCGGGTTCGCGAAAAGGCTCTGAAACGCGCAGCCCGATACTGAAAGTCCGGCTCCCACCAGCATGGCGAGTATTATGCGCGGCAGCCTGAGCTGCATTACCGTCTTTTCTATGAGCTCGCTCGATGCGTGCCCTCCCGACAATGCTGCGCGGAGCACGTCAAAGACCTCGCCCGGGGCTATCGACATGCGTCCTATGCCCAGCGCGATGATGGCTGTCACGAATGGCAGCACAATAAGTATTACGATCCATGCGGCTCCAAGCCTTCCGTCTCTTCTGAGGCTCATCTGCTCGTTCTGCTTTCTTTCTGTTTTTGATCGGGTGCCCTGCCTGGTAACTAAAACAGCCCTGCTTCCTGCGAAGCAAGGCCGGATCGATCCAAATATACGTACGCAAAGATGCGCACTTTCAACAGACCGCCTTCGAATCTTGCTTCGGCCTCAAAGCCCTTACGGGGATTTCGGCTTCAGGATGATGTCTTAGACTTTGGCATAGGTCACCTTGGCATTGATACCGTCGAGGCGTCCGAGAGCTCCGGTGAGCGAGTTGATCCTGTCCATCGGTGCGTCAATGGCGATGCTGATGATGCTGATCCCCTTCTCTTTGTACGGGATCCCCATGCGTCCGATAATATACGAAGCGTATTCATGGAGAAGATCGTTCAGTATTTCCACCCGGTCGGACTCCGTGACGATAATGCTTATCACGGCGACTCTGGTTTCCATTGTTAATCTCCTGTTCTTCAGTTGTAATGAGATTGTAGCACAGACTCAGTCCTGCGGCAATCTCTTGTGATCTTCTACCTTGTCTATGCTGAAAATCACCACGGCAGCTCCCGCAGCAGTCACAAGTGTTGAAACGAGTGTGAGCATGCGTGCGCCGTACGCGTCGAGCATCCATCCTCCCAGAAAGCTGGCTATTATGGTGGAGAACGTGAACATCATCGTATAAAGCGCCTGTCCCTTGACAGCCTCTCCCGGACTCATGATCTCATTGATGAAGTAGACCATTGCCGGCATGATGAGTGCGAACGCGATGAGCTGGAAAAACTGCGCCACATAGAGCAGCCGCACTGATCCCGCAAGCCAGCAGAGAGCGATCTTACCCGTGAAGCCCAGAGCCGCCAGCTTTATCAGCGCGCGACTGCTGAAGCGCTTCCTTATGCTGCCGAAGAAAACCATCGTCGGGATCTCTAAAAGAGCCATGAGTGACAGTATCCTGCCGACGTCTTCAGTAGTGCCGTTCACACCGCCTGCAATCTGAGCCATGTAGTTGCTCAGCACCGCGTTGCTGAAGAGAAGTCCTGCGACCCCGAAATTCATAATGAAGAAGTGCTTGTTCCTCCTGATGAAGTCACCGAGGTCTATCCTTTCGTCATCAGCTGCTTTGGCTTCTGCTTCCGCACCTTCCGCGGCTTTGGCGTCAGCGGTCCTGCATATCCTGATGAAGCTTCCCTTTGTGATCAGGAGCAGAACTATCAGGAGTGCGCAGGCTGCTTCCGTGAGAGCCGGCAGCGTCATTACGCCTTTTCTTTCAACGATGGTGCCGAGCACCGCGAGTATCGCCGAGTAGCCCAGAGAGCCTCCGGCTCTTCCTATCCCGAAGCTTACATTCGCTCCGCTTTCGCTGAGCCTGAACCCAAGCGAATTGAGCAGCGGCTGTGCCAGCGCGTGTACCGCCAGTACAAAAGCAAGTATAGCCGCAAGCATGAAGCTCCCGTCTCCGAATATGAAAAGCCCCACTGCCGCGATCATCATTATGAGCGTCATCCATGCCGCGGCGTCTATCAGCCTGATGCCTTTTGCCCTGTCCATGTGGTCAGCAACGTACGGCTGCAGAGCGAGCGCCAGCAGATTGGCTGCCGCTAACGTCATTCCTATATGTACATTATCATAGCCTTTTGCGAGCATAAAAACCGAGGCAAAACTGCCTGCGATCGCATAGATCATCCAGTATGCCCCGAAAGATGCCGCATATTCAGCGTTTAATTTGAAATTGTTCAATCCGGTCCCTTCCCCCTTTATCTGCCTGTCAGAATTCGTCAGGCGAGAATTTCAGAAGGCAATCATACGCTTCCTGTCCAAAGAGGTCAATATAGTCGGCAACAGCTTTTTTGATAATTTCTCCCGAATCCTCAGGGAAATGTCTGCGGAGCTCGTCCGCGATGGAGTAGTAGATGTGGGCAGTGTGGAAGTTGAAGTCTCTCATTGCGCTCGTTCCGAGCTCAGCCTTCTTGTCTGCGACCAGTCTGAGCTCCTCTTTGCTGAGCGGCTTTCCCCAGTCGAAGTCGCAGCGCTCTCCGCCCCAGCTCATCGATGTGCTTATCGGTGTGCATACAGCGCCTGCGCCAAATCCCTCATATACCGCAGCGTCTACATTGACGCAGTACTCGCGGCCGTACTCGAGAATATCGTTCTTCTTCCACGCCTCGCACCACGCGCACTTCGCTATGTATGTCTGATATGTCGGCTCCGCGCGGAGCATGCCGAAATCCATCTGGCCTGCGTAATCAGGTTTCCATTCGCCGTACGCCTGGTTGGTCCAGAGATCTACCGGATCGCCTGCTTTGCGGGCGCGCTCTGCCATCCTGGCACCGCGCTCCTTTCCGTAGCGAATCATGCCGGCCTGTATCGCAGCTCTTCCCTCTTCGCCCTTTGCCTCGATGGCTGCGCGGCTGAGGAAGGCGAACATCATTGCCTGGTTCTCGATCTTCAGTTCTGTCATAGTATTCCTCTGTTTTAACAGAAAGGCGAATAAACGCCTCTCTTCGCCTGCTCCTGCGCAACGCTCAGTTCGGCGTTTATTCGCCTTTCTCTAAAGCACTTAAATACTCAAGTATTGCATGTGCTGCGACGTTGCCTTCGCCGACTGCTTTTGCTATCTGGTATGGTCTGCCTGTGCAGTCGCCTGCAGCATAGCAGCCCTTAAAGTTTGTTTCCTGATTGCGGTTCACAGCTATGTGCGCGCCGTCCATCTCAAGGCCCGGCATAACTGTCGACGGCGCGATGGCAGGTCTCAGAATGAAGACTCCGTCTACATCTATCTTAGTGCCGTCTGTCAGCTCGATGGAATCGCACTTGAATCCGCCGTCCAGCTTCTTTACCGGCAGCTTCAGCACTTCTGCGTTTACAGCTTCAGTCGTGTAGCCAAAGCTGGTGTAAATGTAAAGCTTACCGCAGATCTCTTCGAGATACTTGATATCGTGCTCCATGCGCTCGTCTGTGCAGTACACCGCTACGGTCTTTCCCTTGTACAGGAATCCGTCGCATGTGGCACAGTAGCTTACGCCCGCGCCGAGCAGTCTGGCCTCATTCTCCATTCCCTTGGCAGCTGCAATGCCGGTGGCAAGCAGCACCGTGCGCGCCTCAAACACCTCGTTGTCGGCAAGCACCATATAGTTGCCGCCCATGTCAGCGATATTCGTTACGCGCTTGTCGGTCATCTCCAGTCCGAGCTCCTCGGCCTGAGCCCTGAACTTCGCATTCAGGTCAGCACCGCCTACCATTGCCACGCCCGGATAGTTGGCGATCTTCTCAGACTTACCGACCTTGTCGCTCAGCTCAGCCGAGCCGAACCAGACGATATCCTTGTTATGAAGCTTCAGTGTAAGTGCTGCCGAAAGCCCCGCAGGCCCGGTTCCGATTATTGCTACATCAAACATAAATACCCTTCCCCCTTTTTTACATAGCTTTAGAAAGCTCGATCTGGCGGCGCAGCCAGCTGATCCATGCGTCGAATCCCTCTCCTGTCTTTGCCGATACGAAGAAGATCTCCGACAGAGGGTTCAGCGAATGCACTCTCTCAACAAATGCCTCGTCATCAAACGCAAAGAACTTGCGCGTATCTGTCTTGTTTACCAGAACAGCCTGGGTTACCGTGAACATCAGAGGGTACTTCAGCGGCTTGTCGTCGCCTTCAGGTACCGAGAGGATCTCGATATTGATGTTTGCACCGGTGTCCTGCTCAGCTGTGCATACCAGGTTGCCTACGTTTTCGAGGAAGACCAGGTCGAGGTCTTCTGTGTTGAATTCGTTGATTGCAGCCCTTGTCATCGCTGCGTCCATGCAGCACTCACCGCCTGTGTGTACCTGCATCGAGCGGACTCCGGCCTCAGCCATCTTGTCTGCATCAACAGTTGCCTCGATATCGGCCTCCATTACGCCAATCTTATACTCGTCGCCAAGAGCCTCGATGGTGCGCAGGAGCGTGGTGGTCTTGCCGGCGCCAGGCGATGCCATGACGTTCACCAGCAGAGTACCGTTTGCCTTGTTCTGCGCTCTGACCTCAGCGGCAATGCGATCATTCTCTTCAAATATACCGACGTTAACGTCGATTACTCTAACTTTGCTATCTGCCATTTCTCTATCTCTTTCCTTACATTAATCGATATATTCCAGAATCTCTCTGGTACGCTCGCCTATCCACTCGGACAGTGCAATGATGCCCTCGCCTGTTGCTGCGGATACCGTGAAAACCGGTGCGCCCGGCGCGCGCTCTGCAACGTACTGCTTGAATCTCTCCGGGCTGAAGTCAAATGCCTCGATTGCATCGATCTTGTTGACCACGACCACGTCAGCCTTGCTGAACATCAGAGGGTACTTCAGCGGCTTGTCGTCGCCTTCAGGTACCGAGAGGATCACGAGGTTGATCTGAGCGCCTGTGTCGAACTCCGCAGGGCAAACGAGGTTGCCGACGTTTTCGAGGATCACGATGTCGAGATCCTGCGAACCGATCTCGCGGAGAGCCTGGCGGCTCATGTCTGCGTCGAGGTGGCACATGCCGCCCGTGTGGAGCTGTATTGCAGGAATGCCTGCGTCGAGCATGGTCTTGGTGTCGACGTCGCCATCGATGTCTGCTTCCAGAACGCCAACCTTATAGCTAAGCCTGAGCTGCTCCACCAGTCTGAGGATGGTGGAAGTCTTTCCGGAGCCAGGCGAACTCATTACATTAATATATACTGTCTTCTCAGCTGCGAGCTCTTCGCGCAGCTTATCTGCATCCGCGTCATTATCTGCAAGGATGCTTTCTTTAAGATCAAGAATTCTTATTTCTTCCATTCCTTTGTTTCTATCTCCTGTGATATAATTTTGCGATGTAAATATAGTAGATAATCTAAATTTGTTACTTCACGAATTATATAGAAACAAAACGGAACGGGCAAGTCCCGCCACGGGTTATGGGTACATTATGAGCAGAAAATATACAGATTCTGAATACAGAAATATCAAAAGGCGCGAACGCGAGGTCATCGAGCAGATGCTCAATGATCTCAAGAAGTCGAAAGACAAGCGCTACCTCTTCAAAGACAAGCATGTAGTGACTGACCTCAAGGACATGCTCAACTACAGTGCCCAGGAGCACCCTGATCTTCCGCTCTTCATGCAGAAGTACAAGCCAAACCAGCCGTTCAGGGAGATCAGCTTCAGACAGGCGCTTGAGGATGTCAACGCGATCGGTACCGGCCTTCTCGAGCTCGGACTCGAAGACAGGCACATCGGTCTGATCGGCCGCAACTCCTCCGAGTGGGGCGAATCCTATCTCGCCATCGTCGGCGGTGTCGGAGTCGTGGTCCCTCTCGACAGAGAGCTCAATGAGAGCGAGCTGCAGCAGCTGACCATCAAGGGTGAGCTCGAGGCTGTCATCACGGTAAACAAAAAATACTACGAGATCTTCAAGAGAATCAAAGCCAGTGGCGAGACCCAGCTCCGCTATGTCATCAATGCCGACATGGAAGAGGACGAAGATGTCGAAGCCGGACTCATCTCGTGGAAGAAGCTCCGCGAGAAAGGCCGCCATATGGTATGGAACGGCGACCGCCGCTACATCGACGCTCAGGTAGTCAACACTGACCTCGCATCCATCATCTTCACATCGGGCACTACCGGTGTTTCGAAGGGCGTAATGCTTTCACACCGCAACCTAATGCTCGATACGATACTGGTTCAGGCCATGTTTGAAGCACGTCCTAAAGACATATGCTTCTCAGTGCTTCCGATGCATCACTGCTATGAGTGCACGGCAACATTCCTCTCATGCGTCTACAGCGGAGCAACCGTAGCGTTCAGCCGCGGACTCAAGTACATCCGCAAAGACATCCTTGAGGTGAAGCCGACCATCATGCTGGCAGTTCCTGCTATCATCGAGAACTTCCACAATAAGATAAGACGTTCGGTCGCAGACAAGCTGAGCGAAAAGCAGATGAGAGTCTTCGAGATCATGGATCGCGAGGCAAGCCGCTTCAAGGTGAAGCTACCTAAGAAGGTCACCAAGGATATCGAGGCTGTATTCGGCGGAAGACTGCACACACTCATCTCGGGTGGAGCCCCGATCGACGGAGCCATTCTCGATTCGTTCTGCAACATAGGCTTCAACGCCATCCAGGGCTACGGTCTCTCGGAGTGCTCGCCTATCGTGGCGCTCAATCCGGCAAAGCGTAAGTTTATGAAGAACTCATCTGCCGGTCACATCATGCCGTTCACAGAGTGCAAGATCCTCGATCCTGACAGCAACGGCATCGGCGAGATCTGCTTCCGCGGACCGCAGGTAATGATGGGTTACTACAAGGACCCGGAGAACACGAAGGCCGTACTCGATGAAGAGGGCTGGTTCCACACAGGCGACGTCGGCTATCTCGACCGCGACAAATACGTGTTCATCACAGGCCGTAAAAAGAACGTTATCATCGCCAGCAACGGCAAGAACGTATTCCCGGAAGAGCTCGAGAGTTATCTGCTCGCACTTCCTATCGTAGAAGAGTGCATGGTATGGGGCGGCGAGCTCGATCCTAACTCGCAGTGGAACGGCATCCACGCCACAGTCAGACTCAACAAGGAAGAGCTCGAGAGAAAGCTCGGACCTGACTACACTGCAGAGCAGGCTGAGGCGCTGATCGAAGCAGCGGTCGACAAGATCAATGACGATCTGCCGAGATTCAAGAGGATCGCTCACGTCATAGTCCGCGAGCGCGATTTCGACAAGACAACATCCATGAAGATCAGGCGCTTCGTAGAAGACAACAAGCGCGCATAAACTGTATAAAAAGACAAATACATAAAGAGAGGATTCATATACTCCAGGCAGGTGACTCGAGGACGCCGGCACTTAGCGATTGACGAGCTTCAGCGAAGTCAGAGCTTAGTACCGCTGCGTCCGAATGTCAGCGAGAGCGTGCCTGACGGAGCATATGAATCCTCTCTTTTATATTGCTTATTTATTCCAGTACGACGGTCCTTCGGGTCCCCAGTATATTACGCATAGCATGGTGAGGTCATCGAACGGCTCTCTGCCCCTTTCGAATTCCTTTACAGCTTCCTTCATTTGCTTTACATAATCTTCGGCCATTCTGCCTGTATCTCTGTTCAGCTCTTCGAGTGCATGATCCATTCCGAACAGTTTGTTGTCCGGGTCGGTCGCTTCCGTAAGTCCGTCGGTATACATGAACAGCGCTGCGCCAGGTTTTAAGTCTATTTCGTACTCCTTATATACAGCACCTTCCATGCCACCGATCATTAAACCGTGCCTGTCCTTTACGATCTCGAATTTTCCGCCGGCCTCCTTGATGATCGGGTATTCGTGGCCGGCATTAGCCGCAGTCAGCTTGCCCGTTTTCAGATCGAAAATACCAAGCCATACCGTGACAAACATGTCCTCAGGATTCTTTGCACAGATATCTGCGTTCATATCGGTCAGCACCTGTGCAGGTGACTTGCCCGCCATGATGTGGTTCTTAAGTATGATGCTCGAAGCCATCATGAACAGCGCTGCAGGCACACCCTTGCCGGATACATCCGCCACGTACATGCAGAGATGGTCGTCGTCTATAAGGAAGTGATCGTAGTAATCTCCGCCGACCGCTTTCGCAGCGTACATCCTGCCATAGACGTTGAACTCCTTCGCGTCAGGATATCTGTGCGCTTTATCAGGCAGCATGGCTCCCTGAATGCGGCTTGCAAGGGTAAGTTCAGTCGCGATACGGGTATTCTCCGACGTGACGCTTTCGATCTGCGCCATGTATGCATCCATCTCTTCGGCGAGTTCGCCTATGTCATCCGCCAGCTGCCCTATCTCGTTATCCGAGTTGATTTTACGGAGTCTCTTCTGAACAGTTTTGCTGTCCTTTGTGTCCTTATAAAAGCGTATAGTCTTCTGAAGCTTTCTCAGAGGCATCACTACAACGCTCATCATCATTACAAGGCATCCTAAGGCCAGGATTATCAGGAACGAGATGGATAAAAGGCTCAGTCTCAACGTCTGCCCGTAGATAGTGGATTCGATCATAGCCGTGCTGCGCGTCACGCCGATAAGCAGATCGTTACCATCTACGCTGCCTATATCATAGTAATAGTCCAGATATTGGCCATCCTCGTTGAAAGCCGTAGCAGGATCGCGCTGCGACGCATAATGCAACGCTTCCTTTTGCTCCTCTGTAGAATTGATCACATCTCCTATATTATAGGCCTGTGCTTTTTCGGGACCCTGCAGAAGATCGCCTCTGGCGCCACTGAACATCACCATCTGCTTTTCATAAGGCTTCTGTGTCGCTATGCAAAAGACATTGTCAATATCGTCGCTCTTTATGTTCTCATTAAGCCGGCAAAGAAGCTTCGAATAGATTATCTCCGCGTAAAGCTTCTGATCTTCAGGAGGCAGTGCTCTTACTTCAGCTCCGGTCGCGTATTCCAGCATGAACTCCGGATGACGCTCCGCGAGCGAGGCACATTTATGCGCTGTCTCGGAACCCGGTGCGTAGGCATCATCATAGTCGATCTCAAGCCGGTCATAGTTTTCATACCAGTATGTGAACATCCATTCATGTGCCGGGAAATGCTTGATAAACCCCTCAAGGTCCGCAGCTGTCGCCTCCGAGCGCTCAGAAAAATCAGTCTTTATGTTTTCTACAGCGGTTGCATGCAACACCAAACCGGTCAGCAAACCAATTATGGCTACGCCGAGGATAAAGATAATACTTATTTGAGCAATCATGCTTATATGATTATCTTTTCGCTTGGACATTGTCAGTTCATCCTGTGATAGTGATTGTATTTCAGCGTACCTTTTCTGCCGTATCTGATCTTGAACGCATTGCGGCCTGTCTCATGAGTGCAGTCAGGGTCATAGACATATATCTTCCCCTCCTGCTTTATCTCGGTCCATGAATGCGTGCGGCGGATCTTTCCCTTTATCTGATGCACGTCGTATCCGAGGAGCTTGGCCTGGATATAGAATGTTGCCGCCATAACGAAGCAGTTGCCGTAGTGCTTGGTGAAACCGCGGATAGCATAGGTTTCGGAGTTCTTCGCGCGATATTTCTTACCTTTGTATTTAAGGCATGCAGAGGAGATGAAGGCGCTCCTCAGAGTCCAGCCCGTCTTGTTCATCTGCTTTATTCCGAGAGCATAGGCCTTTCCCAGATAGCCCCACTTCGGGATCTTCAGATATCCGATCCTGGTGCCGGCAGCTCTGGTGCCCGTCTTAGGGTAGAAATACATGGCTTTATTGTCGATCGCCACCCATCCGGTTTTTACCCTTCCGTTTCCGACGCCATAGTAGTAATGACCGTTATGCTTAAACAGCCCCTTGGTAGTGATGAGCTTGCCGTCGCTGTCAAACAGATACAGATACTTATACACTTTCGGCTCGGTAATAGTCTTCGGCTTCATCCTGACATTTTTGATCCTCTTCTTCTGCCATTTATGTGTTCTGGTGTTGTAGTAGAGGATCCTGGTGCTGCGCTTTCTGGTACCGTTTACAGTAAAGATCGTTGCTGAATTTGCAATTGTTCCCTCTTCATCGGCCCAGTAGGTATCTTCTCCTATCGTTTTCCACCCGCTGAAGGTATCGACTACTCCGTTCTCATTGAAGTAATAAAGAACCCCTTCTATGTCAGCTACACAGTCAGCCAGAACGTTTCCGTCCTCATCCGTGTACACGGTCCCGTCTTCATTCCATCCTGCGGTAACTTCAAGTTCCTGCTCCTGCCCTGCCGGCTCAGTGCCTTCAGCGATGTCACCATCCGCAAACGCATTTAAAGGTATGGCCGCCAAAAATATGACGGCCACCAGAAGTATCGTTATCTGTTTCTTTATTATACCTCTCATATAAAAGTTTATTCTTTTGAAGAATTAGAGAGCTGCAGTGATGATCGACATCTTGTAGACTTCTTCTGCATCGCAACCTCTTGAGAGGTCATTGATAGGAGCATTGAGTCCGAGCAGGATCGGTCCGTATGCAGCGTATCCACCGAGTCTCTGAGCGATCTTGTATCCGATGTTGCCTGCCTCGATGATAGGGAATACGAATGTGTTAGCATATCCTGCTACAGGCGATCCAGGGAACTTCAGCTGGCCGACTGTTGGCGATACGGCAGCGTCGAACTGCATCTCACCGTCGATAGCCATGTCAGGATTGAGCTCCTTAGCGATCTTTGTAGCCTCTGCGGAGAGAGCAACAGTGTTGCCCTTGCCGGATCCCTTTGTGGAGAAGCTGAGCATTGCAACCTTAGGATCGATTCCGAATGTTCTTGCGCACTTCTCGATTTCAACAGCTACCTCAGCGAGCTTCTGAGCGCCTGTGAATGTAACGTTGCCTTCTTTGTCCTTGCTGTCTTCGTAGCTGAGGTTTACAGCGCAGTCGCCCATAGCGATCGTTCTGAGGTTCTCATCTCCGCCCTCTCTTGTGAGGATGAAGCAGGAGCTTACGAGGTGAGCGCCAGGTTTTGTCTTAACGAGCTGGAGAGCCGGACGGATCGTGTCTGCTGTCGAGTATGTAGCTCCGCCGAGCAGGCAGTCAGCCTTGCCCATCTTAACGAGCATTGTGCCGAAATAGTTGCCCTTCTTCAGTGCTGCTGCGCACTCTTCTTCACTCATTTTGCCCTTTCTGAGAGCTACCATGGTCTCGACCATCTCAGCCATTCCATCGTACTTTTCAGGATCGATGATCTCAGCCTTGCTGATGTCGAATCCCTTCTCAGCTGCTGCAGCCTTTACTTCTTCTTCATTGCCTACGAGCACTACGCCCATGAGGCCCTCAGCGAGAAGTCTTGCTGCTGCTTCCTGGATGCGGGCATCGGAACCCTCTGTAAAAACGATAGTCTTTGGCTCTGCCTTAACTTTTTCAATCAGTTTGTCAAACATGTCTTGTCTCCGTATTTCATTCTTTTAAGCAATAGGGAATAACTGCGGGGATGCGGCAAGCACTATCACCGCCTTCTTCCCCTTTATACCTGATATTGTACCATATCCTTGCCAATCCGTGGCAATGTGAAGTATACTTTTTGTGCAAATAAGCAGCTCCCAGTCACAACAATCAGGGGGAAAAACAATGGATAAAAAAAGAATAGTGTTGGGAATCAGCGGAGGCATCTCTGCTTACAAATCCGTATACATTGCGAGCGGTCTCAAGAAGAAGGGGTACGATGTGCACGTCATCATGACAGATGGCGCTGCGAAGTTTGTAACACCTCTCACATTTGAGACCATGAGCGGCAACAGGGTCGTCACCGATGTTTTCGATCCGAACAACGAGACTCCTACCGAGCACATCACGCTCGGGCAGTCTGCAGATCTTGTGCTGATAGCTCCTGCGACGGCAAACACGATCGCCAAGCTCGCGCACGGCATTGGTGACAACATGCTGACCACTACCATGCTGGCATGCACCTGCCCTGTACTGATCTCGCCGGCCATGAACACCGCGATGTTCGAGAATCCTGCTACGCAGGCAAATCTCGAGACCCTTCGCAGCAGGGGCTATGAGATAATCGAACCGGCAGAGGGAATGCTGGCATGCGGAGTCGAGGGAAAAGGCAAGATGCCTGAGCCTGATGTGCTGATCGATTACGTTGAGCAGTGGGTCGAAAAAGAGAAAGACATGGCCGGGCTCAAGGTGCTTGTGACCGCAGGTCCTACCCAGGAAGCGATCGACCCGGTGCGTTACATCACCAATCATTCGACCGGCAAGATGGGCTATGCTATCGCTAAGATGGCAGCAAGGCGCGGCGCTGAGGTTACACTCGTATCCGGCAGGACCGCTCTTCCAAAAGAGCGCTTCGTGGAGACAGTCGACGTGCTGAGCGCTCAGGACATGTTTGAAGCTGTAACATCGCGCGCTCCTGAGATGGATATAATCATCAAGGCGGCAGCCGTTGCTGACTACAGGCCTGCAGAAGTCGCGACTGAGAAGATAAAGAAGAAAGACGCCGAGGCCGGCCGCAGCATAGCGCTCGAAGGTACTAAAGACATACTCAATTACCTCGGACAGAACCGCAGGGAGGGACAGTTCCTCTGCGGATTCGCGATGGAGACGCAGAACCTCCTCGAAAACGCGGCTGACAAGCTCGTTAAGAAGAACGTCAACATGATCTGCGCCAACAGCCTTAAGACAAAAGGCGCGGGATTTGCCGGCGACACCAACGTCGTCACAATTCTCACCAAGGAAGGAATCAAGCAGCTTCCGCTTATGAGCAAAATCGATACGGCCGACGCGATACTCGACGAGATCATGGCGCGCAGATAAACAACTGCACAAAAAAGGACGGCATTAATGCCGTCCTTTTCGATTGCTTTTATTTTTCAGACAGATATTTGTCGATTGAAGCTGCGGCAAGTTTGCCGGCGCCCATGGCCGAGATAACCGTCGCTGCTCCTGTGACCGCGTCGCCGCCGGCATATACCGCCTCGCGGCTGGTCAGTCCGTCTTCGTCTACTACGAAGCCGCCCTTGCGGTTTACTTCGAGACCCTTGGTCGTGTTCTTGATCAGCGGGTTCGGTCTGGTGCCGAGTGCCATGATGACAGCATCCACTTCGAGTTCGAACTCGCTTCCCTCTACAGGGATAGGTCTCCTTCTGCCGCTCGCGTCAGGTTCTCCGAGCTCCATCTTGATGCATCTGATGCCTTTTACGAATCCGTTCTTAGGGTCTCTCGGATCATCCGGATTGTTGAATCCCAGGATCTCAACCGGATTGTTCAGCAGTCTGAAATCGATGCCTTCCTCGATAGCGTGCTCGACTTCCTCTTTCCTTGCAGGGAGCTCTTCCATCGATCTTCTGTATACGATGTATACGTGATCTGCTCCGAGTCTCAGTGCTGTTCTTGCTGCGTCCATAGCTACGTTTCCGCCGCCTACTACTGCTACCTTGCCGCCCTTCATGATAGGTGTCTTAGGATCGTCGAGATATGCCTTCATCAGGTTCGATCTTGTCAGGTATTCATTAGCAGAGAATACTCCCTTGAGCGACTCGCCCGGGATGTTCATGAACATCGGGAGTCCTGCGCCGGAACCGATAAATACTGCCTCGAAGCCCATCTCATCGAAGAGTTCATCTACAGTAAGTGTCTTACCAATGATTACGTTGGTCTCGATGTCTACGTCGAGGTCCTTCAGCCCTTCTACTTCTCTTGCCACGATGGCCTTCGGAAGTCTGAATTCAGGGATGCCGTATACCAGCACGCCGCCTGCCGTATGCAGTGCCTCGAATACTGTTACCTTGTAGCCCTTCTTTGCAAGGTCGCCTGCGCAGGTCAGTCCTGCCGGGCCGGAGCCTACGATAGCTACCTTATGGCCGTTGCTCTCAGGTGCGACTGCCTTATCTGTTGCATTGGCGTTGTGCCAGTCTGCTGCGAATCTCTCGAGACGTCCGATGCCTACAGGCTCGAACTTGATGCCCATCGTGCACTTCGCCTCGCACTGAGTCTCCTGCGGACATACTCTTCCGCATACTGCAGGAAGCGTCGATGTCGCGTTGATGATCTGATATGCACCTTCCCAGTCGCCCTCCTTAGCCTTCATGATGAAGTCAGGGATGTTTACATTAACAGGACAGCCTTCCACACAAGGCTTATTCTTGCAGTTGAGGCATCTCTGCGCCTCTGCGATCGCTATCTCTTCCGTGTATCCGAGTGCTACCTCGTTGAAATTATGCGCGCGGACTTTAGGGTCCTGTGCCGGCATTTCATGTTTCTTAGGATCAAGTGCCATTTTCGTTCCCCCTTTCCTACGCGTTCTCTGCCATCTTGAACAGATTGCAGGTTTCTTCGTGTTTTTTGCGCTCGTAATCGAAGTACATGCGGCCTCTTGAAATGGCCTCGTCGAAGTCCACTTCATATCCATTGAAGTCCGGACCGTCTACGCAGGCGAACTTCATGACAGGGCCTTCCTCTGTGTTCAGCGTCAGTCTGCAGCCGCCGCACATACCCGTGCCGTCGATCATGATCGGGCTCATCGATACTGTGATCGGCGCATCGTATTTCTTCGCTGTCAGTGTCACGAACTTCATCATGATCAGCGGTCCGATCGTGATGATCATGTCGAACTTCTCGCCTGCCGCCAGCATCTCATCCAGCGGTACTGTTACGTTGCCGTGTCTGCCGTAGCTGCCGTCATCAGTCATGACATAGAGCTTGTCCGAGCACTCCGTGAATTCTTCCTCGAGGATAACGAGATCTTCGCTTCTGAAGCCGATGATGCTCGTTACTTCAGCTCCTATCCTGTGGAACTCCTGGGCTACAGGCATCGCGATAGCGCAGCCTACGCCGCCGCCTACGATACACACCTTCTTTATGCCCTCAGTCTCTGTAGGGTTGCCGAGCGGGCCTACGAAATCCTGGATATATCCGCCTTCCGGTACGTGGTTCAGCATCTCTGTCGTTGCTCCGACCACCTGGAAGATTATCTTTACTGTCCCCTCTTCAGGGTTGACGCCCGCTACTGTCAGCGGGATGCGCTCGCCATCCTCATCTACACGCAGGATGATGAACTGCCCCGGTTTCGCCTTGCGAGCTACCAGAGGTGCCTCTACCTCGAGCTGTGTGACGGTAGGTCTCAGAGCTTTCCTTCTTACTATCTTGTACATCAGTGATCTCCTTTGTTTTGTGGAAATATTGATTACGTTTAATATTATCACGCTGCTGTCGTATCAGGCAATGAGTGTTTGGTTAACAATCACAAAAACAGAAAACAGAGCGCCTCTTGACACTCTGCTTCTCTCTTGATCTATACGCAGCTTTCCGGCTCCGGCTTATTCAGCTTCGAAGTTGTCCTTGCCTACTCCGCACAGAGGGCATACCCAATCTTCAGGAACATCTTCCCATGCTGTGCCCGGCTCAACTCCGTTATCCGGATCGCCAACTTCAGGATCATAAACATAACCGCAGATTCCGCATACATACTTATCCATAATAGTCCTCCTTGTATTCTGAAAACAAAGTTATTCATCGAATTGATTGTACAATTATTGGGTGTATTAATCCACCATTTCTTTATTTGTCCTAGGCTGGTCCGGTTAGCTTGTTTTAACCGGCCGAAAACGGTGACTTTGTCAAGGTTTTAAGAAGCAGCGGCTTAAAAATCGCCATAAAAAGGCCTTAACCTTGACAAATTCTTTCATTCGAAGGATTTTGTCAAGGCGAAACCCTGAATTAGCTTGGACTAACCGGGCATATTTGCCTTTTGATACAAGGTTTTACCCGAAGGCTTTTCGGAAATACTTCGCGCTGGCTCAGCAAACGGGTCTGTGTTAAGTAATACTGTTCACATTGATTAAAATCTATAGTTTTACTTTTTTCAAGACCGCGCTTATAATACAGACAAGAAGAAAGGAACGCGCCGATGAGCGCAGGATATAAAGGAGGTACGTCATGAGTGTTATCTTTATTACAGTATTCGCCAGCATGGTAGCATATGTTTACGCATTTGAATTCATAAATATCAAATAATAACGGTCACGTTACCATTTCATCCGATTAAATAGATCGTTATATAGCAAAAGGCCCCGGCAACATTGCCGGAGCCTTCGTTTTTTAGTCTTCAGTCTTTCTTCAATATCTCTACCGCATAATCATAGAATTTCTTTGCGGCAGATGTCATATGCTCTTTGGAAGTGTACGCTATGCCGAACTCCACCTTCTGAGGCGGATCGAGCGGAAGCTTCACCAGATGATCGTTCCAGAACTGGGCGGAGAGTTCGTTTACAAAGCTGACTCCCAGGCCCATCCTCACCATTGCCAAGGTTGCAGGTGTGTCGTAAGTCGTGTACTTCACATTTGGCGACACGTGGTTTTCCTTGAAAATATGCTGTATCTCGAGATCCTTGCCCCACGAAGTCATTATGAAATTGTCTTTTTCGCAGTCGCGGATAGGGTAAGCTTTCGCACCGGCCAGCCTGTGACTCTCCGGGACCACCGCAATGACTGCTTCCTCCGCTAGTGGAGTCCATTCGTAGTCCATCGGCTCGGCATATGCCATGAAGCCCATGTCTGCTACGTGATCGTCTAGATGACCGAATATCTCGCTGCGTATGCCTTCCATAATATCGAACTGCACGTCCGGATAGTCTCTCTGAAACGTACGGACGATCTCAGGCAGCCAGGTTGTAGCAACACTCGGATATGCTGCTATCGTCAGATTTCCGACAGAGACGCCCTGCATCTCGGAAGCCAGCTCGTACATCTCCTTCTCACGGGCGAGATAGGAGCGGACGATAGGCGCTAGCTTTGCGCCCTCGGATGTCACCGTCACACCCTTCTTGGAGCGGATGAGCAGTGTAAGCCCCAGGTCTTTTTCAAGGGCAGCAACAAGCTGACTCACGGCTGAAGGTGTGTAGCCGAGAGCTTCCGCAGCAGCTCTGAAACTGCCGCGCTCAACTGATTCTATGAATGCCTTGCAGCGTGCACTTTCCATAAGTAAAAGGGTATCAGCCGAGGAGGCCGCTTGTGATGGTGTCGGCTTCTGCGAGTATTCTGGTGACACGAAGACGCATCGAAGATGCGCAGTCCGGATCGGCTTTCTCGATCGCCGGCAGATTGGCTTCCACGTTATATTTGGCCGATTTGATGCCGGCAGCGAGGCTGAGCGCCGCAACATAGATGTCGCTCTCGAGCATCCTGTTTGAGCGGCCCTTCATGGTTGCCGCAAGGCGCAGTGCCGAAAGGGAGTCCTCCATGACAGCCAGCGGTGCTTCGGCGGCTTCAACTGAAGTCCTTGCGATTTCCGCCTGTCTGTCAGCCTTAAGAGCATCCTCGATCTGATCCATGATCTCGGCAGTCATGCCTTCTTCATTTATATCGTCTATCGAGTGGCCTTCATCTCTGAGTCTTTCGATCTCAGCGGAGACCCTGTCGATCTGTATGTCAGAGAACTGACGCGGGAGCGCATAGGCTGCAGATACTTTGCCAAATGCCTCGGCGTCATTATCGATGCCATCCATGAGCCTGCCCAGAAGGACCTCCGCCTCAGCGAGAATGTCCTTGTTGAGCTCCTCGAACTCGGCGTACTTAGGCTTGCCGATCGTATGGTTGGCCACCATCATGATGAGGGCGGCGCCCTGTGCCGAAGTCAGGGCTGCTGCCGCGCCGCCGCCCGGAGTCGGAGCTCCCGAACCGAGCTGCTGCAAATAGTCTTCAATGTTAACGGTTTTAAAAGTGTTGTTCAAAACAATTACCTCTTTAGCGATTAATTTGTTACGACAGTTTGTGCCGGTACCGGCTCCAGGCCGCGCGCTTCGCGGCTCTCAAGCAGTTCGCCGAGGCGTCCGTCCCTTCTGGCAAGTACGATGATCACTGCAATGAGCAGAAAGTCCATGAATACCGCCGGAACTCCGCCTTCCACTCCGAACTCGTAGCTGTAGACCCAGTTACTGATACCTGTAGCTGCGCCCAGGTGGAACACGGAAGCTTCCGAAACTAGTCCGCTGTTAGGCAGTCCGAAGAGGAAGTTCTGTGTGAAGTTCCACATAGTATGTATTCCGAAGCATGCCCAGATGCTGCCCGAATACCAGCGCAGCAGTGAGTATGCCAGGCCGCACATAATGAGGTCTGCGAGCGCCAGCGCCGTTATGCCGTTATTTGAGAGGTGCATCAGTCCGAATAAGGATCCGTTGATCACGACGGCGACCCAGAGCGGATAATGCACGTTTATCCTGTCATACAGGAAGCACCTGCACCAGAGTTCCTCGGAAGTGCTCTGGAAGAACACGCTTACCAGAGCAAGTATCATCAGCGGGATCTGCGATGCGGAGAAATCCGGATACAGCTTGATATCTCCATGAAGCAGAGCGCAGAGTATGCAGAAGAAGTTCGTGAGGAATCCCAGCAGGAGCCCGATCCACAGCATCTTCATGCTCCGCCCTTCACGCGAAGGCTTTATGGAGCCAAGCATAAACCTGTTTTTCTTTACGATCAGACACAACAGAACAAAGAATATGCATGATGCAAGCAGCGGTGTGTAGTACTCGAGAACGAAACTCAGACCTGCAGACTGGTTTGGAACCAACATATTCAGCAGGCTGCCTGTAGCCAGCGTCAGGATGCCGTCCAGAATGTTATAAAGCACAAACCACACAAGCAATACCCAGATTATTCTGTTGGTGAAATGTGTCTTAGTAAATATTTCTTTCATGAGTGATCAACTGTTATATTTTTAGTTCTTATTTGAAATACCTTATGCCGCTTTCGAACATGTGCATGAAGTAGTCGCCCGGAACGTTCTTGTAGAGGCCGTTTCCGACTCTCTCCGCGTGACCCATCTTGCCGAATACCCTGCCGTCAGGCGAGGTGATTCCTTCGATGGCCATGACGGATCCGTTCGGGTTGAAGAGAATGTCCGAAGTGGCGTTGCCGTCGAGGTCGACATACTGCGTAGCGATCTGTCCCATGGTTGCCATTTCCTTGATCACGTCGTCAGGAGCGATGAACCTGCCCTCGCCGTGCGAGATAGGCACGGAGTAGATGTCGCCTACATTTGTGAATCTCAGCCATGGCGATTTGTTCGAAGCGACTCTCACGCGGACTATCTTCGACTGGTGGCTGCCGATCGTGTTGAATGTGAGCGTCGGACAGTTCTCGTCAGTATCGATGATCTTTCCGTAAGGAACGAGTCCGAGCTTGATGAGTGCCTGGAATCCGTTGCAGATGCCGCACATGAGTCCGTCGTTCTTATCGAGGAGCTCCGTAACGCCTTCCTTTACTGCCGCGTTTCTGAAGAACGCAGTGATGAATTTAGCTGAGCCGTCCGGTTCATCTCCGCCGGAGAATCCGCCCGGTATGAATACCATCTGAGCTTCCTTGAGTGATGCAGCGAATGCTTCAACGGATCTGCTGATCTCATCGGAGCTGCGGTTCTTTATTACCATGATCTCCGGCACTCCGCCCGCTTCGCGGATGGCGCGCGCACTGTCGTATTCGCAGTTTGTTCCCGGGAATACCGGTATGAGCACCTTCGGTTCTGCGCGCTTGAACACCGGTGTATGCCAGCTGCGCGCTCTGTACTCCAGATTTGTGACAGGGCCTGTCATGCCTGCGACCAGCGTTGGGAATACAGTCTCGAGTCTGCCCTGGTAAAGTGCGAGCAGCTCAGCGAGCCCCACGCTCTCGGTGCCGAAGCATATTGTCTGCTCCCTTGTTGTGCGGCCTATCAGCTCGATGTCGAACGAGCGTCCGGTGAGCTCTGCCTTGTCTGTTACCTCAAGCAGCATGCCGCCGTAGCAGTATCCGAAGATCTCTTCGAGATCCATTGCCTCGAAGCTGAATCCAAGTCCGTTGCCGTAGCTCATCTTCATGACCGCCTCGGCTATGCCTCCGATGCCCGGCGTGTAAGCAGCTACCGCTTCTCCCGAAGCTATCATCTCAGCGGCCTTGTCCCACAGTCTGATAAGAGAATCCGCCTTAGGGAGTCCCTTGCCAGGGCCTGCACCGTCTTCATCAGCGAAAGGCTTCAGCAGTACTACCCTGTGGCCTGCTTCCTTGAATTCCGGCGAAACGATGTTGCCTGTCTTGCCCATCGTGACCGCGAAGGAGATGAGTGTAGGAGGAACATCGAGGTTCTCGAAAGTTCCGCTCATGGAGTCCTTGCCGCCGATCGAGCCGATTCCAAGACCCATCTGTGCCTCGAAAGCTCCGAGCAGTGCGGCGAATGGCTTGCCCCATCTTGCTCCGTCCTGCTTAGGCGATCCGAAGTACTCCTGGAACGAAAGGTAAACGTCCTTGAAGCTTGCGCCGGTTGCGATCAGCTTGGATACGGATTCGATTACCGCGAGGTATGCACCGTGGTAAGGCGATGCCTCGGAGATGAATGGGTTGTAGCCCCATGCCATCAGCGAGCAGTCGCTGGTCTCGCCCTTCTCGAGAGGGATCTTGTGGACCATGGCCTGGATAGGCGTGATCTGGTTGACGCCTCCGAAAGGCATCAGCACGGTGCCGGCTCCGATCGTGGAGTCGAAGCGCTGCGACAGTCCCTGCTTGGAGCAGGTGTTGAGATCGGATGCCACCTTGTGCATGCCTGCGGTGAAGCTCCTCTCCCTGCCGTACATGCTGGTCGACTGCCAGTCGCGCGGTGCCTCCGGCGCTATATCTATATGTTTGTCTGCTCCGTTCGAGTTGAGGAACTCTCTGGAGATGTCTACTATCTTGTTGCCGTTCCAGTTCATCACGAGGCGCGGCTCTTCGGTGACTGTCGCCACCTTTACGCACTGCAGGTTTTCGCCCTCAGCAATGAGCTTGAAGAGCTTCTCGTTCTCGGCTGCGATAACGCATGCCATTCTCTCCTGCGACTCGCTGATAGCGAGCTCTGTGCCATCGAGGCCTTCGTACTTCTTAGGAACTGCATCGAGGTCGATTTCGAGGCCGTCTGCCAGCTCGCCGATGGCTACGCTGACGCCGCCTGCTCCGAAGTCGTTGCACCTCTTGATCATGCGTGTGGCTACGCCGTCGCGGAAGAGTCTTTGGATCTTGCGCTCCTCAGGAGCGTTGCCCTTCTGAACCTCCGCGCCGCAGGTCTCTACCGAGTGCACGTCGTGTGCCTTTGATGATCCGGTAGCACCGCCGATTCCGTCACGGCCTGTTGAACCGCCGAGCAGCATGACTATGTCGCCAGGCTGCGGACGCTCTCTTCTGACGTTGACTGCAGGAGCGGCTGCCATTACAGCTCCGACCTCCATGCGCTTTGCAGCGTATCCCGGATGATATATCTCATCGACTATACCCGTGCACAGTCCAATCTGGTTTCCGTAGCTGGAGTAACCCTTTGCTGCTGTAGTCGTGATGGATCTCTGCGGCAGCTTGCCCGGCAGTGTCTCCGAAACAGGCTGCAGCGGATCAGCAGCACCTGTGACTCTCATTGCTGAGTATGCGTATGCCCTGCCCGAAAGCGGGTCTCTGATGCATCCGCCGAGGCATGTAGCAGCTCCTCCGAACGGCTCTATTTCTGTCGGATGGTTGTGTGTTTCGTTCTTGAAGAGCAGCAGCCATGGCTCGTTCTCGCCGTCGACCTCAACGTTGATCATAACCGTGCATGCGTTGATTTCTTCGGATTCGTCAAGCTTGTCGAGCCTGCCCTCTCTCTTAAGATGCCTTACCGCGATCGTCGCGATATCCATGAGCGTGACAGCCTTGTCCCTTCCGAGCTCCTTTCTGACGCTCAGATAGTCCTTGTAAGCCTTCTCGAGCAGTGGATCCTCGAAAGTAACGCTGTCGATCACTGTGTTGAAAGTTGTGTGCCTGCAGTGATCGGACCAGTAGGTGTCGATCATTCTCAGCTCTGTGATGGTCGGATCTCTGTGCTCGGTGTCGCGGAAGTATTCCATGCACATCGCGAGGTCAGCCTCGTCCATCGCAAGTCCCATCGATCTGATGCAGCCTCTCATTTCGGATTCAGTCATGTTGTTGAATCCCTCGAGCACCTTGACCTCTGTAGGGATCTCATACTGCATCTCGAGAGTCTCCGGTTTGTCGAGAGAAGCCTGTCTCGTCTCGACCGGATTGATAACATAGTTTTCGACAGCCTCGATGTCTGCCGGCATGAGCTCGCCGTAGAGTACGTATACCCTTGCGAACCTTACAGTCGGCCTCTCTCCGCGGCTGATTATCTGTATGCACTGTTCAGCTGAATCCGCGCGCTGATCGTACTGACCCGGAAGAGCTTCGACGGCAAACACGAATGCCTTGCGCTCCTCTCTCTCCTCATCGTCAAAGGCATAGCCGTTTCCGTCGATAAAGAGTCCGGTCAGCTCCTCAAGCGAGTCTGCAGTATTGTCGAGCTGCGGCTCGGCGAACACCTTCCATCTGCAGTCCGCAAACAGCGCTTCTTCGATGTTTTCAACATCGTATCTGTTAATGACCCTTACGCCCTCGACGCGCTCAATGCCCAAAAGCGTTTTCAACTCACTCCTGAGCGCCGCCGCCTCGTTCGCAAGGCCTTCCTTTTTCTCTACGTATGTTCTGTAGACCATTATTTGCTCCTTTATCTGACCGCTTTCAGGGCCCTTTGTCCAATATCTGCTCTGTAGTACTTGTTTGCAAAATCTATCCTGTCGAGCATGTCGTACGATGCTTCGATCGCCTCAGCCAGCGTCGGTTCAACGGCTGTAACTCCAAGCACCCTTCCTCCTGACGTGAGCAGTCTGCCTTCTTCTTCGACAGCGCCTGCCACGTATACGCACGGAAGCACATCCTCCGGTATCTCTATCTCATATCCCTTTTCGTAGCTGACCGGATAGCCGTCCGAAGCGGCGATGACACAGCACGCGCTGCCGTCCTTCCACTTCACGTCGACTTCCTCCAATCTTTCCTCAGTGACCGCCTTCATGATCGTCAGCAGATCTGTATCGAGGAGCGGGAGCACCACCTGCGCCTCCGGATCGCCGAACCTGCAGTTGTACTCAATAACTTTCGGACCTTTTTCTGTAAGCATGAGGCCGAAGTAGAGGCAGCCCTTGAAAGTGCGTCCCTCGGCGTTCATCGCGCGCATCGTCGGCACGAATATCTCCTCCATGCAGCGTGCCGCCGCCTCATCCGTATAATACGGATTCGGTGCGACGGTGCCCATTCCGCCGGTATTGAGGCCCGTGTCACCGTCGCCGGCGCGCTTGTGGTCCATCGAACTTATCATCGGCACTATTGTTTTGCCGTCCGTGAACGCCAGCACCGATACCTCCGGTCCCTCCAGGAACTCCTCGATTACTATGCGGTCACCGCTCTGTCCGAATTTATGATCCTGCATCATCGACCTGACGGCATCTACGGCGTCCTCGCGGGTCTCCGCGATGACTACGCCCTTGCCGAGTGCAAGTCCGTCAGCCTTGATGACAGTCGGTATTGGCGCGCTCTCGAGGTAGTAGAGCGCGTCACCCATGTTGTCAAATGTCTGATAGCGTGCGGTCGGTATGCCGTACTTCTTCATGAGGTTTTTTGAGAAAACCTTGCTGCCCTCAATGATGGCCGCTGCCGCGTTAGGGCCGAAGCACGGAATGCCGATGTTTGTCAGCTCATCCACGCAGCCCATAACGAGCGGATCGTCAGGCGCCACAACGGCATAGTCAGGTCTGTGCGCCTTGGCGAACGCCTTTATGCCCTTGATGTCGGTCGCCTTCACCGGGAAGCATTCGGCATCCATGGCGATGCCGCCGTTGCCCGGAAGCGCATAGATACGGTCGACGCTCTTGTTTTCTCTGAGTTTCTTGATTATGGCGTGCTCGCGGCCGCCTCCGCCTACTACCAGAATATCCATAGCGATCTCCTCTGCTATCTTATATTAGGTTTAGTGGTGGAACAGTCTCATGCCTGTGAAGGCCATTGCTATTCCGAGCTTGTTGCAGCAGTCGATAACGGCGTCGTCTCTGATGGAGCCGCCCGGCTGCGCTATATAACTTACGCCTGATGCAGCCGCCCTCTGCACATTGTCGAAGAACGGGAAGAAAGCGTCCGATCCGCACGATACACCGCTGATCGAATCGAGATATGCCCTCTGCTCCTCGTCCGTGAAGCGCTCCGGCTGCTTGGTGAAGTACTTCTGCCATACACCTTCGGCGCAGCAGTCCTCTTCGTTCTTGTTTATGTAAGCGTCGATGACATTGTCTCTGTCAGGACGTCTGATCTCGTCTTTGAAAGGCAGACCCAGCACCTTGTCGTGCATGCGCAGGAACCATGTGTCGGCCTTGCCGCCCGCGAGTCTTGTGCAGTGCACTCTCGACTGCTGGCCGGCGCCTACGCCGATTGCCTGGCCGTCGTGCGCGTAGCAGACGGAGTTCGACTGCGTGTATTTGAGCGTTATGAGCGCCACGATGAGGTCGCGCACGGCTTCCTCAGGGAGCTCCTTTTTCTCAGTAACTACGTTGGAAAGCAACTCGCGGTCGATTTTGAAGAAGTTGTGCCCCTGTTCAAATGTAACGCCGAAGACCTGCTTCGTCTCCTTCTCAGGAGGCAGGTAGTCAGGGTCTATCTGCACGATATTGTAGCCGCCCTTTTTCTTCTGCTTCAGGAGCGCGAGGGCTTCATCAGTGTAGCCCGGAGCGATTACTCCGTCCGAGACCTCGCGCTTGATGATGCGAGCTGTTGTCTCATCGCATACATCCGAAAGTGCGATCCAGTCTCCGAAGGAGCACATGCGGTCTGTTCCCCTTGCTCTCGCGTAAGCGCAGGCGAGAGGCGAATCGTCTAAACCCTCAATGTCATCTACAAAGCAGGCTTTTTTCATCTTGTCCGTAAGCGGGAGGCCTACGGCGGCGCCTGCCGGGCTGACGTGCTTGAATGAGGCGGCAGCCGGCAGGCCGAGAGCTTCCTTAAGCTCTCGGACGAGCTGCCACGAGTTCAGCGCGTCAAGGAAGTTGATGTATCCCGGCCTTCCGTTTATGACCTCGAGTGGCAGCTCGGCGCCGCCCTCCATAAAGATCCTTGCCGGTTTCTGATTCGGATTGCATCCGTATTTGAGTTCGAATTCCTTCATTGTCTGTGTCTCTTTCTCCTTCGCTCCCTCCGGAGCGGAACCTTGTAGATTTTTTTAATTATCCCTATTTTGTCAAGGTTTTTCCCAGAAAACCTTGACAAAATTGTCCAATCACTATGGTTAAAGCAAGATAACCCCTAAAATCGACCGTTTTAGGGCCCTTATCCTTCATCAACCTTGACAAAGTTGCCCATTTTTGCGAGTTAGAACAAGATAACTCGACAAATTTGATCGTTTAGCAGCAATTTTGTTTGAAAGCCTGCTCACAAGAGGCCTCGTGCGATCAACAATGTCTGTATATGAGCCCGCTCATAAACGGCCTCGTGCGATCAGCAATGCTTGTTGATCATGCGTGCTTCTGCGGCTCCGCTTGCAAGATCTGTATATCTCACGTACAGGGAGATCTTGTTGTCCTCGTCGAGGGCGTTCCATATCTCTTCTGTGAACGCGTCGATGTCGTCCGGGATCTGTACGCGCTCAGGCTCGCCCTGGAATGTAGGGAGCGGATTGCCGTCGCACTCGTATGTGTGGATGAAATGACCAACACCCGGAATAGGCGCGTAGTCGTAACCGTAGCGGTTGCATGCGCTTCCCTCTGCATCGGCGCTCTTCAGAATGCTCATTCTGTATTTAAAGGTTCCGGCACCGTCTGCGGATCCGGCTTCGGCACTCTCGCCTCCGAATACCGCCTCGGCGCTGATTCGCGGAGTGAAGTTCGGCGCATCAGGCTCAAAGCATCTGGACTCGAGCGCTTCGTAGAATGACTTGCCCTCTGCAAGGCCGTCGTATATGGTGTCTGTCTGGTCACCATTGGTGACTATCAGATGGTTCTCAAAGTTTCTAACCGCAGCGTAGATTATGAGGCTCGGGTCCTCAAGCTTAGATACGTCGAAAGGTTCTGTATAAACAGCTCCCTCTCTTTCAACGAATACGCGGTTTCTCGAATTGACAGACCGTCCCATAATAAAATATGCGATGACAGCTTTGGTGCCATCGCAGGACTGTCCGACCACGATGCCGCGGCCGGGATATCTGTTTCCCTCTACCGCATCACCGAATTTCCTGACTTTATAAATGTCCATGTCTCTCCTTTACAATCTTGCGGCAGATCTTAGCCACCGCTACCGGCAGAATAAGCCATTCGGCCTGTTCCATTACACGCCTCTGGAGCACCTCAGGTGTATCGCCTTCTTCCACGGAGACCGCCTTCTGAGCGATGATCTCTCCGCCGTCAGCGATCTCATTAACGTAGTGCACCGTTGCGCCGGTCACCTTGACGCCTCTTTCGAGCGCCGCGATATGCGGCCTGAGTCCGTAGAAACCGTCCCCACAGAACGCAGGAATCAGTGACGGATGTATGTTGATGATCTTGTGGTCGTAGCGCGTTACGAAATCCTTGCTGAGTATCATAAGGAAGCCCGCAAGCACTATCAGATCGATCTTTCTTGAGTCGATGAGCTCGCTGCATGCCTCTTCGAAGCCTGCCTGTCCGCCGCTTGCCTTGCGGGTAATGACAAAGGTTTCGATCCCGGCTTTGCGGGCACGCTCAATCGCGTACGCGTCCTCCTTGTTGGAGATGACGAGCACGATTTCTCCCTTTTCGATGAGGCCCGATGTCTGTGCGTCTATCAGAGCCTGCAGATTGGTGCCTCCGCCGCTTACCATCACGGCGATCCTTGCTTTATCTGTCATGATTGACCTCCATATTTCTACACAAATTATATAATAGTTATGGAGTGAATATCTATCTATTCTATCTTTATCTTCTCTGCACCGCGTGTTATTTCGCCTATAACGTAAGCGTCTTCGCCGTTTTCGCGCAGCACTCTGAGCGCCTCAGGAGCCGCCTCGCGCGAAACGATGACAGTCATGCCGACACCCATGTTGAATGTGTTGAACATGTCGTGATCATCGATGACTCCGACAGCTGCAATAAGGTTGAAAATAGGCTGCACCCTGATAGCCTTGCGGGCTATCCTGGCGGTAAGTCCGGCAGGTACGGAGCGAGGGATGTTCTCGTAGAAGCCGCCGCCCGTGATGTGCGAGATGCCTCTGACGTTCTCGTGACCGACCCTGTCGATGAGCGCGAGTATAGGCTTTACGTAGATCTTTGTCGGCGCGAGCAGTACGTCCGCGAGGGATTTTCCTTCAAGCTCAACATTGCCGGCTCTCATAGCCATGAGATCAGGCTTATCGAGCGCGAATACCCTGCGTACCAGCGAGAAGCCGTTTGAGTGGACGCCGCTCGACGGAAGCGCAAGTATGATATCTCCAGGCTCCATGCGGCTGTTGTCGATCATCTTGTCCTTATCTACGATGCCCGTGCAGTAACCTGCGATGTCGTACTCGTTTACAGGGTAAAAGCCCGGCATCTCAGCGGTCTCGCCGCCGATAAGAGCAGCTCCTGCCTGCACGCAGCCCTCGCATACTCCCGATACTATCTGCTCGATCCTCTCAGGAACGTTTTTTCCGCATGCGATGTAGTCGAGGAAGTACAGCGGCTTTGCTCCCACGCATATAACGTCGTTTACGCACATTGCCACGCAGTCGATACCGATGGTATCGTGCTTGTCGAGCATGAAGGCGAGTTTGAGCTTGGTGCCGACACCGTCCGTGCCGCTCACAAGTACAGGCTTGCTGATGCCTTCAAGGTCGAGCTCAAAGAGCCCTCCAAAACCTCCTACCTGACCCATGACTCCCGGAACGGTAGTCCTTGCGATGTGCTTCTTCATGAGTTCCACCGCTTTGTAGCCCGCAGTGATGTCGACTCCCGCAGCCTTATAGCTGTTTGATGATGAATTTGTAATCATTTAGTACCTTCTGTTCTGTTTGCTGTTGCGATGCCTCTGTGTCTAGTCGTCCTTACCCGTCCAGCAATATTTGCAAAGCTTGCACGATGGCAGCCCTATCGCTTCAACTACACCGTCGAGAGTCTGGAATTCGAGTGTCTCAAAACCCATCTTCTCGGCGATCACCTGGCGCATCTTCTTACCGCGCTCTGTCTTTTCGTCAGCGTATTCGTCAAGATGCTTCAGTCCTTCTTCACCCTCGAGTTCAACCACGACCCTCCTCGAGAGAAGATCCATGTCGCTCTTGTTGCGGGAGAAGTTGAGATACTTGCACGCATACATGATAGGCGGGCAGGCTGATCTCATATGTACTGCCTCCGCGCCGTTGTCGTAGAGGAACTCGACCGTCTCGCGCAGCTGTGTTCCGCGCACGATGGAGTCGTCTACGAAGAGCAGGTTCTTGCCCTTGATGAGCTCGACCACCGGGATCTGTTTCATCTTGGCTACCTTGTTGCGCTCGGCCTGGGTCGTAGGCATGAAGCTGCGCGCCCAGGTAGGTGTATATTTGATAAATGCACGCGCGAACGGCAGATGCGTCTCGTTTGAGTAACCGATCGCGTGCGGTGTACCGCTGTCCGGAACTCCGCCAACATAGTCTATCTTCGAGATATCGAATCCGCGCGCCATATCGTTTTGAGCCATGATATGACCGTTCCTATAGCGCATGACTTCGACGTTCATCCCCTCGTAGGTAGTTGTCGGATATCCGTAATAGCTCCACAGAAATGCGCAGATCTTCAACTCCTCACCCGGAGCCACGAGCTGTCTGCATCCGCCGGGTGTAAGCTCTACCATCTCTCCCGGACCGAGGTCCTTCACCTCTTCGAAGCCCGCCTTTAGCAGGGCAAACGACTCGAAGCTTACCGCCGATGCGTTTTCGCCTATGGCTATGCTCATAGGAAGTCTGCCTTTGAGGTCGCGGGCCGCGATGATGCTGCCGCCCTCTTTGAGCACGATTATCGATGCCGTGCCTTTTATAGTCTCCTGCGCATATCTGATGCCCTCGACGAGGTCATCTTTCTCGGAAATCAGCGCTGCGGCAAGCTCTGTCTGGTTGATGCGTCCTCCCGTCTTCGCCTCGAGGTGGCCGTGCGATCCCTTGAGAACAATGTCGATTATCTCATCCTCATTGTTGATGATTCCGACCGTGCAGATCGCGTACGTACCCCAGGCGGAGCGGAAGAGCAGCGGCTGAGGATCCATGTCGCTGATGCAGCCGATGGCAGCCTCGCCTTTCATCTTGCCGACAACTCCCTCGAACTTTGTGCGGAACGGAGCGTTCTCTATATTGTGGATCTCACGCTGGAAACCCATCGTTTTATCATATGAAGCCAAACCGCCCCGGCGGGTGCCGAGGTGGGAATGGTAGTCTACGCCGAAATAGACGTCAAGTATGCAGTTTTCGTTTGATGTAATGCCGAAAAATCCGCCCATTTAAATGTCCTTTCGGTCGGTTTATGCGAAGAAGAGCTCGTTCAGCTTGAGAGGCTCGATGTACTCGCCGTCCTTGTAAACGCGCATGTTGCCCGATGCGATCTCATCGATCAGCATGACCTTACCGTCTGCATCATATCCGAACTCGAACTTGATGTCGTAAAGGTCGAGGCCCTTTTCCTTCATGTCGTCAGCTACGATCTTTGTGATCTTCTGAGTCATGTCTCTGAGGTCGTCATACTGTTCTTCTGTCATTACTCCGAGAACTACGAGACCATCCTTTGTGACCAGCGGATCGCCGAGCGCGTCGTTCTTGAATGTAGTCTCTACATAGTATGGAAGGTCTGTTCCCGGCTCAACGTACTCACCGTATCTCTTGATGAAGCTTCCGACAGCCTTGAGTCTGCAGATGACTTCAAGCCCGTGTCCGAACACCTTAGCCGGCTTAACTTCCATTGTAGTATCATCGAAGTTGGCCTTTACATAGTGTGTTCTGATGCCGGCTTCGTTGATCTTATTGAAGTAATAATCTGTCATCTGAAGGTTGATGTCTCCGACACCCTCGATGGTCAGGCCGATCTGGTTTTCACCCGGATCGAACTTGCCGTCCTTGCCCGTGACGTCATCCTTGAACTTCAGCAGATAGTTGCCGTTATCGAGCTCAAATACGTTCTTTGTCTTACCTGTGTAAACAAGCTTCATCTTAGTCCTCCTTAATACTTTTAAAACATGCGTCTTTGAAATGCGTCGTCCGGAGCACGGCTACCGCTCAGTCTCTGCCGGCCGCATAATCACTCTTCGATATAACAATTTTTATAAACGGTCTGCGATTCCGCTGTCCTTTTTGAGGACTGCGGCCGACTCGGCTTCGCGGCGGGCTATAAGTGCCTGCGCGAGTTCTTCGTCGGACAGCGCAAGTATCTCGGCGGCAAGGAGCGCTGCGTTTTTGCCCCCGTCGATCGCGACTGTTGCGACCGGGATGCCGCTGGGCATCATTACCGTCGATAAGAGAGCGTCCATGCCGTCGAGCGCAGCGCTCTTGCATGGCACCCCTATAACAGGGAGCGTAGTATTGGCTGCGATCGCTCCGGCCAGGTGGGCTGCCATGCCGGCGAAGGCAATGATGACTCCGAAGCCTTCGTCCCTTGCCGCCAACGTCCAGTCCCTCGCCTCAGCAGGCGTGCGGTGCGCCGAATATACGTGAGCCTCATAAGGTATGCCCAGCTCCTTCAGCACTGATGCAGCCTTCTGCACGATAGGCAGATCGCTGTCGCTGCCCATGATAAGTCCTACCTTTTTCATCGCTCCCTCCGTTTTTATAGTTTAAGATCGTCTTTCGAATAGACTTTGGTTTTTCGGTCGTCTTTCTGTACCATGGCCTTTATTCCGTGGTAAAGCCCGCGCAGTATAGCAAATATCAGGAACATGACAAGGAATCCGGTGATTCCGTACGCTATGTCCTGACTCTCCATAACCCCGGTGCCCGTGTACCACTGGCCTACTTCTATGGCAAACGCCAGCACGATAATAACGGTAAACACATAAAGCCATGTGATCACCATGGTGTGATCGCGCTTCGCAAGCATCTTGAAAATCGGATACAGCACAAATATCAGCATCATTCCGAAGATGCCGAATGTGATGAAGTGCAGCTGCTTGTCGTCAAAGTACCAGCCGCCTGCATCGTTTATGCGGAGCACACGGTCGTGTACTCTCGCTACCCATGTCGTAAATGTATATATAATTTCCCACATATTCATAACGGTATCATTATAATACGTAAACCAGCCTTTTTTGTGTTCTAATTGCGAAACCTCAAGGCTTTCAGGCTTTTTTTGCCTTACGAAATATAAAGGTTTTTGTTTGTAAAGGTTTATTGAGGACCCGTCTCCCGCCTTTCTATAATTTTAATGGACAGATACCGGCTCGCAGCAAAAGCGCAGCGCCGGTCAGTTCGCATCTGATTAAAAAGGATGGGATCAAAAATGAAAAAGAAAAACGCAATTATGAGAAAAGCAGTCACGCTCATGCTGGCAGCGGCAATGATATGCACTGCCCTGCCTGTGCTGAACGCTCCTGCCTTCACAGCTGAGGCGGCATCACTAACGGCATCAGGAAAAATCAACGATGATGACGTCAATCTCAGAAAGTCGGCTACCACGGATTCGGCATCGATCGGAGTCCTCAACAAGGGCGCAAAGCTCACAATCCACCAGGAGGTCTTCACCGGAACTACCAGCAATGCGGCAACGAAGCGCTGGTACAAGGTAACGGCAGGCAGCAAGACCGGATATGTCAGAGCCGACCTCGTAGACATAAGCAAGTACGGCAGCAAATCAGCTGTGTCGACCGATGTTCTCAACTACAGGAAAGGCCCTGCTACTACATTCAAAGTGCTGGGCACCATGGGCATGGGCGCACAGATGAAGCTTCAGCTGCCTGCGAAGCGCTCCGGAAGTAAGGAGAGCTGGTACAGGGTCAAGGTAAACGGCAATACGGGATATGTCATCAGCGACTACGTGAAGCTCGGCAAGTCCCTGTTCATCACGAAGACAAAAAAGCAGCTTGAGGGCAAGTCCGACCTCGCAAAAGCCCTGCTCAGGAATCCTCAGGGCGGCGGTGAGGCCAGGATCGTGTACACATTCGACACTTCAAACTGCAAGAAGCTCTTTTCTATCGAGGGATACAAGAATGCAAAAGTCCCTCAGGGCCTTGCGTTTACGGGCAGCGAATATTACGTGCTGTACGGCATGGCAGCCGGACAGGCGATCGTGACGTACTCAACAAAGGGTAAACGTCTCAGCTCGTCAAAATTCTCGTTCTGTATTGGACACCCTAACGGCATCACATGGGACCCGGCTACAAAGAGATGCTATATCTTCAAGGGCAATACAAAAAGGATCTACACATGGAACCCGGTTAACAAGAAGTTCGGGAAATCAAAGACACCTTATTCATCCTCCGGTGTCGGCTATGACAAGACTACAGACCTCATATACGCGTCTTCGCGCACAGGTATAAGGGCTTACAGCTCTGACGGATCCTTCACCCACAAGAAGCTGTTCACAAGATGCAGCCACGGTATTTTCCACTATACGCAGGACTGCGGCGCCGGTGGAGGCTTCATATTCCACGGCATCAGCGGAGCAAACAAGAAGACGACCAACTACCTTGACGTCTACAGGGCTGCAGATAACGCCTACCTCGGATCCATAAAGATCAAGCTGGGTGAGATCGAGAGTGCTGTAGTAGGCAATGACGGATATGTAAGGCTCCTCATCAACACCATGGGCAACGACACCGACTACATCTGGAAAACACCGCTCAATGTAAATGAGCTTAAATAGTTTTCAAAGTATAGAAAAGGCAGTATGGTATCTGTTATGCTTATGACAGATACCATATTTATTTTGAGAGAGGTACCACTTATGATAAAAACAGTAGGCATCCTGGGCGCCGGCTCAGTCGGCAGCGCACTGATGTATGAAATGTATAAAAGAGATCCCGAGAACGTCTATCTGCTTGCTAAAGGCGAGCGCGCCGAGCGTCTCAACACAAAGGGCATCTCTGTAAACAACGAAGTCTTCCATCCGAAGGTCTATTCCGATCCTTCGCAGGGCATCCACATCGACCTGCTGATCCTTGCCGCAAAGACATACAGCATGGATTCAGTTGTTGAAGACATACGCTCACTGATCGACCCGGATACGATCCTTCTTCCGATAGAAAACGGAATCACAACCACGACCATGCTCAGAGAGAAATTCCCTGAGAACAGATCTTTCTATGGAGTTGTCCTCAGAACAGACGCTCACCGCATGAGCCGCAGGGTCTACTTCAGAACTCTCGGTGAGATGCAGATAGGATATGCCGACAACCGCAATCCGGAACCTGAAGTGGTGGAAGCATATGAGAGACTCAAAGAGCTCGGAATAAATGTCAAAATCTATGACGACATGCTCAGGGCAAAGTGGCGCAAATGGATGCTCAACACAGGCGCCAGCCAGACAGCTGTAGAGGTACAGGCAGAATGCGGATTCTTCGGACAGGTCGAAGAAGTCAGGGCTCTGATGAAGATGCTGATGGACGAGATCCTTGAGATAGCATGGGCCGAGGGCGTGAATCTGACCGAAGACGACCGTGATGAGATAATCGAGATGCTCATAAACTTCCCGCCTGACAAGAAGATGTCGATGCTTCAGGACTACGAGGCAGGCAGACCTATCGAGATCGACGAGTATGCCGGCGAGGTCGTAAGACTGGGAAAGAAGCACGGCATACCTACACCTGCAAACGAGATCCTGTATCTGGCAATAACAGCACGCCAGAAGATAGCAGAGCTACGTAAAGGATAGTAGTTCATAATAACAAAAGCGCCATATAGACATTCAGAAGTGACCGGCTCTCGCCTATCGCGTCTTAACGCAGCGGTACTAAGCTCTGACTTCGCAGCCTGCTGAGGCTGCTCGTCAATCGCTAAGTGCCGGCTAACGCTCAGTCACTTCTTTATATCTATATGGCGCTTATTATATTGTGCTTATAGTCCTTCACCGAGCGTGTCTATATTCAGATCTGTTTTCCAGATATAGTCCACGTTGCTCGAGTTGTTTGACAGTATCTCGAGGAATCCGTCCTTGTTGACTATGCAGCTCTCGACTTCTGAAAGATCGCACGAGAGTGTTCCGAGATACCTTCCATTCTTCATATCGTAAAGATCGATGTAGTTGGTGCCGTGTTTGCTGGCGCCGGACAGGCATCTGAGCAGGATGCCCGCGTGTCCTCCGCAGTCCTGCGTATAAACCGTGCCGCTATGATTGACCACGCCGCATCTGTACTTTACGCTGTAACCATCACTGATATCGTATGCCACCATAGCCGTACGCGAGCAGGTGTACAGCAGCTTCTTCTTTCGGTCGTAGCCTATGCCCGAGCAGCCATACGAAAGGTTGACCGAGCCATAGCTGTCAGATGTAGGCTCGTAGGTATACGCCTTTGAAGACCATCCCTTTACGCAATAGCAGCGGCCGTTCTCATTGGCGTACGTAAATCCGTTCGGATGGCCCAAAGATACCGAAGGTACGCTGACAGATTTGCCGTCACCATCTACATCAAAGCTTATTATCCTGTTAGGGCTGCCCATGCCATATGAGATTATGTATTTATCCCCTGTATACGCAAGTCCTTGTGGTACGACAGCTCCGCCTGAACCTGTCACTTTCTTTACAAGCTCGCAGTTGTCGGAATCCAGATAGTAAATGATATTCGGAGTTGCTCCGCCGGCACTTACCGGATCCGCATCGATCACCTTCAGCTCTACTGTCCTTTTGGCGGCTTCGAACTCACGCGAAGACCGGGCTGTAATGGTGATTTCGGTTTCACCCTCTCCGGTGATTTTTATCTTATTAGTTTCAGGATCCACCACAGCGACTTTAGGGTCACCGGTCTCGTAAGTGACATCAGTCTCAGCCGACACCTTTGGCTTGAACGGCTTGCTGAAGGTGAACTTGGTGATCATCTTTCTGACCTTTATCTTCTGCGACCTTTTCGTCTTGAAGTTTCTGGGCTGCGTAGCAACGCCCTCTTTCTCAACATTGTCGGCTCTTACTATGAACGAATACGAAGTGTCCGGCTCGAGGCCTTTGACCGTGATCTCAGGCACAGTCGTCTCGTACTCATCCCAGGTCTCGTCCGGAACTATCTCCGGAGTCTCCTCGTCACCCGCTTCAGCTTTAGCCTTCTCAATGTCCTTCTTTACAAGATCGCGCTCCTTCACCCACACCTTGTACATATCCGTACTGTGCGTCTCGTCCCAGCCGACGATAATATAGTCGGAGCCCCTGCCCGGAGAGCTGAGCGAGTCTCTCTCGACCTTACCCGGGTACATATTGTAATGGTTGACCGCCATTACCACGGCAGCTGTAAACGTCGCCAGCACCAAAACAAAAGCATACAAAGCGTACCTGATCCGTTTGTACAGCACACGCTTTCTGTGCATGCGTATGCGCTCAGGATCAGCTGATCGCTTATCTGACCTCTTCACTTTTGCTTCGCTGTTTTCAGACATTTTCCGTTGATTACAAAGAGAGCCGAACCCTCACGGGCCGGCTCTCCAATTTGTTTTTTACTGATCTGCGTCGAATGGCAGTATCGCGACTACTCTGGCTCTCTTGATAGCCTTTGCAACTGCTCTCTGGTGCATTGCGCATGTGCCCGTGACTCTTCTAGGGAGAATTTTACCTCTCTCTGTGATGTACTTCTTCAGAGTCTCTGCATCTTTGTAGTCGATCTTCTTGTCCTGATCAGCACAGAACTGGCAGACTTTGCGTCTTCTGATGCCTGTGTTCATGCGCTTAGGTCTTGAATTTCTTTCCATGATTCGTGCTTTCCCCTTTCTTAGAATGGAATATCATCTTCAGCCGCCTGGAATGTATCAGGCATATCTTCGAAACCTGTGAAAGGTTCCTGTGGAGCGCTGAAGCCGGTGTCCTGTGTCATTCCGCCGAAGCCCGGCTCTCTGCCGGTGAAAGTATCGCGGCTTGCAAATCCGTCGCGTCTTCCCTCACCATTGCCACTGCCGAGAAATTCTACTCTGTCGGCTACGACATCTGTCGTATAGACTGTGACACCTTCTCTGTTTTTGTAGCTTCCTGTTTGGATCCTACCCATGACGGCGACCTGTCTGCCCTTGCTGAGGTAACGGTCGCAAGTCTCAGCCTGTCTGCCCCATACCGTGATTCTGATGAAATCAGCACCCTGGTCTTCGCCCTGTCTTCTAGGCCTGTCTACCGCGATGGTGAAACGGCACATAGCAGTCTGGGTGTTGGCTGTGTAGCTGAGTTCAGGGTCTCTGGCAAGTCTTCCGATAAGTATTACACTGTTCATAACTTACCTCCCTTTTTTAACTATTCTTCGTCCTGGCAAACGATGATATGTCTCATTACGTTTTCGTTGATCCTGAGTCTTCTGTCGAGTTCCTTCGGCAGATCTGCGTCAGCCTTGAACGGGATTACTACATAGTAACCTGTGTTCTTCTTGTTGATGCTGTAAGCGAGTCTTCTTTCGCCCCAAACATCAGCTTCACCGGCTTCGCCGCCTGCATTGATAACAGACTTTACTGTCTCAACGAGGTTTGCCTTAGTCTCTTCGTCCAGAGTTGGATCAAGCACGAATAGAAGTTCATAATCTCTCATGTTGACACCTCCTGTGGTCTTTTGGCGCAGGTTTGCCCTGCGCAGAAGTAATAAGTAATGGGCGCGTCGCATTCGACGCGCCCATATATTTTATTCAATCGTCTACGCAAATGCAACCACTTTTTCACTAATAATTAATTCATTTTGTGATAATGGTTGTATCTCCACGTACCCTTCTTGCCGTAGTAGATTTTCCAGCCGTTGCGGCCTGTCTCGTTGGTGAAGTTAGGGTCGTATACCCATTCTCTTCCGTCCTGTCTGATGACTGTCCAGGAGTGCGGAAGGTCTACTCTGCCCTCTACCTGGTGAACGTCGTAACCGAGCAGCTTGGCCATGATGTAGAATGTGGCAGCCATGCAGTAGCAGTTGCCGTAGCCCTTCGTGAATCCCTTGATAGCGTATGTCTCGGAGTTCTTTGCACGGTACGATCTTCCCTGATATCTCATGTGGGCTGACCAGCTGTATGCCTTTCTGAGCGACCAGCCAATCTTATCGAGCTTCTTGACTCCCAGGTAATATGCTCTGCCGAGTCTGCCGCTCTTTGGGATTTTCAGGTACTTTATCTTGGTATTCTTGGCCATGGCACCTGTATTCTTGTAGAAATATACCGCTTTGCCTTTTTTCTTTTCGACTATGGCCTTCCATCCCGTTTTAAGACGTCCATTGCCGAGGCCGTAATACTCCTTGCTGTTGTACTTGAACAGTCCCTTCTTTGTATACAGGAGACCGGTCTTCTTGAACATGTACACATAGTTTGTGGTAACAGTAACGTATTTTGTCTTGGCACCACTGATCTTTGTTTTCTGCCACTTCTTGGTCTTCTTGTTGTAGTAGCGTATGGACTGGAAGGTCTTCTTTATCTTCGTAGGGACTGTAACAAGTGCGCCGTTTTTCACATAGCCCTTGCCATTCGAAGCCGTCTTCCATCCGGTGGTCTTTTTGAGCTCTGCCTTTTTGTTAAAGTAATATGGCTTACCATCGACTTTTGTGATGATATTCGAAAGGAGTTCGCCATTCCTGATGTAGTAGATGAGGTTTCCCTCAGAATCTGCCTTCCAGCCGTCAGTAGTATCAGCTACTCCCTCTTCAACGTAGTAGACGAGCTTACCGTCTTCTTCAATTACCGCAGGATAAACGATCTGCGGCTCTTCCGGTTCTTCAGGATCAACGGGATCCGTCGGCTCGGTAGGATCGGCAGGATCGGTAGGGTCGCTCGGCTCTGCAGGATCAACAGGGTCCGTCGGATCGGTAGGATCTTCGGTTTCAACGTCCGTGCCTTCTTCTTTGGTTTCGTCGCCTGCTGTCTCTGACGCAACCACGCCTGTCTGCCCCTGACCGTCCGCAGATGCAGTATCATCCGCAAATACGTAGAATGGCATCGATGTTATCAGCATCGCTGCGGCAAGCAAAATAGCTAATCTCTTCTTCATTTGAAACTCCTTCTAGAGAAAATTAAATACTTTTGATTTTTTGAGCACATAAGTGATGGCGAAAGATGCCGCAAAGTACACTATGGCTGCGATGATGAATCCGGCCGCGCTGTAATCGAACGGGTTGAACCCCATTTCTTTCATGGTGAGCCTGATGAATATCATATGTATGAGATAGATGCCGAAAGAGCATCTGTCGATGTTCTCGATGAGCTTGCCGGCCTTGCTCTTGATTCTCAGCATCAGTGAGAATACCGCGGCCGACTGCATGACCACGAGCGGCGAGTTGTACGCCGTAAGGTCTGCCGGGTCGATATCTGTCCCTGTAAGCCTGAATGTGATGACAGGCAGCGCTATCGTGCAAATAACCAGCACTACCGCTGAGATGCGCCAGTCCGGGTTGTGTCTGTACAGCAGGAAGCCCATGAGCAGATATGCTCCGTAGACTATCCACGTCGGGATGTAAAGCACCGCGTCAACGCCCATGTATGATGCCAGCGGCAGTATCGAGCATATGATCAGTATGGCCGCAAGCAATATAGTCAGCTGTTTGTCCGTCGCCTTGTTGACTATCATCTTGAAGAGCGGCAGCAGCAGGTATATCGCCAGCATCATGTAAAGATACCAGAGATATGCCATGCAGTGGTTCTTCAGCAGGCCCTCTGCGAACTCGCTGAATATGCTTGTGCCATTGGCCGGATCATGTCTGATCACGGTGAATATTGCCGTGAACAACACCAGCGCTATAAGCATGCGCTTGATGTACTTACCAAAAAGCTTCTTAGGCGGAATAACACGGTCTCTGTCGAGCAGCAGCGCGCCGGTCACCATCAGGAAGCACGGCACAGCCCACATCAGCGATGCGCAGGCTGCAAATGCAGTTGTGATCTGCCCGTCCGTCAGCGTCTCCATGTGGTAGACTCTGGCGTTGTTGAAGCAGTGCAGAAGCACTATCGCAAAGCATGCGACAGTCTTTATATACGAGAATTGAGAGACCCTCTCCTTTGGGCCTCTCAATCCGTTAACCTCAGCTTTATTTGTATTATCTGCTAAATCAATTGAAGACATCTGATCCGGTACCTACACAACCCTGACTTGAGGATCTCTTTTTGCTCTTCTTTTTGCTCTTCTTCTTTGCAGCAGCTGCTGCAGCTGCTCTTGCAGCTTCTTCCTCTGCTGTATACTCTGCGTCGGTCTTGAACTCGGCAACCTTCTTAGTCGCCTTTTTTATCAGAGCATCTATCTCTGCCTGATCCTCAGATTCACGGATCTTGTCTTCCGTGCTGTTCAGTATTTTCTGTACCTTTTTCTTTTCTGCTTCCCTGTACAGCTCAGGATCGATAGCCTTCTCAAGCTTTGCGATGCCGTCTTCCTCCATCGAATATACTGCATCGGTCTTAAAACCGGTGGTCTCTGCAACAGCCTCTTCGATCATGGCATCGATCTCCGCCTGATCTTTCGACTCGCGGATCTTAGCCTCCGTGCTTTCGAAGATCTCATTGATCTTCTCCTTCTCAGGCGCACGGTACTGTTCCATATCTACGGATGCCATCAGTTTATCGACACCATCATTCTGCATCGCTTCGATTTCAGCCTTATGCGTCTGATATACATCACCGACACTCGCGGCGATCAGCAGTGCTGCTATTATGGCCGCGGTGGATTTTTTCATATTGTTGAGTTTCTGGAAAATCATACTCGTCTTCTTTCATAAATAACAGCGCGGGGCTGAACGCCCCGTGCTGCTCGATAAAACGCTCAATGGATTATATCACGCACTGCTAAACCGCCGCAACAGCGCAACAAAGACTTTTTACAGCTTGCGTTTCCTAATAGCAGCCAGTTTCATGAGATCACTGCATGGATGTTCAAACACTTTCAGACTGAAGAACGCAGTCATCGCAGCTGCTATCAGTATGTATACAGCATATGCCGCGAGCATGGCGCCGTCATGCCCTGCAAAGGCAAGGCCTTTTACCTGTCCCGCCACTGCTGCGTTGTATGTTCCGCCGAAAAGCATAAACAGCCTTGGCAGTACTGCCCAGTTGCGGAAAAGATAGCAGACCGGTCTGTGCCAGAAGTATACGTTGAGTGTACGGGCGCCTATCGTTGTGATAGAGCCCAGGTCTCTGTCAGGTATGATAGCGATTATGCAGAGAGTGATCGCGATGGCGATTGCCCAGACTGCAAGTCTGATCCACCAGCCGTTGTTGTAAGCGTAGCTGAAGAAGTCTGTCAGGAACTCATAAGAGCGGCGTCCCGTGAACCACTTGCGCCAGCTGTACATCCCCCATTTGCCGAAGAAGCAGGCCGCCATGGATGCGATAATGCCTATCCATCCGACCGCCTGTGGCCAGCGCTTGCCGGCGAAGAACGCGTTGAACTTCTTCATATCGAGGTAGTAGCCTATCATGTAGATCGGCAGGAAGTTAATCATGCGCGATAGGCAGAAGGTGTCATTGATTGCAGGGAAGTAACCGACCGCTGCGCTGAGCGCGAATGCGCCTGTTATCATCATCCACGGCTTCACCTTGCCGTCGAGCCGGCGCATCAGATAAAAGAGGATCTCAAACTCAGCCATTACGAAGAGATACCAAGGGATGCCCGGCTCCTCGATCCAGTGCCACAGCGGGTGCTGTCCCATGAGCGTGCGCGTACCCTGCAGAAACACCTTGAGGGCATATCCGCAGAGGAAGAATCCCAGTGCTTTGTCCCAGCGCATGCGCGTCTCGCCCTTGATACCCAGCGCCGCTCTTTCTTCTGTTATGTAGTGTTTATGCACAAGTCCGGACAAGAAAATGAACGCCGGCATGTGGAACGTATAGATCCACAGCGTCGTCCATCTTACCAGGTGTGAGTCCGACACATAGTCGGTAGTCATGTGACCCAGCACTACCAGGAATATCAGCAGTGCTTTGACATTGTCATATCTGTATATTCTTTGTTTCATTAAAACTCGATTTCACTAAAAATCCATAGATGTAAGCCCGACGGATTTTCCGTCATTCAGATCAAACTCTGCTTCATATAAGTCGTAACTGCCACCATAGGCATCGTTGAGCATGGTCATCTTATAAAGCAGCTTCTCCTCCTTACCTCCGTAAAGAGCGTCATTGGAGATTACGACAACTTTTACAGCAGGCAGAGTCTCACTGTGCTTCTCATACAGCGCGTTCACTTCGTCTGCAATTTTCTCCTCATCGTAGTCTTTAACGAACTTGATGATGACAGCAGCATCAGTTTCTTCCTCAGATTTGCGTATCCTGCACGATTTCAGGAAGCTTTCCGCTTTATCATTATCGCCTTCGCTGTCTTCGTCGATCAGGCATGCGATTTCTGATTCACTGTCTATCTCGTTTGCGGCCTTCTCGAATTCGCCCTTCCACCAATTATATGAGTCCTGCTCCCAGTGGGCATAAAGCGTCTGTTTTTTATTGGCCGTGAACTTTGTGCTGCTTGTGATCTTGCTGCCACCCTTTGCATCCGTGTACCAGCCGAGGAATTTGTACTTGCTTCTCTTTGCCGACGGCAGCTTGCCGTAGGTTCCGCCCTCCTTCACCGTTATCTCGGTGCCGCTGAGCTCCACATCTTCCTCTTCGCTGTTTCCGTCAAAGCTGATAGTGAAGGATTTCTTTTTAGTCTCCTTCCAGTGCGCGTAAAGTGTGTGAGCCTTGTCCGTATTCACCTTGGTACTTGATGTGACCTTTTTGCCTCCGCTCTTTGCGGTGTACCAGCCTTCAAATGTATATCCATCTCTGATAGGAGTAGGAAGCGATCCGTAAGTCGATCCCTTCCTGACTGCCAGTGCCGCCCTGCTGCACTTAGCGTCCTTTGCATTTGCATTCAGCGAAACTCTTACTACTGTAGTAGAAGTAGTTGTCTGATATGTGTGATGTGTTGGCTGTCTCTGGATCCTGCTTACAGGAGTTGTACTGCTTGAAGTTCTGGAGCTGGTGGTATTACCGTCATCTGTATCGTCTTCGTCTTCGTACTCCTCTTCGTCGACAACTTCTTCATTCTCAGTTTCGTAGTCTTCAGAGTCTTCAAAGTCCTCATATTCTACATCATCTTCCCAGCTTTCCTCGTCCTCTCCTGAGCTTCCTCTGTCAAAGAGCGGAGCGTCAGCAACAGGAATGCCAAGCTCGTCTCTGCGGGCCTGATAGGAGTCCGTCAAATAGCCGCTTTCGTCCTGCATCGTCCGTGTTACTTCCGTATTGTTGGTGATTCTGGTACGGCAGCCGCACAAAAGCAGCATCAGCATCAGGACTGACACGAGAATGAGTATTCTTTTTTTGGCGGAAGTGTTTCGTCTGTTCATTTGTCTTTCCGTTACAGTGCGTATTTGAATTTCAGTCTCAGTTTATCTTTGAGTTTGCACTTGTCATCAACCATTTTGACCGTATCTTTCATGAATGCGTCCATAAGCACTCTGGTGTTTTCCGTCACATCGTGATTGCTGTATGCAGCCTCACTCCAAAGAAGATACATGTCCCTGAAGCGATGCACATATGTGTCTGAAAACTCGTTCATAAGCGCAGGCATCATGGATGTAAACGATGGGCCAGTCTGTTCAATTCCATAACCCTTCAGCCATCTGACAGCGTAAGGGAACATCGCTGTGACCGCTTCGCGGGTATCACTGCTGTTGAGTCCCCTGCGGTTCTCAGCTCTTTTCCTTTTGATGCGCCTGTAGAGCAGGAATACTGTTGCACCGAGAGCTGCAACAAGCAGAGCAATACTGCCGTAAATTACATATATGCCGTATTCGCCCTCTTCTTCATTTTCATATTCTTCGCTTTCCCAGTTGTCTTCATCATCCTGATAGCTCTGGTCTTCCTCTTCATAGAAAGAGCTGTCATCCTGCAGCAGAGTCGAACTGATGGCGAATCTGTCTCTGAGATTCTCATCTACACGTGAAACCGTATAGCTCTCGCCCGGATCAATTAGCACAATGGCTCCGAAAAGCACAAGTGCCGCGAGCACTACAGGCAGGAACGAAATCAGCGTTCCACGCGAGAGGGCTATTATAAGGGCTGCGATCATTACAGCAATACATATTGCCGACGGAAGGAGCCCGTAGTACGCAAGCGCTATCATTATTGCAATGGTGACAAGCGCGCTGACTGCACGCCTGAATCTTGCAGGCGGCATCGCCGTGATAAAGCCGGCAAGACCTGACACCCACGCAATGGCTATCCTTGCGGATGTTTCTGTTGCGTCGTATCCTCCCGAAGGTCTTTCGTATATATACGCCTGAGCCTGTTCGGCAACATCGTAGAATCTGTTTATGAGCATGCTGAGACCGCCCATTATGGTACTGCTCCAGATTGCGACCGCCGCTACAAACAGCAGCAGCATCACAAGCTGAGCTGTCCACACAAGCTCTTTCTTCTTAAGAGTCCTTATGAATGTGACCGCCATAAAGACTACCGGGCATGTAAGCGCAAAAGGTATAAGCAGAGGCTCCTCGATGCTCATACAGAACAGAGCGATAGCTGAGGTCACCAGAGCAGCGCACGACAAGTTCAACACAAGATCCTGTTTCCATTGCACCTGCTTACCGTCCTCTTTCAGCCTCATGATAGACTCGCTCGAATGCACCATTGCACCAAAGCTGTCCGAATCAGCAGGCTTGTCTGCTTTGCCTTTTGCCTTCGCTTTTACGGGCAGCTTAAACTTCGGGCGCTTCTCCCGTTTCTCCCGTTCTTTCTCAGGCTTATTCTTTATTTTCTTTGGCTTCTTTTCTTTCTTTTCTTTTTCCATCCGTATGGCCGGGCCTAAATCTCAATTCCGGCCGTATCGCTCTTATATGATGCTGCCGTGAATCCGACGACTGTCATGCTGCCCTCTGTAAAGCTGCTCCAGTCTCCGTATTTCAGTATGGTCACGTTGCATCCGTTAGCCAGCACATCGATATTTACAGGTATGCTGGAGCCTACTATTACGACATGAGCATATCTGTCATCTGCCATGTCTCTGCTGATCCTTGCAAACGCACTCGGCATGCTTGCCGGCACAGACAGATACTCATCTGCTGCGGCAGCAGCCTCGCCGTCATCGGCGATTCTGCGTATCACGGCCTTACCTGTGTCAGGATCCGTCCAGCCTGCATAGCAGGTTATGTCGTTCATCCTCAGTGTCTGGATCAGCGACGCGTATACCGAGGCAACTGCATCGAGCGCCTCAGGATCGTTGGCTATGTCTGCCGGGTTGTCGAGTAATATGAGGTACTGGTCAGATACAGGTGTTCCAAGCACTCTCACCAGAGGCTTGTCTAACTTCTCGGAGAGTTTCCAGTGAATGTTTCTGACCGGATCGCCCGGCACGTATTCCTTTATATCTATCATGTCGCCCGAGACAGCGCCTCTTGTTTTGGCTGACTCCGCATCGCTCTCAGGCATGGCTGCCACACCCGCCTGTACGATGTTCATCTCAAACAGCTCAGGCATTATGGTAACACCTGTGTTACCATCAAATTCTATTTTCTTCTTCCAGATCCCGAGCGGATCGCGCATTACCGGCGAGCTAAGCGACAGCTCGTATCTGCCGGCGTGCGTTGGCAGTATTTCTATTGGGATCTCTACTGTTTTGTTCGGTCCGAGGCTCCGGGTTATTGAGAATGAGTCGCTCTCCCCGGTGCGCAGGTTTTTGCAGACAGCTTCTGTCTCCACCGAAGCTACCGGCATGGCACCTTTGTTTTTGAAACTCAGCACAAACACTCTGTGATCATCCGCAAATCCGCCGTCTGTCAGAGAGAGTTCTACTTTTCCCGCTGTCAATTTAAGAATCGCAAACGAAACCGGCAGCGCTGCGATCAGCGCCACCAGAAGTGCAAGTGTCACGCTCCCATTCGAGAATAGATACAGGATAAGCGCGGATATTATCAGCAATATCCAGACGATCAGATTTCTGCGCATCGGCCGCTCCTGTTGTTATACGTTATACGGTGCCTTTACGTCACCGATGATCTGCTCCAGCACTTCTCTGGTCGTTGTGCCGGCAGCACGCTCTCTCTGCGTAAGGATGATACGGTGAGAGCAAACATCGCAGAAGATACTTCTGATATCTTCTTCGTTTACGAAATCTCTTCCGTGCAGAATAGCTGATGCCTTTGCCATATGGCTTACTGCGATCGAACCTCTCGGGCTGATGCCGAGCTCTGTGCTCATGCTTGAGCGCGAAGCCTCTGCGAGGTCAGCAATATAACCCATCAGGGAATCCTTGATGGTTACCATGAGTGTCGCCTTCTGCATTGTCTTGAGAGACGAGGCAGTTATGATCTTTCTCAGTCCTGCATATGGGTCTTCAGTCTGTCTGCCGCGGATGATATCTATCTCGCTCTGCTTGTCAGGATATCCGACAGTGAGTCTCACGAGGAATCTGTCCATCTGAGCGTGCGGCAGCATCTGTGTTCCTGCAGCTCCTACCTGGTTCTCCGTAGCGATGACGATAAACGGATCAGGCAGTGGGTGTGTGATTCCGTCAACTGTTACCTGCTTCTCTTCCATGGCTTCGAGCAGAGCTGCCTGAGTCCTGCTTGAAGTACGGTTGATTTCATCTGCAAGAAGCAGATTTGTGTTGTTGATGATGCCCTGCATGTATGTGAAGGAATCTTTCTCTTTGTTGAACACCGAGAAGCCAACGATGTCAGACGGAAGCACGTCAGGCGTGCACTGTATTCTGTTGTACTCAAGTCCGAGCGTCTTTCCGAGCGCGACTGCAAGCGAAGTCTTGCCGACACCCGGTACGTCGTCGAGAAGTATGTGTCCGTTTGCCAGTATGGCCATCAGCACTTTGTGAATAACGTCTTCCTTACCGATGATCACCTTGCTGATCTCGGTTTCTATCGTTCTTGTGGCCTGGTATACCGATTTTAATGTTTTTTCCTGCACTTTGGGCCTCCCCTGTTTTTCGTTTTAAAGTTCCTGTATTAAGTATTACAGTAACCCTATCTAATATAGAATGCCACATATTACACTCCGTTCGCAAGGCTTTCATTCCTGTTCACAGATGTGTATATGCTTTTTCAATACTAACGTTTACGCTGCATCCTGCAGCTCTTCCTGCTCTTTAACTGTCCTGCGCTCTATAACTGCCGGACTTGCGGTCTCTGTACTGTAATGCTCAGGACCGATCAGTCCGTCATCAACTCCGCCCTTGTACGGATCGGCCTCTCCTGCCGAGCCAAGAGCATGCACTCCGTTTTCATCGTACCTTGTGATGACTATCCTGTCGCTGTATATCTCTATAACGCTGCATGTCAGCGTCTCGTCGGCAGCCCTGTACTGCGAATCCGGATCGCTGCTGTATTCTCCCGGAGCACAGTTCATGTAATACCCTGTGTATCCGGCGTTCATATATGTGAAGTTGAGCGTCTTCTCCTCAAAGTCATCCGAGGTGATGTCGCTGTCGTCGTAGAGCGGCAGCAGCAGTTTGTCGCCAGGCTGCCTGTATACACAGCTTCCTCCCAGGTAGCAGTCCCAGCCTTTGGAATGGTTATGTCCATACAGGTAGATGATATCGAGATCTTCCGCAGCTTTGTTGACCGCATCGAATACGAGCGCTGAGTAAAGGTTGTCTCCGGTCGTATGCCTCGAGGAGGTGCGGGCTGTGAAGTGAAGCGGCACATGCCCCGCTATTATGATCGGTCGCGTTTCGCCGTCAGCTATCAGCTTGTCGAAGCACTTCTTCATCTCCGAGGCTGTTCTTGACACCTTTAAAAGGTTGCCTGAGCCCTTGCCCTGCTTCCACGGAAAGTCGTTTTCGGTGTTTAGCACGTATACGAGATAGCTGTCAAGCTCATGCAGTCCGCTTTCCGATATCGACTCAGTCAGCGCATCGTGATTGCCCTGCACGAATAATGTGTTTTCTTCTTTTACGGATGGAGCCTCTTCACTGAGCACGCCCCGTATCTCTGCTATCGAGTCCTCGGGGCTCAGCTGATAATCGTGCAGCACGGCATCGTTCGTGTAATCCCCGCAGATGATTGCCGCACCCGGAGCCTTGCCGTCGCTCTTGACCGAATTCAGAAGCCCGTGCAGCGTCTGTTCAGGAGCATCGAAGTTCGAATCAGCCTGATAGTCCGAAGCAGCAAATATGACTGCCTCGGCACCGTCCGGCTCCGCTGCCGGCGCTTCGGCGCCTTCTGCGGATGGTGTCACGGGGTCTTCCATCTCCGGTGATGGACCTCGTGAATATCCCTGCCTGCCGAGAATGAAAACAGCAGATGCGATGCAGGCGCACAGCATCAGCAGTATTATCACTATCTTAATGACATTAGCTGTTTTTTTCTGTTTCATTATTACGATCCTAAAGGACAAAACAGCCGGGCATAAGAGCCCGGCTGAATGTTAGTCTAATGTTTTTTATCTTGCTACGAGTCTGCCCTCAGCTACCGCCTTGAGGTGGCTTCCGTACGGGCTCTTGCCGTACTTTTCAGCTGATTTCAGCAGTGCCTCTTTGTCGATCCAGCCGTTTCTGAACGCGATTTCTTCCGGAGCGGATATCTTTACTCCCTGTCTCTTCTCAAGCATTCTCACGAAGTCCGCTGCGTCAACGAGCGAATCCATCGTGCCGGTGTCGAGCCATGCGAATCCGCGGCCCAGCAGCTGCACGTCGAGCTTATCCTCGTGCAGATACATCTCGTTCAGCGTGGTGATCTCAAGCTCGCCTCTGGCTGAAGGGGTTACCTCCTTTGCCATCTTGCTTACGCCGGCCGGGTAGAAGTACAGGCCTGTCGCAGCGTAATTGCTCTTCGGATGCTTTGGCTTCTCTTCAATTGAGAGCACCTTGCCGTTTTCGTCAAACTCCACGATGCCGAATCTCTCAGGATCGTTTACATAGTATCCGAACACAGTTGCACGGCCGTCCTCTTCGGCGTTTACCACGGCCTTTTTCAGTATCTTTCCGAAGCCGTTGCCGTAGAAGATGTTGTCGCCGAGTATCATGACTCCGGCCTCATCGCCGAGGAACTCCTCACCGATGATGAATGCCTGTGCGAGTCCGTCAGGTGAAGGCTGCACTTTGTATGACAGGTCGATGCCGAACGGCGTTCCGTCTCCGAGAAGGTTCTCGAATCTAGGTGTATCCTCAGGTGTGGAGATGATCAGTATGTCTCTTACTCCCGCAAGCATAAGGGTCGACAGCGGATAGTAGATCATCGGCTTGTCGTAAACAGGCAGAAGCTGCTTACTGGTTACCATTGTAAGCGGATAGAGTCTTGTGCCGGCTCCTCCGGCAAGGATGATACCTTTCATATTGCCTTCCTTTCTCACTGAGTCAAAAGTCTGCTTCCATCTATTATTTTAACCTTCCGACGATTCTTCTTCAATCGGATTGCCCTTTTCGTCGACATCCTTTATGACGAGCTTTTTGCCCCTGCCGCTTCCGGTATACCTCATTACGAATTTTGATCTTTTATAGTATCCGGATGCCTTGTCGGTGGTTATCGATCCGGCTCCCCAGCCTGAGGATTTGGCATGAGCGATCCTGCCGTCCCCGATATATATCATCACGTGAGCAGACATGACCAGCACATCGCCCTTCTTCAGGTTACCGTATCCCGGCTTTCCCACGTTCTTGAACGGGCCGTATCTGGTGAACGAGCCCGGCGTGAACTCTACGGTCTTACCTCGCGAGCAAGCGCTAAGCATGCCCGGATCCCCTGCACCGTGTGCGAAGCACGCGGTCACGAACGGATTGCAGCAGTAAGTCTTAGCGTATGAGTGGCCGCTGACTTTGGACTTGCCTTTCTTGTTCATATTAGGACCCACGTTGGTGCCGCAGAAGTAGCATCCCGGTCTGTGAGCTCTTGCTCCGGTGCCGTACGTGAATGAGTTGTCGTTGGCAATGTCCACAGCCCATTCACAGGCCTCATCGCAGGCTTCCTCACTCGTCATATCTTCTTCGGTCGCCATGATCCTGCGCTCGCATTCAGGACTTCTTGTGTTGTCAGAAGCGTAACCCACCAGCGATATATCATAGACCTTATCCAGCTTATAGTCGCTCATCGTGAACTGGCCTTCGTCTGTTTCTGTCAGGATGTGGTTGCCGTTATACAGCTTGTATGTCGTGTAGTATTCGCTAGGGTTCCATGTAAACACAATGTTGTTGTCCATGGTTTTGATCTTGAAGTTCTGTACCGCATGGAGAACGCCCTTCTCCTTGTTGCTGAACTTGCTGTATACAGGCTTCTTTTTATATCTTACGGCTCTTACTTCGTATTTGTATTCCTTGTCGCTCTTGGCACTGTGATCCACATAGTCCGTGTCTTCTATAGTGTCGATGACCTCGCCGTTCCTTATGACCTCATAGCAGATGGCACCATCGATCTCACCGAACTTCAGCATCATCTCGCCCTTGCTCGTGTCCACCTCAAGAACAGGCTTTTCCAGGCTTGGAACAACGTCGAGCTTTTCGGCATCGGATATGTCACTTGTAAGGAAACCGTTTCGCGAAGCTATGGCATATGAATAGGTATCGCCCGTTCTGAGATCTTTATCCTCAAAGGAGGTATCCGCTGTGTAGTCCAGATACTTGTACTTGCCGCCGTTTCTGGATCTGTAAACACGGTAGCCTTTTGCGTTTTTCGCAGCATCCCAAGTGAGCGACGCCGTGTTATACGTGGTGTCGATAGTCAGTCCCTGTACGTCTGCCGGATTAGCCGTTGCGACCAGAATTGCGACCGTCGTGATCAGCAGCAGAAAGTCCGTTATCAGGAAGGCTCTCTTATTCTTTCTGAACCATGCGCGGATCTTCTTCATAACTTAATAATTATATAGAAAAGCCGGTGTAAAATCATCACTTTTCGGACTGCGGCCTGTGTCTTTTGCGGACCACCAATGCCACCACAAGGAAAATAACGCCTATGACTGTCAGCACCAAACCGGCCCGGAGGTTTCTGTTCACGAATTCGAGCCTTATGCTGTGCTCTCCGGCCGGAACCCTGACTCCTGTAAAGGCTATGTTGAGGCCGTCTATGCGATCAGCTCTCTTGCCGTCGATGTATATCTTCCAGTTGTGATAGTCATATATTGAAAGGAAGAGCACACCCGGCTTGCTGCACGAGATGCTTCCCTTTACCTCTTCATCGGCACAGCTTTCAACGTTCAGCTTGCCGGCCGAAAGATTGCTCTCATATTTATCGAACAGGGACGCGTCCATGGCGCGCACCCGTAAGCTCTCATAGTGATATGTGCCCTTGTTGGACAGTGTGATCTTGATGCGTCCGTTCGTATACGAGTCGTAATAACCCATGTTGAGATCGTAATCCCTGATGAACGGGATGGCCTGATTATTGATCTTGTTGTCGGCCATCTCATTGACGAACTCGTTCCTGGCGTGTATCACGAACGACTTGCTCTGCTTCTCATTCGGCCCTCTGAGCAGTCCGTCGAACGAGACCACCAGCTGACTGTTCTCTACATCGCCGATGCTGATTGTGAATGACGCGTCGTCCTTATCAGTGACGATCTTGCCGTCTTCAACAACAGCTCCGTCCGTTGCCGTTATCTCGTATGGCACGTCATTCACCGCAGTCTCTACGTCAGACAGCTCGAGCCTTTCGAGGCCTCCCGCATTTTCATCATCAGCCAGCACAGCGGCCTGGAGCAGGGCCTGCTCCCTCTCAAGCCTGTCAAGCTGCCTGAAGTCGCTCTCAGTGATGTACTTGTCATATACATAGCCGAGGCTCACATCGTGCTTGTTCTTAAAGACGTTGACGCCATCTATATCTTTATAGAACTCAAATCCGTAGCCCGCATACTCATCCGAACCCGTCCTGTCGTTCTTCTTGTCATCGCCAAGGAAGTACTTGACTCCGCAGAGGTAGTCCAGCCCTGCCCTGTTGTCGTTCGAAAGCATGAACACTCTCTTGGAGTATCCGTAATTGTTGCCCAGCAGCCGGTTGAATTCGAGCATTTTCTCAGGTAGCCTGCTGCTGTATACGTACAGCGGCTTGGTCTTCCACCACATACTTTCGTTAGGAGGGGACTTCACCACATGGCTGTAGAGTATGGAGTCCACCTGATCTATCCTGTAGAAGCCGTCATCATCGATCATGGCTCCCGCCCTCTGGGTCGAGCCCTCGAGAGCCTTGTTGATGGCGTTATTTCTGACGAAGCTTCCTCTGCTGTCGAGGAACGCCACGCCCCAGCTGCCGGTGAGCACCGCCACGCATAAAGCGAGTATGAGTGCTTTGTCCGCGCGTCTGAAGAAAGCGGCCTTGTGTCTTATTATCAGGATCAGCAGGAATATCGCTCCGCCCAGCAGCTGAATGCTTATGAACAGGACCGCCCTTCTGCCCATGTCGAGTTTGCCCGCCGCGTAGAAGCCTATGGTCCATGCCGACATCACGAGGAGAGCAATAGTGTTTAATGCCAGTCCGCTCCACTTGTGCAGTCGCGCGCTGCCTATCTGCTCCGCTGCTGTCCACGAAGCGAAGAACACGAAGATAAACATCCATCTGAGCGTCGGATATCCCATGCCGTTAAGGAAGCTGCATGCCGCCGGAAGCAGCATGGCTATAAAGCCCAGAATGGTCATCATGATATCCGTCCTCTTGCGGCTGATCTCCGGAAGGGCAGACGCTATGAGCATTATCGCGATCAGTGTGAGGCCGGCAATGTGGTAAGCCGTAGTGTTGCCGGTGCCGGTGATCTCTCTGCCGAGCTCTATGTAATAGCTTTTGTCAAACAGCAGTGAAATGGAATCGGTAGCGCTCTCTGAGGATGCCCCGAACAAAGCCGGCACGTCCACCAGCAGCTGAAAGCCCGCGATGAATATGCCGGTCATGCCCCACACGATGAAGCCGCCAAGGCTCTTCAGATAGGTCTTTATCTCAAACTTGTGGTAAGCAAAGTACCTGATAAGTATGTAAACGAAGACGGCCACCCCTGCCATGTACGCATAGTAGAGGAACCTTATAAGATAGTAGGCCACGGAAAGCACGAACACCACCGGTGAGCGCCCCTTGTAGATGCGTTCCACTCCGAGTATGAGGAGCGGGAACATGAATATGCTGAACATCGCGTCGGCATGGATGAGCCCGATCACGATGAAGTATCCCGCGAACACATAGCTGATGCTGCCGAATAGGCTCTCAAAGACTCCGGCTCCCGCATATCTCATGAAAGCAAGGAAGGCCAGTCCGCCGCAGTACATTTTGAGGATCACAGACAGTGTGTATCCGAGCTCGATATAGCCTGCTGGGAAGGATGCAGCGATCCAGTTGAACGGATCGAGTATGTAGTTGGTCTGCACGTCCATTCCGAGGCCCTTGCTCCACGACCAGAGCGTTATGCCACCGCCCGCAGCAAGATTCTCCATCTGCTTCTTTAGCTCCACAGTCCAGAAGTATCCCTGCTTGTATCCGTCGCCGCCCTGAATGAACGAGCGGTGTGACAGTATGAGCACCCCAAAGACGCCAAGTACCAGAATGCAGAACAGCAGCGTGTACTGCAGCACCATTATCAGATTCTCTTTTCTTCTGCTGCGAATGCTTTCCAACGATATACTTCCTCCGTTTTTCTTTAATCAGTTAATTATAATTGAATAATTAATAATTGTTAATAAGGCTCTTAAAGCTTATACAGAGTCGTTGATGGCTTTTTTTGCAGCAATATAATTTAGTGTGAATATGTATGATGCAATAAGTGTCATTAAGATCGGAGGTTTATGTCAAAATGGCTCTGAAGAACAAGAAATTGGCTCTCCGGGTCTCGCTGATAGCTCTTTTTATCGTGTTTGTGATGATGCTGGCTGCTGGTATTACTGCTGCTACTGAAACAAATCTCGGAGCTACCGCGAAGGTCAACAGCTGGGACGGTGCTTTCGTGAGAGCAAAGCCTACAAAAGCAAGCAATAAGGTTACCGGACTCAAGGACAACACCAACATCAAGATCAAGGGTGAAGTCTTCGTGACCGACAGCAAATACGGCAAGCTGTATAAGTGGTATCACATCACTGCCGGAAAAAAGACCGGTTACATCCGCTCCGATCTGGTGGACACCATCAAATACAGCACCACCTCTATCGGTAAGACTACAGCCAAAGTGAACTACAGGAAAGGCGCAGGTGTTTCCATGCCGAGGGTCGGCCTCTTTCCTAAGGATCAGGAGCTTACTATCGTACTTGTAGCAAAGGCTAAGAACAATTCCATATGGTATAAGATCAGGTATGGTAAGAAGTACTACTATGTCAGCGCCTCAAAGGTGAAGATCGTGGAAAAGAAGACCGTGCTTCAGACGGTTGTCAGCACTATCCAGGATACCAAGGATCCGTCCGAGGTAGTTCAGACCAAGGCTGCTGCTAAGATCGCTTCGAACTCAGCTGCCTGGGCAAGAAAGATAGCTAACGACAACTCTTTCCATTACGGCAACGGTCTGCACTCCCACCATAACGGATGCTACTTCTGCGGCACTCAGCCTAAGTCCAAGCAGAAATATGTAAAGCAGTGGCAGAAGACCTACTGCTGCAATCCGTTCGTCACCGCGGCATATGCTCATGGCGGCAACGAGCCATTCATGCTCGATCTCTGCAAGCGCGGTAAGTCGTACATGGCGCCTGAATTCAAAAAGTGCGAGCTCTTTGCAAACCTCGGTCATCCTAAGCAGGCTGACCTGAAGGTAGGCGACGTGCTCTGCACCACTACACATGTGGCGATCTACCTGGGCAACAACAAGCTTGCCGAGGCGTGCACCACCGATGATGGCAAACCGGGCAGCACCAGCTGGAACAAATCCATCGCTGTCAACTCCCTTACCACAAAGAGATATAAGGGATTCAAGTCCGTTTTCCGTTACATCGGCAAGCCAAAGACTGCAACTGCGACCGCAACGAATAACAACTAGTATTTTGCGCAATAAAAGAGATCCTTCCGGGCTGCCGGAAGGATCTTTTTCGTATCTAGCCTTCTTCTTCAGAATGCTGTGCCTTCTCTTTTACCTTTTCCTGTACCCTGTACAGAGCGTTCATTATGAAACCCTTTCTCGAGTTTTCCGTTGCCGCATTGATCTCGCTTTGACTTGGATTCATCACATTGCTGATCGCATCGGTACATTTCTTCTCCGAAGCCGGGTCTGTATTGAATACCGAGAATTTCTGACTCTGGGTGAGCGACGCTACATAGTCCTCACCGTACTCGCCGTCGATCTTCTGGGACTGAACATCCCATTCGCTCAGGTCTGTCAGCTGCATCTTTGCCAGCTCTGTCATCTCCGCAGATGACATATTGGTATGCATGTTGCGGCTGGCCGCGCTCATCACATCACCGTAATTGGTCAGCAGCGCTGTCGATGATGTCATCTTCTTGATGATCGCCTTTACTACTCTCTGCTGGTTCTCCACCCTGATGGAGTCCTGCCCTTCGAACGCGTGTCTCTCACGCGCAAAGTAGAGAGCTTTGTATCCGCCGAGATAGTTCCAGCCTTTTTTATACTTATATCCCTTAAGGCTGCTCTCAAACTCCACAGGTGAGTAAACCTTGATGCCGCCCAACGCGTCGATAATCTCTACAGCAGCGCTGAAGTTCATCTTCACATAATAGTTGAGGTCTACACCCAGCCAGTCCTCTACGGTATAGATCGTCTCATCGACTCCGTAGACTCCGGTATGTGTCAGCTTGTCCATCTGCTGTGCAGTATGGAGCTTCACGTATGAATCGCGTGGGATCGATGTGAGCAGCACCTTCTTGGTGACCGGATTGACCGTGACTATCATGTTTACATCGCTTCGCTCAAGATCGAGGCCCTTCTCGCTCTCCCACTGGTCGATACCTGTGATATAGATATTGAAAGGCTCTTCAGTTACCGATACCTTGTCAGCATCCGGTCCCGAAGCATCAGCTGATCCCGCACTGCTTCCGCTTATCGAATTCAGCATGGCATAGGTCTCGCCCATGAATACAGTGACTGAAGCCAGTACGCATATGAGCACCATGGATATGAGAATGCCTACGATGCGCTTCCATCTGAATCTGCTCGAAAACATGAAGTTGGTGAGCAGCAGCAAAGCAACCACGACTCCCGCCAGTATGACCGTAAGGTCTGAAGGCAGAAGGTCTGTAAGTATCATCATCACGAAGAATGCAGCCGTTACAAGCGCCAGCAGCAATAATGCTACTATGTATCCCTTTTTACGGGGAAACGCTTTCCGCTTTTGCATAGTACCGTGCTTTCCAGTGCTTTTCTTTTTTTCTTTTTCCGTATTGCTCAACTATTCTACCGTTCCTTTTTCATTATTATCGCCATTATCTTCAGGATCTTCAGGCGATGCTTCCTCTGCCTCAGCCGCAGCCTCCGCAGCTGCCTTGGCCGCCTCGCGCAGCTCTCTGCGCCTTTCCCTCTCATAATTGAGATACTCAGTAAAGTATTCTTTTTCAAGATCACTCGTATCCTGAGTAATTATCCTCTTGATTCCTTTTGCCCTCTTCTTAGGCACCATTATGATGCACAGATACAGGAAGGCGATCATAAAGAGGAAGAACGCGTCCTTGTAGAGCTCACGGCTGATGAGCACCGCGACCTCTCCCATTATTCCTACGATACCGTATATTATCACGACCGAACGCCTCTGGCCGAAGCCTGCAGCCATCAGGTGGTGGTGCAGGTGGCCCTTGTCGGCCGACATTATCGATTCATGTTTGAGCGCTCTTCTGAGCATGGCCATCACCGTATCGAAGATAGGCACTGCCAGAGTGAGCATCGGTACGAGAGCTCCTACAACAGTCGCCCTCTTAAGTGGTGAGATGACTGACAGAACTGCCAGCATGTATCCCAGATAAAGCGCTCCGCCGTCTCCCATAAAGGTCTTGGCCGGCGAGAAGTTGTATGGCAGGAATCCCAGACATCCGGCCGCTACCGCAACGAGTGCTATGCAGACCGGCATGGATCCGAGCCTTGTACCGTGGATGTACGCAATATACGCAAGCGAAAGCGACATGATCGCTACCGAGCCTGCAGCGAGTCCGTCCAGTCCGTCCATCAGGTTCACCGCATTGGTGATGCCGACTATCCAGAACACAGTGATGAGGTAGGCAACACCCTCGCTGAGTATCAGGTGCGCCTGCGTGCCTTCGAAGGCGACTAAGTAGCTGCCGATGAAAGTGATCCTGATCCCCAGGAAGTAGACGAGGGATGCAATCAGGACCTGTCCGCCGAACTTTACGATCGGTTTTATGTCTTTGATGTCGTCCCAGATGCCCAGCAGGTACATCAGTGCGCCGCCTATCATGGCTACCTTGATATTGGCATTCATCCCGGCCGGTATCAGCATCGCGGCCATGGACCCCATGAAGATGGACATTCCTCCGAAACGCGGGATCGGTTTTTTATGTACCCTTCTCGCGTCCCTAGGCGTGTCTATTACCCCGAGTTTGTGAGCCAGCTTAATGCTGATCGGTCCAAACAGATATGCCACGCCAAAGCCTATGATGAATGCTTCTATTATTTTGGTCAGATAATAATTGGTTCCTAACATGTTTCCGGTATGAGACCCTTTCTGTTTAGATTACGCCAAGGTCATAGACATAATTATCTCTGTGATACTTTCTTTTTACCTTATGACCGTAGTACTCAGACATGTAGAAGTGCTCTTTGCCGTTCTTGTCTGTCGTATGATAGATGTTTTCTGCCTCGTGCTTGGTTCTGATCCGTATGGAGGCATCCGGCTTACCCTTGCCGTCGTTGTTGCAGCGCCACGCCCTCGGTACATATGGAAGATCCTTACTTTTGCACGCATTTACAACAGGCAGGAGATTCTCGCTGTTCCAGTCGAGAGCAACTATCTTGTTGTAAGGCTGCACAACACTGCCGTCATTGTAGTAGCTCAAAAGCAGATATACATATCTCGAGTCGGCATCCATGGCCTGGAAGGTGCCGGTCTTGCCCAGCTCCGTATATACCAGACCGATACACTCGAATGTATCCGGATCGAATATCAGCAGGTTGTGATATACACGCTCGAGAGCTATGTAGCAGTCATACTTTTTGACATACGCTATGGCAGCGAGTCCGGACTGCTTATACCTCTGACTGAGCTTCTTTGTCCAGGCATCGATATTGTAGCTGTATTTAGCGTTTTTCTGCCTGGTTATCTTAAGCGTCTTTGCATCGATCTGCGTGATTTCCTGCTTTCTGTGCTCGCGCGATATAACGACCAGCTTTTTTCTTTTGCTGTCATAGGCCATGCCGTTGCCGTGCCAGGTATTCAGCACCTTCGACCTTTTGATGACCTTTCTGTCCTTTATCCTTACCTTCAGGACTCTGCCCTTCTGGGTCGCTGTCGACACCATCAGGTAGTACGCATATGTGCCATCGGTACATCCGCCCTGTACCACAGCATATCCGCTGTGCGGCTCTCCGATCATCTTTCTCAGGTTGATGTTGAACTTCCTCGGAGTCACCGTTTTGCTCTTCAGCTTCCTGAATGAGTTTTCATTGAATTTGATCCTGTACGCAACCGTTGTGATCGAGACATCTCCCTCTGCAACGACCGTTCCGGACTCATCGCAGGCGGCAACGTTGAACTCGTAGGCAACGCCGTGGTCCAGCCCCGAAACCGTACACATGGCCTCTTCGGTCACCGCCGGTTCACCGCCATTCACGCCCGGCGATGCCACCTCATAGTACGCAGCGCCTTCAACAGCATCCCATATGATCTCCACAGTACCCATAGGGTTTTCTTCAATGGTGAGATTCTCCAGGGCTGCCGGAGCCGCCTCGTCCGCAGCTTCGTCATTGGCGAACGCCGCAGTCGGCAGCACCATTACCGCCGCCAGAAGCAGCGCCAGTATCTTTGTTATATATTTATGTATTATCATGTATTGCTATGTTACTAAATAACTCCGTCCCTTTTCAGGAGCTCTATTATACGCTCGGAGTTGCGGCCGTCGTGGAACTCAACGATCTTGCTGTAGCGCTCGAGGTCACGCGCTCTCTGCGGCTTGTTGTAGAGCTCTTCGACCGCCTTTGTGATCTCTTCGCCGTTCATGCAGACCTCGCCGAAGACGTTATCCTCATTGAGCATGAGGAACGTGCCCTCGCCGTAGTGCTCCATGCACTCATCCTTGTCCTTCCAGTAGAAGGCCACGTTTGCTCCCCTGTAGAACGCGTCGTACGCGATCGACGAGTAGTCTGTGATGAGCAGGCTGCAGTCCCTGAATACGCGATCGTAGCTGTCCGCCAGCGTTATGCTGCCGCCCAGTCCGCCCTCTTCATCGCGGAATCTTTCCGCCATCAGCGGGTGCGGAAGTATGATGACTCTGTCCCTTTTATCTTCAGGAACGGCCTCATACATCGTTTCTATCATCCTGAAGTAGCCCGTGCCTTCAATGTCCTTCTTGGCCTGGTTTGTCTCCCAGCGCCTCCAGGTAGGCATGATGATTATCTTATCAGCGCCTTCATTGCGGTAGCACCTGTCGAATTTGGCGAGTCCGGTGACATATAGGTCGTCTCTGTCCATACCCGCCAGATCTATGAAGTGCCTTGCCTCCGCCTCCGACGAAACGACAGTCTTATGAAGCTTGTAGCCGGTCTTCTGCTTGAATCCGACCCTCAGCTCGGAGTTGAGCGACACCATGTACATAACGCCGTGCTGCAGGAACACGTACATCAGTCCCTCTCCGGTGATCTTATCCTGTGCGCTCTTGTTGGCTATCCTCAGCTGCAGCGAGTGGTCGATGGTCTCCGTCGAAATGAACTTGTTGCTGGCGAAGAAGTACTCGAGATGCTTGTCGCTGTCCTTCTGGATGAGATTCTTCTTATACTTATCCGGAAGCTCCTGCACAGCTGGTATGGACATGTCGACTATGTAGAACACGTTGTCGTAGCCCATGTCGATCAGCTTCTCGTAAAGCACCGACGCGCTCTCCTCATACCTGCTGCAGTTCTTCTCGTACATCAGGATGATGTCCCTGTCCCTGAGCTCCTCCGCCTTCTTCTTGGCGCGCTCAAGTCTCTCCTGCTCTTCCGGATAGTCGTATCTGTTGGTGTCTCTCACTACGAGGAACACCCTGTTGTATTTGTTCTGTCTGAGATAGCTGGTTACTCCGTCGTGGATGAACAGCGGGCCGTTCTTGTTCTGCCCGGTGCGCCTGTCGCGGACATCATATGCGATAAAGCCTTCGTACTGATCCTTGTAGATGACCAGCAGCTTGTTCTGGATGTCCCACTCGCGAGCTTCCTGCAGATCGATCACCAGCTTATATGTGTTGATGCGCGATTTTTTAGGACCCGGCAACCCGTAGCGCGAGCCGAAGCTCATCGTGGCTGCATTCTTCTGCGACGTCACGTCAATACGGACCAGCTCAGTGTCCAGCGCACCCTTGCCGTTTATTAAACGGGTCATGCAGATGCCGCTGACAACCAGGCAGCCGTTCTCTTCTTTTATATTCTTAGTAACGAGCCCGATCCAGGGCTGAATCGTCTTTGCGTCCGCCAATTCTATCTCCTATTTGTAGAATTTCTTGATAGTATCGGTGATATATTCAACCTGATCCGGCTTGAGACCGTAGTACATCGGCAGTCTCAGCAGTCTCTCGAATGTATTCGTCGTGTACTTGTCCTCACCGTGGAATCTTCCGAATTTACTGCCTGCAGGTGCGCTGTGAAGCGGCACATAGTGGAATACGGCAAGTATGTCGTTCTGCTTCAGGAATGAAGCGAGAGCTGTTCTTTCCTCGATGTCCTTCGTCTTGATGTAGAACATGTGCGCATTGTGCGTGCACTCTTCAGGAATAACAGGGAGCTCGATGCGTCCGGCCTCTGCGAGCGGTTTCAGCTGCTCGTAGTATGCGTTCCAGCTTGCGAGTCTGTTGTTGTTGATCATGTCGGCCTCTTCGAGCTCAGCCAGCAGATATGCTGCGTTCATCTCGCTCGGCAGGTACGATGATCCCATGTCTACCCATGTGTACTTGTCGATCTGACCTCTGAGGAATCTGCTCCTGTCGGTACCCTTTTCTCTGATGATCTCCGCTCTGTCAGTCTTGTCTTCGTCTCTGATCAGAAGAGCTCCGCCCTCGCCCATGCTGTAGTTCTTTGTCTCGTGGAAGCTGTAGCATCCGTAGTCACCAATGCTTCCCAGGCCTCTACCCTTATAGAACGCATTGACGCCCTGAGCCGCATCCTCTACAACCAGCAGATTGTGGCGCTTTGCGATATCCATGATGGTGTCCATCTCGCAGCCGATGCCTGCATAGTGGACAGGTGCGATCACCTTTGTCTTATCAGTAATGGCATCCTCGATCAGCTTCTCGTCTATATTCTGAGTGTCTGGCCTGATATCTACAAACACCAGCGACGCGCCTCTCAGCACGAAAGCGTTAGCTGTAGATACGAAGGTATACGAAGGCAGGATGACCTCATCGCCCGGGCCGACATCCGTAAGGATGGCCGCCATGTCGAGCGCTGTCGAACCGGAAGTCGTCAGCAGCGCCTTATGAGCTCCCATCTTCTCCTCGATCCATGCATTGCACTTCTTAGTGAACTGTCCGTCGCCGCAGATCTTATGCGAATCAACAGCCTGCATTAAGTATTCCTTTTCCTTGCCAATATACGGAGGAACGTTAAAACTTATCATCTTTAATCTCCTTTATCTGTTGCCGTACATTTTCTCATAGTACTGCTGATATTCGCCGCTGATGATGTTCTTCCACCAGTCCTCGTTGTCGAGATACCACTGTATTGTCTTCTTTATTCCATCCTCAAACTTCGTCTCCGGCAGCCATCCCAGCTCGTTGTGGATCTTGGTAGGATCGATGGCGTATCTCTGGTCGTGGCCCTTGCGGTCCGTGACGTATGTGATGAGGCTCTCCGGCTTGCCCAGCTGCTTCAGTATGATCTTAACAACTTCGATGTTGGCCTTCTCGTTGTGTCCGCCGATGTTGTAGACCTCGCCTACTCTTCCGTTCTCGAGGATGAGGTCGATAGCCCTGCAATGGTCCTCAACATAGAGCCAGTCTCTGACGTTCAGTCCCTCGCCGTAAACAGGCAGCGCCTTGTCGGCTTGCGCGTTTGCGATCATGAGCGGGATCAGCTTCTCAGGGAACTGATAAGGTCCGTAGTTGTTGGAGCATCTGCTGATCGTGACAGGCAGCCCGTAGGTGCGGTGGTATGCCATTGCCAGCAGGTCTGCTGAAGCCTTAGATGCCGAGTATGGGCTCGATGCTGTGAGAGGCATGGTCTCAACGAAGAAGAGATCAGGCCTGTCGAGAGGCAGGTCTCCGTATACCTCATCGGTTCCGACCTGATGGAACCTCTTTACGCCATACTTGATGGACGCATCCATCAGCACCTGTGTGCCGAGGATGTTGGTGCGCAAAAACAGACCCGGATCCTCGATCGATCTGTCTACATGTGACTCTGCAGCAAAGTTGACGACCACGTCAAACTTCTCTTCTGCAAAGAGCTTGTCGATCGCTTCCGCGTCTGTGATGTCCGCCTTGACGAACTTGAAGTGCTCGTTATCGATCGCCGGCGCGAGAGTCTCGAGATTGCCCGCGTATGTAAGAGCATCCAGCCCGACTATATAGTAGTCAGGATGAGCTTTAAGCATGTGAAACACAAAGTTGCTTCCGATGAATCCGGCTGCGCCGGTAACAAGTATCTTTTTCATAAAAACCTTCCGATCAAAGCTGTATTTATTCTCTCAACGGCCTTTCATGCCATACATATACACAGTAATTATATGTTAAATAGCCCATACTATGCAAGTAAGCGGGGCTGACACACTCCTTCCGCTCGTGCCTCGTCGTCACGAAGCACAAGCCGCTTCATCGCTCCTCCTCGGACCATCTCGCTTCAGGAGTGTGTCAGCCCCGCTATTGAATTCGCTTTAGCTACCTTGTAATATAACTGTATGAATATGAAAACATTTGATCCAAACACAAAATTCAAGAATATACTCAAGGCTCTGTGTGTCATGGCCGTTGCAGCGATGTGGCTCGTGGCGGTGTTCGTTTACGGTGCCTCTGTACGGCACGCTGTGATACTTGCAGCCTTCGTGATGTTCTACGTGATGCTGCCGGGACTGCTGCTTGTCGGCATCTCGGGATACAAGGGCAATCATCTTTCAACGGATATAGCGCTCGCCCTCTTCTCTGGATGGGGTCTGCAGGTGCTGGTCTATTTCATATCTGATATCATACCGAACGATCTTCTCATTTATGTGACCGGCCCGGTATTGTCGCTGCTATACCTCTTCATGCTCTACACAAAAAAGCAGAAACCATTGGTGGCAAAGCGCTTCCACTTCAGCAAGCTTTCAGTCGCTTTCTGCATCTTCATGGCGCTGGTATTCTTCTACTGCTTCTCCGGAGTGCAGTACCGCTATATGTCGCCTGAGCTGGCTGACTTCACGATCATGAACTCCGACAAGGCCTACCACATGGGTCTCATCAACTCCCTGTCTCACGACTATCCGATGCAGAGCCCGTGGGTCTACGGCAAGTTCATCACATACCACATTTTCAGTGAGATACTTCTGTCGATACCGGTCAGATGCTTCGATGTGCCGGTCGATACCATGATGCTCTCCTTCGGTCCGATCTGGACCGCAAGCATCTTCGGCCTGTCCTCGTACAGCTTCTTCAGGGAGATGTCCACCAAGTCGGAGCGCGCCGGCGTATACAGCCTGTTGCTCCTGCTTTCCAACATTTATATAACACGCAACATAAGCACTTCGATTGCCTTCAGGTTTGCGCTCGAGAACGACAACTCGTCAGGCTACGGCATTTCGGTCGCACTTATGACCATGATCGTCTTCAAGAAATGGTATGAAGCTTTCAGCGAAAATCGTCCGGAGCGCTTCAGGGTGCTGATCGCTCTGCTGTTCTTCATAATGCTGGCGACAGGCATCAAGGGTCCTATGGGAGCCGTTATCGTAGCCTCGATGTGGGGCACCATGATACTCGGCATCATAATGCGCAAGGTGCCGGTCAAGTCGCTTGTCCCTCTCGCACTGGTATCGGCAGGATTCGTGCTCATTTACAAGACGGTCCTGAACGGCCGCGGAGTGTCCAACGCAACAGGCCAGTCGATCTTCGCCTTTGCAAAGATCGCAGACATCGCGTTCTGGAAGAAGCCGCTTATCGCAGCGATGCAGGGCATGGGCATCCCTACCCCTATAAGGCTGTTGGTGGTTTTGGGTGTATTCGTGCTCTTCCTTCTGACCATATACTTCGTGCCGTTCTGCATTGGCTATGTTCGCGAGCTGGTGCTGGTAATCAGCGGCCGCAAGCCATTCGAGCCTGCCCGCGTGCTGGTCTACGCAGCTGCCATGGTCGGATTCATTCTGATGATGATAATGAACTACTCCGGCCACAGCCAGATCTACTTCGGTCTCGTCACGGTATTCATCGCGCCGATGATAGCCCTGTGGTTCATCGAGGATCTCGAGGACAAACAAAGCAGTTCAGCCCTTGCGAAGCATACGCTCCGCATCACGCTGAGCATAATGGCGGTGATGCTGGTCGCTACTACCGTAAGCCTCGGCGCTTTCCTCAAGGAGAACGTGAGGCTGGATATCCGCGCAACGAATCTCCACAGAACGCCTGACAAGTACACGAGCATAAGCAACGACGAGTACGAGGCAATGGTGTGGCTCAACGAGAACACCGAGCTCGACTCGCTCATCGCGACTGACAGATACTACAGCGTGCCTCTTGAGAAATATCACGTCGACAACCGCTGGGACAACAGGTTCTTCCTCTACGCGGTCTACTCCAACCGCTTCACCTACATCTCCGGCTCGGGCTACAACATCCCGGACAGAGAGTATGAACTGCGGCGGCAGATGCTCCACACCAACAACGAGATGTATGACGCAGGCAACGAAAACCGCGGAGATGTTGCCAGGGAGCTCGGAGTCGACTACGTAGTAGTATCCAAGCGGTTCACAGATATAGAAGACCTGACAAATAAAGATTACGAAAAATGCTTCTCAAACGATGAAGTAGACATATACAAAATCGCAGGCTAGCAAGCCTGCGATTATTTTGATCTTATTTGCTTTTATGGCCAACTGTCAGCACCGCGTCCGTAGCCTTTTCGAAAGCCAGCGCCAGCGGTATTGTTAGTGCGAATGCCGCGATGAGCCCAAGGTATTTATGGGCGTCGATGAAGCCGTAGTGGTCGAGCAGTATCATCGGTATTCTCTGAAGTATGTAGATGCTGAACACGTGCTTCCCGAACCACTCGAGTATCTTATTGTATACTCCCACTTTCATGGTCACGAGTATTACCACTGCAATGAACGCGAACGCCCAGAGCGTATAGCCTTCTATTCCATAGCTCCGCCTGTGCAGATATGTAAAGATATATACCGGCACCATGATGAGCAGCGTCAGGTAATAAGTGACATCGTTCCTCATGATCAGCCGCTCTATATCTTCTTTGAATACAGAATAGAAGGATCCGACCGGGAAGAGAATGACCGTGTTGAACCATCTGGTCGGTTTGTCTGTCTTCATCATGACGTAGACGAATGCCAATGTCAGAATAAAGAGGAGCACGAGTCCCGGCAGGTGTTCGTGCCTGAGCCGGCGGCTGACGCTCAGTCTTTCACCTATGCTGAACGCAACAAACATCAGCACGTACAGCGCCAGGATATCGAAGATGTACCAGTTCGAGTTGCCCAATGCCTTCCAGCCGATCAGCGACAGCAGTATTCTGCGCGGCGCATAATGTGCGCCAAGCAGAGTATTCATTACCAGAAACATCAGCACCGCAACGTCGAATCTGAACAGCAGCTTCCCCGCTCTCTTTGGGATGCCGCTGACATATGCAGTCCCTCTCTTCTTGATCTGCTCCATCATTCCGTAGCCCGAATAGAACAGGAATGTGGCCACCACCATCTGATGGAGGTGGTTTTTTATATAAATATAAGGGGCATCAAAAACGCCCCCAAATCCGGCGTACTGCGAATAATGGCTGAATACGATCAGTATGACGAATATTCCGTTTATTGCCGTGGTGTTTCTTTTGTCGAGATAGGCTTTATTGAATTCGCCCGTCCCGTACAAAGTCATGCCATAGCACGTGATTGCCAGTAAAGCTGCTAAGAAAAATACCATTACAGTTGATAACCGTGTCCTGTAAATACCAGTCTGAAATAATTGAGCTGCGACAGAATCGCCCATGCGATCACGATTCCGCTGATTATGAGGAATGCCATCCTCTTGCCCTTGTCCTTCGCGTACTTACCTTTCTTATCGAACAGCACCTCTATAAATACTACAGCTGCCGTAAGCGTAAGGAAGTATATGCCGTAAGTACGGCCCCATGTGAAGTTGCCGTAGTTTCCTCTCTTGCCCGTTTCGGTAAAGAGTGCCCACTGCACCATGCCCATCGCGAATACATACAGGGCGAATTTATACTTTTTGTCCTTGAACCTCTTGACGTTGAATGCATAAACAACGATCGGGATGGCACATCCGAATATGATGGCTCCAAGCAGGTTGTCGTATTCGAGCACATGCGCAAAATCTATGAGCACCGCATGCTCCTCACCATACTGCGTGCCCTCGGTGAAGCTGGCGTTATGCAGCCACAGGATATACAGGCCGCTCGGTATGAGCGAGCATCCTATGATGAAAAGCTTTACAAATCTCTGACCGATGGTCTTCTTGTTCCCTCTGATGAGATCAACGATGAACATAAGGACGACTGCGAACACCATATTGATGGTGAATCCCGGCTTTGACCACGTGGAGAAGAATATAAGGACTGCTGCGCCTATCCACCAGCCGAATCTTACCTTTCTGTTCTCATATCCCTGATACATCTTCAGGAAGCATATGCTTCCCAGCAGGGCAAAGAACATCATTGCCAGCTGTGTCGGCGAGTGCCATGCAAATGCCTTGAATGTGTGCATATAGTATCTTTCAAAGATTACCGGCACATAGAGCGTGCCCATGAATATCGCCGCTACCGAGAAGAACTGCATCGCGTGTCTCGGCACCTTTTTCTGATACCCGTCATCAAGCACAAAGTAATAAATGACCAGGAAGTTCGCGATTATGATGCCAACCATAAGGAAGGCCAGAAATACCACGGACTCGAATACTTCCTCATTTATGCTGTACAGAAACTCGAAGAGCTCTCCGATAAAGCGTCCCTTCTCGTCGTGAGTCCTCGGATTCTGCACCGCGTAGTAGTACAGATCAGATGGATACTTGTCATTGAAATTGACCGCCATGCGATAGAACAGCTCCATGCTCAGAGTAAACATGACTCCCATCGCAGCTACCCACACGAAATCCAGCGGGTAGACCTTTACGCTGTACCCCTCACTTAACAGATTCTTCTTCAATAGTTTTTTATCAACGTCCTGCATTTTTCACCTTCTGTATGTATGATTTTGTCTTATTGTTCATTTAGGTTCGGCACCCTAGTGTATCACATTTGTTGAGTTTATTATATTATAGGTGTATCATTTGTCCACAAAGGAGGGCTAAAGAAATGAAAAAAAGAATTTTATCACTGGCTCTGATTTTCGCACTGATATTCAGCTCAATGGTTTTAGCCTCTTGCAAAAAGGGTGAAGAGGAAGAAGCAACCAGCGAAGCCGATTTCGAAGAAATATACGAAGAAGAACTCGATGCCGATAGCGAAGAATTCGAGGATATGGACTCCGACCCGGCTTACGAAAACGAGATGGACGGTGCAGAGCCTGTAATGGTAGCGCACGAGGAAAAAGACTTCTACGGCACATGGTCAGCAAGGTCAGAGCGTGCACACTACGTGTTTGGCAATGTCGACCTGGTCATAAATGAAGACGGCACCTGGACAGGAAACATCGTAGAAGAAGATTTCAGCGGAACATGGGAATATGTGGACTCCAGCCTTAACATAACGAGTTCTGACAATCTCATTAAATGGAATCTGTTCTATGTAGAAGACGGATCGCTGATGTTCAAGGATCTTGACGATCCTGACCTGGCACCGCTTGTACTGAAAGCTCCGTAAGGATCCTGAAAAAAGCCTTAACAAAGGCCGCCCGCAAAATCATATTTGCGAGCGGCTTTTTCATTGCCTTATTTGCTTGTTGCCCGGAGCTTAGTAGATTACTACCTGTGTTCCGTTCTTGCATACATCGAAGATCCAGTGAGCTCTCTCGTGTGGGTTTCTGATGCATCCGTTTGATACCGGCTTTCCAAGGCCCTTGTTGTTTGTTCTGATCTTGTTGCCGTGGAAGGAAGCTGTTCCGTGGAACTTAGTCCACCAAGGAATGCTGTGTCTTACCTTGACCCATTTTGTAGTCTCTTTGAGTCCGCTTGCGCTGGTCGGTGTAGGCTCAGATGCTGTACCTGTACCGCACTCCCAGTTCATGTAAGTACCCTTTGCGAGGTCCTTCTCATATGCGTATTTATTCTTTGTTCTTGCGCTGGCTGTCTTGTAGACTTCCCAGTTTTTGTACTTTGTTCCGGACTTTGTTCCCTTGAATACATATACGTGCTGTGTATATGTGCTTGCCATTATAACATATGGAGTCTTACTTTTGACGCCTCTGTCGTTCAGGTAGTGAGCGATCTCCTGCGAGTGGTAATTCCATGCGGTCGTATACTCAGCAGACTTGCTTCCGACTCTTGTTCTTGAAACATAGAATGTATATGTTACGCCATTGATGGTCTTGTCGAACATGTACTTTCCTGTAGCGAATCTGTCAGCCCATACTGTCTGGCCGGCCTTGACTGTTGTCTTTTTGCCTGAGTATGCCTTGTATGTTCCGTTTACCACCTTGTAGTGGCATGTCAGCGTGCCGCCTTCCTTGATGTAGAGCTTATAACGCATCGGTCTTACCGGTGTTCCCTTGATTGTCAGCTCTTTGGAATGCTTTACGTTGCCGTCAGTAAACTCAACATTTGTCTTAACAAAGAATATATAAGTTAAAAGAGGATTAAGAATCTTTTCTGAATGGTACTTTTCCTTTACTGTTTTTGTAGCAAGGGATGCTCTCTCCGGCCTTACTGTATAGTTGACCTTCTTAACAACATCTTCGGCATAAGCGTATCCGTTCTTGTCCTTTGCGGCATTCATCTCGATCCATACCGACTTATAGCTCGAGTATGCCATGTTGTGCTTGTTCTTCTTGTAGTTAGGTACGCCAGGCGCTACGTTAAGGCTCAGGAATTTTGCTGTATAAGTTGCATTTGCTGTTACGGCAGGAAGAGCTGCGCCAACAGCATATGTCTTTGTTCCATCAGTCCATCCGGTGAAACGATAGTTGTCTGTAGTATATGTTTCATCGTAGCCTTCCGGTACCGGTGTTCCTTCATACTGTGGGATCTCATCTTTTTTAAACTTAACCTTTTTGCTGGCTTTGCCGACTTTCCATGTAATAGTGAAAGTATCTTCATCATCCGCAGCAGGAGCTTCCGGGGTCACTGTATCGAGTCCGTCAACATCTTCTGTTTCTTCCTCTGCCTCTTCAACAGCTGCGTCTTCAGCAGGCTCTTCGACGACCGCGTCCACTTCTGCAGGTTCTTCTGCAGGTTCTTCAACGACCGCGTCCTCTTCTGCAGGCTCTGTTGCTTCTACCTGATCAACAGCTGCAGGCTCTGCTCCATCTTCATCAACGGCGAATGCTCCTGTGAAACCAAACGAGGTCAGGATCATTACGAGTGTCAGAATGATGGATAACTTTTTTGCGTGTTTATTCATAAAAAACTACCTTTCTTCTTCTGTCAATAACCTTCTAAACTCACATTTTTTAGGCTCACAAAAAAAGCCTATAGTTCGACACCATTATATATGAAGATTTGCCATTATATCAAGAACATAATAAGTTTGATTATGTTAGTTGCGTATTATATACTTTTCATAGGTATGATTACTTATTGAACCAATCAAGCGGAGATATATCATTGCTATATTCGATAGTTATTCCATGTTACAAATCATCGCATACGATACGCGAAGCCGTTGAGCTCACAGCCGCAAAGATGGAGGAAATGGGCAAGGTCCCTTTCGAGTTCATCCTGGTGGACGACTGCTCTCCGGATGGCGGTGAAACTCTCTGCGTGCTAAAGCAGCTGGCAGATGAGTACGAGTATGTGAATGTCGTTGAACTGGCCCAGAATGCGGGTCAGCACAACGCGATAATGGCAGGCCTCAACTACGCTCAGGGCGATGCGATAGTCGGAATGGACGACGATCTCCAGACCCATCCTTCGCAGCTCCCTTATCTTTTCGAGGCCTTCGATCAGGGCTATGACATTGTGTACGGTTACTATCCTCAGAAGCACCACAGTGCCTTCCGCAATTTCGGCAGCTGGGTCAACTACATATCCGTACGCATCCTCATAGGCAAGCCTAAAGAACTCAAGACATCAAGCTTCTGGATCATCAGGAAGTTCGTAAGGGATTACGTTGTCGACTACAAGAGCCAGTACACGCACCTGCAGGGACTCTTCCTGCGCACCACCCGCAACATCGCGAGCGTCCCTATCGAGCACTTCGACAGGGGCTACGGGCAGTCGGGCTATACCTTCAAGAAGCTCATTACGCTGTGGTCCAACATCATGGGCTACTCCATCGTACCGCTCAGAATAGCGACCCGCGCAGGAGTTTTCTTCTCCGTGCTGAGCATGCTGGGCGCTCTCGCAGTCATACTGCTCAAGGTGTTTAAGCCGTCGAGCCATGTTGGCTGGTATTCGATGATGGTAGCGGTCTGCTTCTTCTCAGGACTCATCATGCTGTTCCTGGGAATGATAGGCGAATACCTCGGAAGGATGTTCCAGGGCTTGACCAACAATCCGCAATATGTGGTAAGGCATTATTATAAAGGAAAAGAAGAATGAAAAAGCTGTTTATTTTAGGAGCAGGCATCTATCAGGTGCCTCTTATCAAAGCCGCACGCAAGCTGGGCTATTACACTATAGTGACCAGCATTCCGGGCAACTATCCGGGATTCCAGTATGCCGACAAGGTCTATTACGAGAACACGACTGACTACAAGGCTCTTCTCGAAATAGCTAAAGAAGAGAAGATCGACGGCGTACTGACCGCAGGCACAGATGTCGCAGTCATTTCTCAGGGCTATATCGCTGAGAACCTCGGACTCATCGGTCCGTCGTTCGAGACAGCACAGATATCCTCGGATAAGCTGCGCATGAAGAAAGCATACGAAGAGTACGGCGTCAGAACCGCCCGCTACAGAGGCATCCAGGTCGACGACGAAAACTATACAGACAAGATTGCGGACCTCGAGCTCCCTCTCATGTTCAAATCCGTGGATTCATCCGGAAGCCGCGGCATCGTTAAGGTAAACAGCCCTGACGAATTCGAGGATGCCCGCAAGATAGTGCTCGCAAATACGCGCACTGATCACTTCGTAGTTGAGGAGTTCGTCGAAGGCGAGGAGTTCGGAGCTCAGGCATTCATCCAGGACGGCAAGCTCGAATTCATACTTCCGCACGGCGACTACATCATGCAGGGCGACGCCGGTGTTCCTTACGGACACTACGCACCGTACGATCTCCCTGACGCAGTAGTCAAGGATGTATACATCCAGACCGAAAAGGCTCTCAAGTCCATGAAGTGCGAAAACTGCGCACTCAACGCAGACTACATCATAAAAGACGGTAAGGTCTACGTACTCGAGATCGGTGCAAGAGGCGGCGGTGCCTGCCTCATGGATCTCGCTTCCATCTACTTCGACTTCGGCTATGAGGACGGAGTCGGTGGCTACCACGAGATGATCGTAAGGCACGCGATGGGCGAGCACATCGACTTCTTCCCTGCTGACAGCTCCATCGTCAAGAACGGCGACCCTGTCTGCGTGGACGACAAGATGGTCTACTTCAAGGGCGGTGTAGCCAACGCGAGCCGCATGATGAGATCAGACAGAGACGGCGTCATCAAAGCCATTAAGGACGAGCACGAGGATGATCCGGATATCATCAGCCTGCAGTTCGACTACAAGGTAGGCGATCAGGTTAGAAAATTCCGTGTGAGCCCAGACAGACTCGGCCATGTCATCACAAAGGGCGAAACTCTCGATGACGCGGTGGCCCTGCTCAACACGACAATGGATAAGATCACGATCGAGGTAGAGTAGAATTTGACAGAGTGTGTAACAAAGGGACAGTTCCGGTTAACGATGCCTGGAACTGCCCTTTTTTCGTTCTTGGGTAATCGTGGATATCACGAAAAATCAACAGTAAAAAGAGAGCGGATCGACCGCTCTCTTTTTCAGTATTACTCTTCTGCTTTATAACTCTTCTGCTTCTTAAGTTTGTTGTATTCTCTTTTCAGCGGTATCACTGTCGCTATCAAAAGCGCGATGGTCAGCAGTGTCATGAGTGCTGCGTAGAGCACGGCTGCTCCCATGATTCCATAGCCTCTTACGAAGTAGCCGGACATCACTGCGGCCATTGCTGCCACGATGCCGTAGCAGTAGATCATAGGGCGCTGTGCCCTGATGACGGCCATCAGCATGTTGAAGTAGATGCTGTATCCGAGCATGCCGCCTGCAACCATGATGATGATAAGCTCTGTTCTGTAGTCAGACAGGTCGGTGCCGAAGAGCAGCGACAGTATCGGAATGGCTATAGTTGCAGCGACTGCAACGGCGAGTATCGCGAGACCCAGCACGTAGAGGCACATCTTCTTTATCATCTTGATGAAGTGCCTGAATTTTCTGAGCTCGTGCGACTGCCAGAGCTCGGCGTAGAGAGTCAGTACCGGGTTGAATATGAACTGCGTTACCAGCTGCACCACGAAGGTAGGCATGAAGATCATGTTATAGATCGCCTGAATGTCGTCGGTCAGGTAGGTGTCGATCGCGTACTTAGGCGCGTTGCTGATGTACATGTTGAGGAAGAGCCCGATAAACAGCGGGAATCCCTCGATCAGCAGCAGCTTGAATTTCTCCTTGCTTATCGACGGCTTCATCGTGTCGGTGTAAGCCGTGGTGACGTTGAACGACGTCAGCATCAGCAGCACGAAGCTTACCGCGAGGCAGATCGAAACGGTCAGCAGGAGATCGTGTGTGATTATGAGTCCGCCGATGTATACGGCGAGCTCGGCCACATATCTGATGGTCGCTGCCTTTGCGGCTACATCGAGCCTGCCCTTCTGGTGCATGTGACCGTGCAGCACGTCCGCATAGGCCATGATCACCTTGATGAGGCAGATTATGAGTATTATGAAGAACTTGCTTGTAGTGTAGTCCCTGTTCAACTTTCCGAATATGCAATATGCCAGGCAGCCCAGCGCCATGAGCGCGCAGGTGATGAGCCTCATCGCGTGGTATTCGCAGAACTTGAAGTCCTCCTGTATATCCGACGACTGGTATCGCCTCAGGCCAAACTGCCCCACGAAGTACATGAGGTTGGCCTCGGCCATCGCAATAGAAAATATCCCCGCATCGATCTCGCCGTTGGTCCTGTTGCAGACCGCCATTACTACCGGCGTCTGCATGGCCAGCACGATGGCATTTATGGCATTCCAAATATAGATGCTGCGTGGGATATTATTCGTTTTTTCGAGAAGTCTTATTATGGCTTTCTGCATTAGCAGTACTATTCTCCGTTATTATTTTACGTTGCAGATGAAGCATCTCATCTTGCCGTTCTCGTCAGGCGGGATCTCGTCCATCCACTCGAATACCAGCTTGAACTCCGGTCCTCCGAAGAGCTCTTCAAACTTCTTCTCGTAGAATTCCTCGATCTCCTTATTTGAGTGCTCAGGTCTGCCCGGGTCTCTTACGAGCAGAATGTGCATCTCGTCCATTGCGGTCTGGATATACCTGAACTGAGCGATGCCTGTTATGCCGTTCGGGATCTTCCAGAGCTCGGCTGCTGAAGTCTCGGTTCCGTTCGCATGTTTGACCATGTCGTTCATGCGGCCGTTGATCGTCTTTATATAGCGAACACCGTCGATCGTCTCGGATGTCATGGTATCGCCGATCTCGTAGTTGATGATCGGGAAGTCTCTCTTGTAGAGCGTGGTGCCGATTACTCTGCCCTCATCGGAAAGATTGCCGTTCTCATCGATCAGGTTGAGTACGTGAGTGTCAGAGTTTATATAGTAATTGTCCATGCCCGGCAGCTTGATGGCGCAGCTTCCGATCTCGTTGCAGCCGTAAGCGTCCATAAGGTTCGGGCCAAAGGTTTCCTCGAGCAGCTTGCGTGTGACTTCATCGACCTTCTCAGCAACAGGTGTATATACAACCGGCTGGTGGATCTTCATTCCATGGGCCTTAGCGTATACGGCCATTCTTGCCAGAACGTTCTTTCTGAACGCGAGGCAGTCCGGCTTGTACTCGTTGACGAGATCGATGAGGTCTCTCATTCCCTCTCCGACATAGAGATGCTCCGGAACGATCTTTCTTCTCAGAATGCCAAGCTTCTGCACAAAGGAATCTCCCTTTTTAGGATCGACCTTTGCGTGAGTCGTGAGGAATGTGAGCATCTTGCCCGTGAACGGCTTGTATCCGGCATACATCAGCACGCGGATCCAGTTGGCGTCCATGCATGCAGACTCGCGCTGTGTGAGCGCAAACTTCAGAGGCACTCCGGATGAACCGCTTGTTGCGTATACAACCCAGTCCTTCACCTTGTCAGGATGCGCATCGAATTCTTCCTGCATCCATTTGCGCAGCTCGGCTCTGTCCATGACCGGGAACTTCACGAGGTCTTCTGCCGAATGGAAATCGTCCGGGGTCAGGCCGTTCGCCTCGAATTTCTCACGATAAAAAGGCACATGATCATATGCCCTCTTCATCGTCTTGTAGACCAGTTTGTTCTGGCGGGCCTTTATCTTTTTGTGGTCGGTCGGCACTTTCTTATCGAGCTTCATCAGATAATAAAGTGTCATCACGTTCTTGAATTCTTTCTTTAATGATGCCATGCTATTTTTCTCCGTTTTTTCTGTCAAGGACTGTCCTTACAACGTACTGCGGATTCTGATTGAGGCTCAGATATATCCTTCCTATGTATTCTCCGATGACGCCCAGCACAAAGAGTATCATACCTCCGATCAGAAGAGTCGTGGCTATCATCGAAGTCCAGCCGATGGTTATCAGCGGATTTGTAAGTTTGCTTATTATGAGAGCGATGATCACGACCACACTGATGAACACCATGAGCATTCCCAGGAAGCAAGTGATCCTCAGCGGCTTGATCGAGAATGTGGTGATTCCGTTGACCCATATCTTGAGCAGCTTTCTGAAATTGTAGTTGGATCTTCCGGCTGCCCTGTCGTTCATCGACATGTCGATATTGCCGATGTTGTGGGTCGTGCGCAGCATGAGACCTCCGATATGCGGGAAAGCGTTGCTGTACTTGACCATCTCGTCTACGATGAACCTCTTCGCGAAGAAGAAGCCCGATGTGCTGAGTCCCTTCGGCTCGTCGAGGAAGTACTTCACCATCGTCTGGTTCATCCACGAACCGAACTCGCGGAACCAGCTCCTCTTGCCGCGCGATGTGTAGTGCGCGCAGACTACATCGAAGCCGCCCTCCTGCATATAGTCGTAGAACTCGAAGACCCTGTTGATAGGGGTCTGCCCGTCGTCATCGCTTACGGTAACGAAGTCGCCCTTCGATGTGCGCAGGCCTGCCATTACAGCACAGGTCTGTCCGCTGTTCTTGGCGAGATCTACGCCCACGATGTTGTCGTACTTCTCGTTCAGCTCCTGAATCAGCTTCCATGTTTCGCCGCCGTCAGGCGAGCAGTCGTTGACAAGGACTATCTCCGAGTCGAATTCAGGTCTGGTGGCGACTGTGCTGCGGATCGTCTCGATGACTCCTTCGAGTGTCTTGACCGACTTGTAGCACGGTATTACGAATGAAATAAGTTGTTTTTTATGTTCCATTTGATCCTTTATAACTTGTAGATATAATATGCGATTCTGTCTTTTATGTTGTCAGGCTCGTCCTTGAGGTCGTCGATATTTATGCTGTCGATGCCTCCCTCTGCGCCGTCTCTTCCTTCTCTTACGATGCTGTCAGGATTGTTTGCGATGCGCTCCCTGTACTCCAGAAGGTCTTTCTTTCTGGTAATAAACTTGATTCCGGCTGTTCCCGCGTTTCTGATCACAGGTTCCTCGATCTCTTCGCCCATCGCGATCCTTATGACATTGCCTACATAGTCGTAGCCCGTCGAGAGCTCCACGAGATCGCTTCCGATGAATCCGCCGCCCATGCGGCCGCCGATCTCGATGATCTTGATCTTCTCGTTTTCGTCTACTTTGAGCTCGATGTGGCCCGCTCCGTCGTAAAGCATGAGCGTGTCGAGCGCGTGGTCGCACACCCTGCGAATGTTTTCCTTTCTCTCGTCGGAGATTGGTGCAGGCTCGATGTGGCTCATTTCGATAAACCACGGGTCTCCCGATGTGGTCTTCTCAGTGACTGCGAGCAGGTAGTGCTTACCTCTGCAGCTGATGTACTCAACGCTGTACTCGTCGCCTGTCGCGAACTCCTCGACTACAGCCTTCTTCTCGAAGCTTTCGTTGACGGCGAAGTCGATGGCATCCTTGAGTTCTTCGGCCTTGTGCACCTTGATGACTCCGCGGCTTCCGCTTCTGTCAGTCGGCTTTACGATAAGAGGAAAGTCCATGTCAATTGTGCTGAGGTCGGTGTTTGCGTCAGCCACGATGCTCTTAGGGCTCGGGTCGCCGTTGGCGTCAAAGGCTTCGCGCATCTCGTGCTTGTTTGTACTTATAAGCGTTGCTGCAGTGCTGTTGCCAGTAAGGCCCATATTCTCCGCAACGTAGTTGACCGTCACCATCGCGAGGTCTGACGCGATACTGATGATGCCATCGATGCCGATCTCTCTGCACTTCTCGAGGATCTCCTCTTTTTCTCTTATGCTTATAGGATAAAAGAAGTCGGCCATCTTCTCTCCCGGATCGCCTGCTTCCCACGCAAAGACATGAGTCTCAAGACCCAACTCTTTCGCTTTGAGGATAGCCGGCTCCTGGAAAAGCGCCGCTCCTATTATTGCCAGTTTCTTCTTGCTCATTTGTCCCACCATTCCTGCCGGGCATGCCCGTTATTCAAAGACCTTCATATTATTATATATCGGCAGGTGTCTTTCTGCATTAATATATTGATCATTTTGGCGCTTTTTGGCCATTAGCGCTCGATCACGCGCGCCAGCACGCGCTTCGATGAATTGCCGTCCTCGTAAGGATTGAACCTCTTGACGAAGGCCTTGTACTTCTCGTCAGCCTGCCAGCCGTCCGTCTTCTTGATCTCGGCGATCAGCGCGTCCTCGTCCTTCACGATCGGCCCCGGCAGCTCGTCGAGCGAGAGATAGAAGCCTCTCATCTCGTTTGCGTAGTGCTCGAGGTCGTACATATAGAATATCACTGGGCGCTCCAGTATCGAGTAGTCGAAGAACACGCTCGAGTAGTCAGTCACGAGTATGTCCGCCGCAATATACAGATCGTTGATGTCCGGATACGACGATACATCCATTACGAAGCCTTTGTACTTCTCGAAGTCGAAGCTGTTGGCCACCAGATAGTGGGCCCTGAAGAGGATGATGTAGTCATCGCCGAGCTCCCTCTGCAGCTTGTCGAAATCAACCTCAGTCTTGTATGTGTAGCCCGTGCCGCTGGTGTGCTGGTTGTCTCTCCATGTAGGTGCGTATAGGATGGTCTTTTTGCCCTCCACTCCGAGCTGCTTTCTGAATTTAGCGCGGTCGGCTTCAGTAGCAACCGCGAGCGCGTCGTTGCGCGGATAGCCCTCCTCAATAAGCTTATCTCTCTGACCGGTCTCGTTGAGGTTCCAGGCTGTCGCAAACTTGTCGGTAGCGAAAGGCGACGGCGAGAGGATGTACGAGAACTTCTCAGCATCTGTTCTGTACTTCTCCTTGATCTCGTTGAGCGAGTTCATAGCGTTGTCGCTCTCGATGATATCGTATCCGAGTCTCTTGAGAGGCGTGCCGTGCCAGCACTGCAGGTATACCTGTCCCTTGCGCGGGAACTGGTAGTTGAGCATGCGGTAGTTGGTGATCCAGTACTTCGCCTTGCGCAGCGCCTTGTTGTCCTCTTTTGTGCGGAACTTCACCAGGCTGGTGCGGTCGTTGTGCAGCAGGAAGCTGTAGTCATCCGGCTCCTTGAAGCACCAGATGAACCTGTAGTCCTTGTACTCAGGCGCCGTCAGCATGTACTCATACATAGCTTTAGGCGAGTCGCTGTAGCCGCGGCCGCTGAACGTGCGAAAATAGACGAGCTTGTCGTCTATCTTACCGAACGGATCGTCGAGCGTCATCTTAGCCCGGTAGGCCGCATCTCTGCTGCCCCTGAACACCAGACGGAACGTCTTGTTCTTCTTTGCAATGTCAAATACTACCTTCTTGAATGTCTTTGTTACGTTCATCATTGACCTCCGCGCCTTTCCAGCCCGTACTCTCTTTCGAGTGAGAGCGCGAGCGGCGTGTCGTTAGTAAAGTATGTATCTACGCCCATGTCTATGGCCTTTTTGATAGTCTCTTCCGAATCGAGGGTCCATGCGCTGAAGACCTTGCCGTTTGCGTGTGTCGCGTCACAGTTCTCCTGAGTCATCAGACCGGCTGCCGCCTTGACCGAGATAATGTCAACATACGGCTTGTCCACAACGTATTCGAAGTCGCCCTGGCTCCAGCACACGTAGAGCTTAGGCATGTCAGGGTACTTGGCCTCGAGCGTCTCGAGCACGTCAGCATACATCGACTGAACGGTTATGACGTCGCTGAGTCCGTACTCGTCAACGAGCTGTTCGAACGCTTCGACGCAGGCGTCTGTGTGCGGCTTGAGCTCGATAACGTAGTTGATGTCATGGCCGTACTTTTCGAAAACCTCGCTGAGTCGCAGCACCTTGTTGCCCGCCTCAGTGGTCAGCCCGTCGACTGTCTCGGAGCTGAGATACTCAAACATTCCGTTGTAGCCGGTCATGGTGACAGCATTGAGGTCGTGCGAAACGTAGAGAACTCCGTCCGAAGTGATTACGACGTCCTGCTCGATGTAGCGGGAGCCCGCTTCGATGGCTGCGTCGTAGGCTTCAAAGGAGTGCTCCTTCGGACCGGCTGAGCCGCGGTGCGAGTAGACATGCGAAGTAACGGCCGCATCCTCGGCCTCCTGCTGCGCAATAGCAGCTTCCTCCTCGGCCTTTTTCTGCGCTTCTTCACGCTCTATTGCGGCCTCCTCCTTTGCACGGGCGACGTTGAGCTCATACCCGCGGTGAAGGATCCATATCGAGGATGCGATCACAAGAACCAGCATCAGCGCGATCGCTATTAATAATGATGTGTTTGATTTTTTCTTTTTCATGATTCCGTGCAGCAGCCCCCTTTATGCCAGCGACACTATGTAGTCCGCCAATGCGGCGGTGCAATTGTCCGTATTTATATCTATGTAGCGGTCCCTGAACGCCCGCAGGGCATTCATATCATATGGCTTCTCAATGCCTGCAGCCAGCTCCTTTGCGTCTTTGAATACGTACGGCGCGATTGGTTCGCTGTCAAAGTCGATATTCAGACCCGTGTTTTCAGCGTAATCCTCAAGGTCGTAAGCATATATGAAGAGCGGCTTGTCTGCAAGCGTCGATTCGATCACGTAAGACGAGTAATCGCTTACAACCACGTCCGCCACCGAGAGCCAGTCATACGACGAAAAGTCCTCGTCGAATATGACATTCGGTCCGCTCTGCGCCTCCGCGTCACCTCTGTAAAGCGGATGCAGTTTCACCACCAGGTTGTATTTGGCGGGATCGAGCGCCTGCATCAGTCCCTTCACATCTACCGCCTTGCCCCGCCTGAATGTCGGCGCATACAGGACCGTCTTTTTCTCCTTGGCTATCCGTGGATACTTCGCAAGTATTTTTGCAGCCATTTCAGCCTGCCTGTCTCCTGCCGCGACGCTCTTAATATAATCGATGCGCGGCAGCCCATATTTCGCGATCTTATCCTTGCCGACCCTGAACGCCTCACAGAAATGATCGGATGTCACATCGCTTGCGCATACCACGTAGTCGTAGCCGTGATGCATCTTCATCAGCTTTGCAGTCTTCGCGGATGAGCCGCCCTGCTTGCCGACCGTCTGCCAGCCGAACTGCTTGATAGCTCCGAGCGCATGCCACATCTGCACCACTTTGGTGCCTTTGCGGTGCGGGATCATGCTTGCCGGAATACAGTACGTATCGAGCACAACAACATCGGAAGCAACGATCGCTGCCTCCTGCTTCATCACATGGCCGATGTATCCGAGCGCCTTGAGTGACTTCTCTTTAGTCAGCAGCCTGCTCAGCACAGTGACACCGCATCCGCGTTTCAGCAGTTCCGCCTCGAGCATCGAAATGTCGAGAGTCTTGGTGTTGCTTTCGCGGCTGATTATTGCAATTCTTGGAACCTGTTTTTTCATACCCTATATTTTAGCATAAGAGCTGTTTCACTTGGTGATACGTGAAAGCATATTAAGGCGCTCAATGTGCATGCACTGCTTAACTTCGAACGAGGACATTCCGAACTGGCGTATCTGGCGGTTAGCCTCACGGTTATATATCTCCTCAGCTCTTTGCTTAAAGAGGCCGCGCCTTCTGCACTGGCTGAGGAGCCAGAATTCGGTATTGCTGCAATACAGGTGTCCCGAGATGCGGACAAAGTCGACGCTCTTGTCGATAGTTTTCAGTGTTTCGATCGTCTCAGGTGTCATCGATGTGGCAAACATAATGACCGTGTCCTTATCCTCACCGGACAATCTCTTTTTCTGTATGTCGCGAATCGCCGCGAGGCTCTCGTCGCGGTTTATATTATCGAAGTAGACGATATGCGGAGCATCGCCATGCGCTCCGTAGTCATCGATATCGAAGCCTGCCTCATCTGCCTGGCCGGTGATCAGCTTGATCAGGCGCTCCGAGGAATTGCACCGGTCGGCGCATGTGAGCGACCCGTCCAGCTCGTAGCCTTCGTGCCCACTGTGCAAAGCCTCGCCCAGCTCATCTATAGTAGCAGCCTGCTTGAAAGGAAGTTTCTTCACATCGAGGTAGAAGCCCTTATCCCGCTTATAGTCCTCATAGTCGTACAGGTAGAGAACCACCTCCTTGCCGGTGCCGGCAAAGTCGATGGATACGCTGGAGTAGTCTGTGATCAGCGTGTCGCAGACTGCGAGGAAATCGTAAGTCTCGTATTCCGGAGGAAATGCACACACCTTCTCGAATTCCGAGTAGTCGATGCCCTGACTGATTAAGAAGTGCAGATTGACGAATAGCAGCTCGTCATCACGCAGAAGCTTCTCCATCTCGTGAAGCGCAGCCTTTGTGTGCTCCACCTGCGACTCTGAGTCGGCATCCCTGCCCACGCCTCTCCAGGTTGGCATGTAGGCGATCAGCTTCTTGCCTTCGAGCTCGTAACGCGCGATTATCTCGTCGCGGAATTCTTCTGAGTAAAGAGCATCGTTGCGCGGGTAGTCCATCACAACAGTCTTATGTTTGAAGACGCGCTCCATCATGTAGTCGCGCATCATTATGTCTTTGGTGAAGCGGTTCGGTTGGAGCAGCCAGTCCGCCTTGGCAAAATTAGCCTGCACATTTGCGATCGAGATCGCGTTGTCTATGTCGGTGCGGCCGAGCGCCTTGAGCGGTGTGCCGTGCCATGTGTTGAGGTATACCTGCTCAGGTCTCTTGTAGAAATATGCAGGGAAGGAGTTATCTGTGATCAGGTACTTCGCAGTACCCAACGCACGACGGTATGCGTGGCTACCGAAGCTGATGAAGTCCACATTGCCGATGCAGTACTTTTTCAGCTTCGTCAGAGCTTCCTCTTGCTTCTCAGGTACTACCGACAGCATCACCCTGTAATCGTCAAAGTCGCTGCAGCTGCGGATGTATCTGAGCAGCGCAAATACATTGCCGTTGACGTTCTTGCCCTGGCCCGCCTCGAGCAGGAAGGATTTCTCATCGACCGGTTTATTTATCGCCTTGTTGTAGGCCTTGTTGTCTTTTGATTCGTCTTTTGGTACCTGATACTTTGCCATATGTTTACCCGCAATCTAAAAATCTCTAACTGTATTATTTTACCATAGAAGAGCCTGTTCTGTAGACAACAAAAGCGGGATGCCGCGTCTGCGGCATCCCCTGGTTAACTTTCTGTTCGTTTAATTACTTAACAACCTTTACTGTTACCTGAATGTACTTGTCTTCCGGTGCGTATGTAGCATCACCGTCAGCGCCTACCCAGATCCAGCACTTATATGTGCCCTTCTTGGTACCCTTCTTAACAGTCACTTTGCCCGTAGTTTTGTTGACAAGCAGTCTTGCGCTTCCTCCTGTCTTCTGATAGTGGACCTTGCCCTTTGTTCCGGTTACGGTAAGTGGTTTGACGACTTGTTTAGCCTTCTTGACTCTAGCCAGCTTGACTGTCTTTGTAGTCTTGCTTACCTTGATTGGATTCTTCTGGCCAACATACAGGTTGATATCCTCATTCGCGCCATAGTATTCGCCCTGGCCTTCAACTGACATTATGTAATTTCCTGTAGTTGTAGGATATTCATCGAGCGCTTCGCCATTAGCCTGATTTATGTACTTGACCTTGAAGTCAGTTGCAGGATCGAGAGCTTTCTCCTTTGCCTCGTCGCCTGCACATACCACAACCTGGAAGTCATCACTTGTCAGCTGTACATCAAGCGGCATGTTATATCTGTAGTCCCATTCGCTCTTGCTGTTTTTATATTGAGCGAGTTTATCAGCCATCTTTATCTTTCCTGCAGGCCAGACCAAAGTTTTATCGCTATATACATTAACATAGCCTTTTTCACTGGTTCCGGTAAATCCACGAGGATTGTTAGCGGTAGCCTTTGCGTATATCCTGTAGCTGGCTGTGCCTAAATCCCAAGGCCTTTTTTCATTATAATCGAATTTCAGAGGGAACGAAGATGCATTAAATGTTTCGCTATTGCGGTTAGGAGCTTTTGCTACTACCAGAGTATACTCTTCTTTCGGCAGCGCATAGCCATGTTCGTCCACTACTCTTACCTCAGGAGTGACTCCTTCATTTGACTGATCGATGTAGTATGCGTCTCCCCAGCTATTGAATGATGCATCAGCGAATTCAATATGGTAATTGCTTAGGTTCAGACGGATCTGCTCGAAGTAATATTCCATCTGAGGTCCTTCAATTTCCTCAGTATAAGTATGATCGTCTTCTGTATATGTTTCATTCCAGAACGCACGCAGATCAACCTCAGCCTCTCCACCTTTCAGACGGTTGAGGGTATAGGAGCCGTCGTCATTCTTTGTGATCTTAAGGGCTTTGCTATTGGTCGATGTGAACTTGAAAGTCACGTCCTCTCTATCGTAACGTTCAGCCGTATTTGTCTCAGGATCATACCTGCCGGTCGAGAGTCTCGGTGTAAATGTGTATGATTTTCCAATATCGATATTATCAATATTATATGGATAAATCTGGTTTACCTCAGAATCGGCGCTGCATTCTCCGGTAAACACCTTCTCCAGATATCTTCCTGCCTTTGTTGTGTATGTAACCTTTACACAGACTTCGATTTCCTTATCCCTTCTGCCCGGGTTAAACATATTGAATGTAACAGTTGCCTTTGAAGGGTCATCTTCCTTCGCAGCTACTGTCGCATATGCTGCGTCTTTTTCGGCAATGAACCATTCATAAGTCAGGCCCGTATCGTCGTATGCATTACGAGCTTCATAAAATGCGTCTATATGGAAATCTATGGATTCGCCCGGCAGTACCCAGTCATACTCGTCCGTCTGGATCCATCCGGACAGCTTGTCCTTTGTTACTGTTACAGGAACGTAGTGAATCATGCCTGTCTTGCTGCCGTTATATGTGATTTTGAGTTTTGCCGTTCCTTCAGCAACGCCTTTAATGACCCAATAGTATCTGAGAATCTTTCCCTTGCTGTTTTTTACCGGTTTTTTTGTAACCGTAAATACCGATTTATTGGTCGATGTTGCAGCTGTAACTTTGCAGTTGAGCTCTTTTCCCCATGGATATTTGTTATTTTCAACTGATCCGTAGAAATTCTGTCTCAGCGTTACTGACTCAGCCGGGAACAGGTCGATATAAGACGGGTTTTCCTCAATATTGAAATTGAACCAGTAAGCTTCGTAAACATCACATACCTCGACTTCACACCAATTGCTCTGTACACATTTATTATTGCCATCGAAAAGGCCTGCTCCGATATAAACGGCACTGGAAGTATCTTTAACTTTTTCATAGATGGAACTGCCGATCAGGGTAACGCTATTGCCATCAACAGTATAGTCCGTACCCTCCTCAAGAAGGCCTGTCCATTTATCCCAGTCATCACTCCAGCCCGTTCCGACTTGAATCTTCAGCTCATAATCTGACCCATAATCACTGTATTCAACTACAAATTTTCTGTTTCCATCAGAATAAACAATATAGTTGTCATAACTTTGATAAATGTCTACCCAGAAGTCGTATTCTTCATTTTCCGTATCATCAGCGAATGCCAGTGCAGGCATGAATGTCAGCACCATTACCGCTGAAAGCAGGAGCGCTAATGCTCTTAGCCTGAATTTCATAAACACCCTCCTTAATACACGTTGCGCATCGTTGAGCAGTCCCGTCAGGGTCATTTCAGCGATGCGTTTTCATTAACATCTATTAAGGTAATTTTACCTTGCGGGAACCACCCGTTCAACAATAGCTCGACAAAAATGCAATAAAGTCTAAACAAAAACAGGAGGCCTGTGCCTCCTGTGCATATCGGTTTGTATGCTGTTCGTGTCCTGATCAGTTGCGGCTGTCGTAGAACTCTATCGCGTCGTCAATATTGCCTTCGTAAAGCTTTTTGCCCTTCTCGAGCACGATTCCTTTCTGGCAGAAATCCTTTGCTGTAGCCAGAGCGTGTGTTACGAAAAGCAGAGTTACGTTTGAGTCAGCCATTATCTCTTTCACCTTGGCTGTGCACTTTTTACGGAACGCCCTGTCACCTACGCTCAGAGCCTCATCGACTATGAGGATGTCAGGATTGCAGTTGACGCTTATCGCAAATCCGAGTCTTGCTCTCATGCCGCTCGAGTACGAGCGCAGAGGCTGTTCGATGTATTCGCCTATATCAGCAAACTCAACGATATCCGGCAGCACCGCCTTGATCTCGTCATCGGACATTCCCATCAGGCTGCATTTCAGCTTTATGTTTTCGTAACCGTCTGCTTCAGGGTCGAAACCCGAGCTGAGCTCGAGCAGCGCGCTGATCGTTCCCTCAACAAAGATCTCGCCTTCGGTCGGATACGATACTCCTGTGATCATCTTGAGGATGGTGGATTTGCCCGCGCCGTTGCGGCCTATGAGAGCCATGCCCTCGCCTTTGCGCAGCTCAAAAGACAGATCATCGACCGCCCTCTTGATCTTGTAGTTCTTCTTGTTTGAGAACAGCGACTTGAAGCGTGCCTTGTCGTTCTTGTACAGCTTATATTCTTTTGTAACGTGCGTGAATCTGATCACGACCGGTTTTTCATCTGTTGCCATTATTTCACTTGCTCCGTTCAGCCTAGAGAACGTCAGGGATCTCCTTGCGCAGCTTCTTGAACGCCCACAGCGCCAGGAATAAGAATACTATGAATGTCGCCGCGTAGCAGGCCAGTTCTATCTTGTCCTCCCAGAACCACTCCTTGTATATAAACGACTTGCGGTATCCTCCGGCAATCACCGTGATAGGATTGAACTTGAGAGCCGTACGGACGACAGGATTTTCGATCGTATCTACGTTATATATTACGCCCGACAGCCAGAACAGCGCCTGCACCGTCGCTTTTACCAGGTTGAGGAAGTCCTTGCTTATCGCCGCCATCATGCCCGCGAACAGTCCCCATATCTCGTAAAACAGGAACATCAGCAGCATGTAGAACGGGATCTGCAGATAGTAAATGTCAGGTGCGAATCCCATGATCCAGAATCCCGCGATACCTACCGCCAGCAGGAAGAGATGCACCACCATGTGCGATAAGCTTGTAAATGTAGGGATTATGGATATCGGGAATTTGATCTTGGTGACAAGGTAGCGGTATTTACGTATGCACTCCGCCCCTCCCTGGATCATATCGCGCATGTAGAACCACGGCAGGAATCCTCCGACCAGCCACAGGAAATACGGATAGCCGTTTACAGCTTTGCCGTGTCTCAGACCTACGGTGAATCCGAACCAGAACACGAAAAGAGTCATCAGCGGTTTGATCACTGCCCATGCCCATCCGAGCGCAGCACCGCGATAGATCTTGATAAGATCGGACTTGGCAAGCATGAATATCTGCTTGCGAAAATCCTTATGCTCCTGGAATATCAGTTTAATGCTTTCAATCATGTTGTAATTATACTGTATCTTTTCGCTTAGCGTATAAATTTTTTCTGAATTTGTCGAGAGCCTGCTTCTTGTCGAGCGCCTTGAGCCTGCTCTGCTTGCGCGCATCGAGGGCTGCCTTCACTGTTGCCCAGTCGACATCCCTGTCGATCAGATCATAGTAGTTGCATGCTGCAAGGTCGAAATCTATCTTGAAGGCGTGCACCTTTCTGCCCTCATGCGGAGGTATCACATTCCAGTCTGAGCCGTACTGCATCTCGAGGCATTCGACCGCTCTTTCCGGGATCGGGAACTCCGCATCCTCGAATTTGTGGAGGATCGGCTTTTCCATCATGCCCGGTTCGTAGATGCGCGGCTTTCTGGCCCAGAGCCTTACAACCTGAAGATCGCCAGGCTTCTTAGTACCGTACTTCTCCATCTCAGCTCTGAGGCGCGCCACCTCGGCAGACTTGCCGCCTGCAGCCTCGCGCTCTTTGCATTCAAAGTATTCGTCCTTGTATTTGAATATATCGGCACACTTTATGGTCTCGTCCGTCTGGACCTCCTGATAAAGCAGACTGGTCTTCAGGTATTCATCGAGATGCTCAAACGGCACATTGTCCATGATAAAGACATCAATGCCGGTGCCCAGGCCCGCGCCGCCGAAGTAAACACGGTCATTTACGAATCTGGTGTCGGTGAGCAGGGTGAACATGCCGAACGGCTTGTGGAATCCCGGGTTCTTCTCACAGCAGTCGAAGGAAATGTCGTCCCAAGGCAGATTATCCGAAATCTCAACGAGCTTATAGTAATTGGCCCTGTCCATGACGATATCCATGTCATCGTCCCAAGGAATGAATCCGTTGTGCCTTACAGCACCAAGCAGTGTTCCTCCGAAGAGGTAGTATTCAATGCCGTTTTCGCTGAGGAACTCATGCACCCTCTTCATCATGTCGAGCAGCCTTATCTGCGTTTCCGAGAGCACTCCGTCAGGTGTATCGTCAGCATCGCCTTCAGTGACTCCGGCATCCGGAATAGTCTCCAGAGCTTTGCCGTGATGATCGGTGAGCACTAAAGCTGACCTTTCAGCAGGCATCAGCTTCTGCAGCTCATCCGCAAAGGCGTCCATGCCCTTATGCCTCAGCAGCACGTCCACGACTTCCGTGAGCGCGTCGTCTATGTACAGATCGAGCCCCTTGTCGCGGTACTTCTTGAGCTTTGCGAGATATGGCGCGAGCTCAGCCTCGAGCTCGTCAAAGCATCCTTCATGAGCGAGCGCCTTCAGAGCCTCCTCGCGTTTAGCGAGCCTCTTATACTGCTGTATTCTGTCATAGCTGCGGTCGACTATGTTGTGCACGCGGGTCAGCACCTTCTGCGCATCGCGGTGGTCGGCTACAGCTTCTCTGTATTCTTTGTAAGTCTTCTCGTAAGCCTTTATGTCTGCAGATGGGATGTCTGCGGATATTTTCTTCCAGCTGCGTTCAGTGTCGCGGAAGTGCTTGTCCGACGAGGTGAACTTAGGCAGATCGAGATACTGCCATCCCGGTCCGAACTGCTTTGTAAAGAATGCGTCAGCATCCGCCGGTATGCGGAAGCTGTATCCGCATAGCTCCACAGGCTTAAGCCCGGGAGCCTCTGCCTGCTGCGATGCACACCATCTCTCAAACTCCTTCTCAGGCCCGGCGAGCTTCCTGTTCAGCTTGCTCAGCAGCTTGCCGGCCTTGCCCTGCTTCTTTGGGGACTGTCCCTCAAGCCTGACCGTTACGTGCATGCAGTTATTGTTCCGCCTGAAGAAGTCCGACGCGTCGCAGTCAGTCGTGCGCGGGTCAAACACCATAAGCTCGTACTTCGGATATCTCGCGTTGCTGAGCGGCGACTCAACGTCGAAACTACCGTCCGCTTCAGCTTTTATCGCCTTTTCAAGGCGAAGCGCATCCTTTGCAGGCACACAAACCTCTGCGCCGCTTTCCGCCAACCGGCCGTCTCTGTATGCACTGAGTGCGGTATGGCCTGTCAGCCACGCCCCGATGCCATTGCGTATGCAGATATCCTGAAGCCTATTGAGGATACCGGTGTATACTTCTTCCCATCTTTCCAAAGCTATACTCTTCTCCATTTATCCGGGTCTTCGAGCAGATCGATGTATCTGTATCTCTGACCCTCTCCTTCGTGCTCGCCGTACCCGTAAAGCAGCTGCATGTCTACCAGCGACGGAGCAGAATTTCCTTCTATTATGATAGGGCCATCCTCTGTGATGCAGATGTCCCAGCCGACATAGTTGATGCCGTCAACATGTCTCAGCGCGCGTTCTGCAAGATCGAGCACCTCCGGCCAGTACGGGATCCGGAAGCCCGTGATCGACTTGCCGGTATCGACATGCTTGTCGAAACGATTGTTATCTTTATCTATCGCAAGAGTGTCGACGATGCCCGTCTTCACATCTACGCCTGCAAAACAACCGCCGCCTGCGCGTCCGTCAACAATACTCCCCTTTGCTCCGAACTTGATCCATGCGAAGAAAGGTATGAATTCGCCCTCTTTTATTACAGCTGCCACCCTCACGGTGTTGATGCTCTTGTCGTAGATCTCATTGATGAGGTGGTGCTGCTTAGGTACTTCCTCTATGAGCATCTTCGGCTCATTGATGAAGTATTCGTAATCCTTCTCTGCGTCGCCTGACAGCGGATACAGATAGCATCCCTTGCCTGCGCACAGGTTGATCGGCTTGCAGAAGACTTTGTCGAGTCCGTCGATGAATTCACAGAACTCCTCAAACGCCGTATCTTTGTTGACCCAGAACTTCCTTCCGATAAACTCCCTGAATTTATTATCAAATCTGATCTTGTTTGAAAGAATCTTTGTCGACACAGTGTTATATGACTTCTTGAGGTCAAGGCTGTCCTGCTTCACCGCAAATGTGTCGAGCACCTCGCGCGGATACGCCCAGAATCTTATGTTGTCATATGCGCTGAGCTCGCCGACATGATACCTGTAGCGGCAGAACGCCAGACTGCGCTCAAGATCGAAATCAGTCCAGTTCATTTCTCTCTTGATGCGCTCTCTTCTTTTGGCATTATCCTGCCTGTATTCCGCCAGGTATTCAGAAATCTCTTCGTCGCTCTTCTTGAAGAGCTCGTGATTCTTTATGAAAGCAACATCAACGCCGAACTTGTCCTTTATATGCGCGACGTATTCCTTCTCTTCCTCCGAATCCATGCCGGTGACATCGGCGAGAGAGTTAAGCTGTCTCTTTTTTGCCTTGTCCATGCTTTCCCTGACTGCCCTCAGCTTTTCATCTGAATGCACCGGGAACAGATCATCCTGCAGGAATCTGTTGAGCGAGATCTTATATTCTTTTTTCAGTTCAGCCGCTCTTGCGTATACCTCGCCGCGAGACACTTTGTATCTGTCTGCAACGTAGTCGACCTTGCCGCTTACGACAGGATCAGTCATCAGTTTGTCGAGATCCCTGTCAGTCAGAAGATCGTATTTTTCTTTTATATACTCTTCCTCAGTGATGCCATATCCGGCGATTCTCTTCGAAGCAGTTTCATTGTCGCTGCTTCTTCCGAATATGCTGAGGAATCCCTTGAGTCCTTTTTTCTTTTCCATTGAGTGAAATAACCTCCCGTATTATTTCATCTCAGTCCCTATACCCCGTGGCTCTGCCCCTTTATACTCTTCTCCATTTATCCGGGTCTTCGAGCAGATCGATGTAGCGCCATCTCTGTCCTTCGCCCTCATGTCCCTCATAACTGTAAAGCAGCTGAACATCAGCCAGCGCAGGTCCCGAGTTGCCTTCTATGATGATCGGGCCGTCCTCTGTGACACAGATATCCCAGCCGACAAAATTGATGCCGTCTATATGCCTCAGCGCGCGTTCTGCAAGATCGAGCACCTCAGGCCAGTACGGGATCTGGAAGCCTGTGATCGGCTTTCCGGTATCCATATGGTTTGTAAAACGCTCGTTATCATAATTGATAGCCGGGGTGTCGACTATGCCTGTCTTTACATCAACACCTGCAAAGCATCCGCCGCTGGCACGGCCGTCCACTACGCTTCCGTTAGCTCCAAATTTTATCCATGAATTGATCGGTATGAATTTGTCGTCCTTTATAGCAGCAGTGACTCTGACAGTATCGATGCTGTGAGGGTATATCTCATTGATCAGGTGGTGCTGCTTTGGTATCTGCTCGATGATCATCAGCGGCTCGTTCATGAAATACTCATACATTGCCTCCACATCATCTGTGACCTTGTAATCATAGCAGCCATGGCCTCCGCAAAGATTGATAGGCTTGCAGAAAAGCCTGTCCTGACCGTCAATGAAGTCCCTGAATTCATCAATATTTGTATCCTTGTTGACCCAGAATTTTCTGCCGAGGAAGTCTTTGAACGCAATATCGAAGTCTATCTTGTTGTCGAGAACCTTCGTAGAAGCAGTGTTGTATGTTCTGCACAGATCGATTCGGTCTCTAGGAACAGCAAATGTATCGAGCACCTCGCGCGGGTATGCCCAGCATCCCAGGTTGTCATATATCTTAAGCGAGTATATAAAATAGCGGAATTTGCAGTATGCTACGCTGCGCTCAAATTCGAAATCATCCCAGTTGTTTGCTTTCTTGATCTTTTCTTTTCTGAGCTCGTTCTCACGCTTATTTTTTTCGAGGAGCTCCACGATCTCATCATGACTCAGCTTGAAGAGTTCGTTGTCTATTATGTTGGCGACTCCCACGCCATACTCCTCGTTCATCTTTTCGATGTACTCCTTCACCTCATCGATATCCATGCCTGTGATATTCGAAAGGGTTTGGTACTGTCTTTGTCTCTTTCCGTGTATTTTTGTGATCGCCGCTTCGAGCTCCTCGCCTTCGAGCGCAAACAGGTCTTCTCTGGCAAATTTGTTCAAAGTAATCCCATGCTCGTTGCTGAGCTTTATAGCCTTTGCATATACTTCTCCACGCGGAGCCCCATACCGCTCTGCAACATAATCGACCTTGGCGCGGATCTTTGGCTTGGTCATAAGCCACTTCATCGAAATACCGCCCAGAAGGTCGTAACGCTGTGCTTCATACTCCTCTTCGGTAAGATCATATTTATTAAGCCTGTAAGCCTTCTTTTCTTCCGGTGTTTTCTTCTTCTTAGTCTTAGACTCTTCCTTTAGTGGTTCCTTGGTTTCTGCCTTAGTCTCCTCTTTAGCCCCTGTCATTAACGCCTTACTGATACTTGTAGTAATACCTTTAAACAAATTGCTCAATTTTACTGACTCCTTTAATTATTTATTTGACCACCATGTTCATGAACATTTCGGTGATATATATGTACCATTTCTGATCCGGTGTCATATCCTTGCCCGCACCCTGATAAAACTCCGGCCTCGTTGCTCCCGGGAAGTCTGCCATCCACTGCGCCAGTGCCCTTGGCATAGGTAGTTTCTTAGGCTGTCCCATATCCGGGAACAGTCTGTGGAAGACCTCGCGCACCAGATATTTGTTTTCTCCGCTGCGGATGCGGTCGAGATCGAGAGGCACGCCCAGCTCTGTAGTGAGATATGGCGCGATAAATTCGATCCCCGCAAGTGAGCACGAGTCAACATACGAGTTAGGTGACTGTCTCAGGTGGATGTCGTTAAGGAAACCGTAGACATCCATGCGGCCGTCCTTGTAATGCCTCTCGTACGGCTCGCGGATAGTGACGCCCTCTTTGAGCACCTTGTGCGGATCAATGAAATCGTGGTACTCGATGTACTCGTCGAGCTGGAACTCGCGGCAGAGCTGTATGCTGTGGCCGCCGTAGATGATATCCGCAGTCTCGCCGAAAATAAGTTTGTCGAATCCGGCCGCCTTTGCGGTAAGCGCAGCCTTGTATATCTGCGGCTCAATCGAGTGGATCGGCTGCCCCATGTGTTTCAAAAGGCGCGGCGTGTACTCAATGTAATCGTCCCAGGTGATGTCGATTATCTCGTGATCGAGTCCGCAGATCTCTGCATACTCGTGAGCGCGCTCAGTCTCATCAACTGCGCCCGGAGCGCAGCATCTGAGTGTATAAGCCTTGGAGCCCTCAGGCATCATCTTCGCCAGGATCGCCGAATCGATGCCGCTGCTGAGCATGAGTGCGCAATTGCCGCTCGCAAGCGCTTCATCCATTGCGGTTTTCAGCGCTTCCTCGAGCTCAAAGCTGTCGTGCACAGGAGTCCTGTTTTCAGGTATCTGAAACCTGCGCGGCTTCACACCTTCTGCGAAAGTGTGGTCCGCATCCTCAACCATCCTGAACTCGAAAAATGAACTTGCACAATAAACCGGATCGACTGTCATATGCTGTCCCTCTTACTTCACGTCGTTCAGGCTGCTCTTGCGAACCGCTCTGAGCGCCTCTGAGATCCTCGTCGAGGAAATTCCCTTTGTATACGGGAAGTAGACGATCTGGATACCTTCTTTAGCGAATTCCTTCTCGTAAGCCTGCCACTTTTCCGTTCCATACCAGTCGTCACCGACGAACAGGTACTTAGCGCCGAGCTTTTTGCAGGCAGTGAGCTTGTCCATGTCGTACTGAGGTACAGCCGCATCAACATATTTTATGCTGCGCACTATCTCGATCCTGTCCTCAAACGGTATCATTGCCTGCTTGCCTTTGTACGCAACAAGCTCATCGACGGTAACGCCGACTACCAGCTTGTCGCACATGCCCTTGGCATTCTTCAGCAGGTTCAGATGTCCGATGTGGAACAGGTCATACACGCCTGTCGTATAACCGATCACAAGGTCCTTATCTTTGTTGTCTTCCATCTTATTCTCCGTGTAATTCATTTATGCGGTTCTGCACAGCATACTTGTCCTTGAGTGCCAGGAGCTCTTCATCAGATTTCTCCCATGCGCGGCACTCATAGAAGTAGCGGCCGTCGAGACCAAGCGACTCGAAGTGGTAGATCATCTCCATCGTATCTTCGACAGGAATCTCTTCCTCATTGCGGATCCTCTTTGCAGTCTCTCTTGCGATACCCCTGCATACTGCGCCCCTAGGATCTGAGCCTGTCAGCTCCAGGAACTCCTTTAGTCGGCCCTTGTCGTGCGGAGCCTGTGCTCCGAAGAAGCCCGATCTTCCGTTACCCTCAACGAGCACCCACTCGTACTTGTCGGTACATGCGAGGTCCCAGCCTACGAACTTAGCGCCTTCGAGGCTTCTCGATATCTCTTCTACAGTTGCGAGAGCCTTGTCCCATGCCGGCAGCTGGTATCCCTTAAGCTTGATGCCGTTATCAGGGTGGCACTCGTAAACGAGACCCTTCTCGTCGTAACCGTCACTGTCGATGCGTCCGGTCTCCTTATCGATGGCAACTGTGATGCCGCCTGCTCCCGCATTATCTACGAACGAGCCGGCGTGACCTATTCTCATCGAAACGCTGAAGATCGTGGTCTTCTCTCCATCGTAGTACGCCATCACGCGTACAGTGTTGACGGAATCAGGATTAAGCCTGCGGATCTCTTCTGCAGCATTGATGTATCCCTCGAGCAGGAAGCGGCGGTACTCGTCAACAAGAGAGATGAACGCCTTGCCCATGCCGGCTTCATCGAATTCGGATTTGTGGATGAGCCTGATGCCCTTTCCGAGCGATTCGAATCTCGGCTTCAGTACACCTGCATCGTTGTTTTCAAAGAATCTCTTGAACTTGAAATAGTCAGTCTCTCCGGCGATGCTTACAAGATCGCGGCCGAAGAACTTGCTGAGGTGCTCGTAAGTCATCAGCTTGTCATCGAGGATGGCTACGCTGTCTCTGGTATTGATCTCGGATCTCAGCAGGTCTCTGTCGAGGTTTGCTACGAAAGTCCTTCTCTCAGGAATGCTCTTGTCATAGAAGTGGAACTGCGCGTACTGCGAACGTGTAAACCTCAGGATGGATCTTGTGAACTCCATGTCTGCCGCGAGATCTCTCAGCTGATTGTCATCGAATGTCTCAGGATGCAGATAGCCCGCCTTCTCTACGATAGCGAGCTGACCGTCCTTTGTCAGAAGCTCGCCGTACAGCTTTTTAAACTTCGTGGAGTTCTCTTCAACGTCCTCAAAGGAAAGAAGGCCAAGATCCCAAAGCCTGTAGTCCCATCTGAGGTCGTACTCGAGATCCTTCAGCTCCTTGAGCTTGTACAGCACCTTGACTGCCTCTTCATCATCCATTTTATAAAGGCCGAAAGCCTTGAACAGATTGTGCGAAAGCTGCGTTATATTCATATCGCGGAAATGCTGCAGCTTCTCGTTGATTTCTTCTTTAGTCATACCGGTCTCATCCATAATAAGGACGTTGCGCTCAGCGATGTTGCGCCTCTTGTTGTTTTTCCTTCTTTTATGGATCTGCTTCCTGGAAAATTCAATACGCTTCTCCAGCCTAGCCTTATCTGCCGGTAAAAGAATCGACTTTGCGATCCTGGCTGCTCTTCTGATAATGTTTACCTTTGCCATGTTATCTCCTTGTAGTCTTGAAATTTTGCAATTGCACAGACTTCTCTATTTTATGCTCCTATTCTACCACATTTATTTGTTCTTCTGTGTTCATTAAGTGACCTTACTATTGTAGACAACGCCGATAACCATTAAAATTAATAAAAATTAAGCGCTTGCGGGGGACAGTCCCCCAGGCAAAATAAAAGATCCCACCGGTACTAAGAATGAAACGTATATTTTTAAAGTCGTTAAGCATATTCCTTATACTCAGCCTCGCGCTGAGTATCTTTGCCTTATCTGCGGAGGATACCCACGCTGCGGCAAAACCGAAATACATCGCGCACCGCGGCTGGAGCTCGATCGCACCTGAGAATACGCTGCCGGCTTTCAGACTGGCTGCGAGAAACAGCGGTTTCTACGGGGTGGAATTCGACATATGGGAGTCCACCGCAGAAAAGAAAGTTCAGGGAGCGGATCCACTGCTTCTTGTAATGCACGACGAAAACATAAAGCGCATGTGCGGAGTCAACAAGAGCATCCGCAACATAACCCGCGCCAACCGCACCAAATACAATATCAAGAGCGGCAACAACATCAAGAAATATCACGATGTGAAGATCCCTACCCTGAAGCTGGCTCTGAACGCGATATGGAACAACTCCGCCGGAGCGATCCCGGTCATCGAGCTGAAGCACCGCCTTTCTGCAAAAGCGCTCAACTACCTCTTCGACCAGATAGGCGACCACAAGGTAGTTATCATCAGCTTCGAGTACAACGCCGTTACGGATGCGGTGAAGAGGGCAAAGGCGCTCGGCGTAAGCAAAAACGTCAAGACGATGTACCTGATGAGCAAGATCTCTTCGAGCAACTACACGTCCATGGCCAAGAAACTGAAAAACGCGGGAATTACCGCCGTATCACTCAAATACACATATGTTAACAAGACAGTGGTCAGCAGGTTCCACAAGTACGGAGTCAAGGTATGCACCTGGACCGTACCGAACAAGAAGACTGCCGCCAAGTACGCCAAAATGGGCGTCGACTACATAACCGCCAACGGCAAAGTGTTTTAAGGAAGTACAACAATGAAAGCGACAAAAAGATTTACGGCGCTGCTGCTTGCGCTGATGCTGGCGTTTACTGCCATGCCGGTATTCGCGGCTGATGAGGCTGTGCCTGCTGACCGCAATGCGCAGAGAGATTTGCCGACCGGCCTGTACGAAAGAGAGGCTCCGGTAGTCGTATTGCCGGAGATACCGGACTCCGCAAGGAAGGAAAAGCCGGAACCTGCGCCGCTCAGGCTGCGCAAGTCGGGCGATGTCATAGCGGAGGGCGTTGAGGACCTGTTCAGCTATACGCTACTGAGCAATGACGACGGAGAAGGCACCTGTACCCTTATACTGGGCAACGGCACGGTGAACGAAGAGCTGGACTTTCCTGTTTATTTCAATGGTACCGACATATATGAACAGTATGCGTATGACATCACCCAGGTTGAGATATCTGAAGGTGTCAAAGCTCTGTCAGATTACTGCTTTTACGCATGTGACTCGATTATGTCTGTTTCGTTCCCTTCTACGCTTGAGAAGATCGGCCAAAGCGCTTTTGAGTCCTGCCGCTGCCTGAATGAGATCAGCTGCGTAAAACCGGTTGAAAACATAGGCGTTGAGGCCTTTTATAAGTGCGGCTGCAATGCCTCCGCCATGGTCAATGAAAGCGGTCTGACCGTTGCTGACGGATATTTCGCAACAGCCAGAATCTGCTACTCGCCGGGGACGCTCCCGCCTGAAGGCGATGGCAGAGACCCTGTACCGACGGTAATCGATGAGCAGACGGAGGTCAAGAAGATCGAACAGCTGGAGACCACTTACGACAAGGTCAGGAGCATCCTCACAGAACTGGGGATCTGGAGTGATCCCGCACTCTCGGAGATCGATAAGGTCAAGCGCATCTATGACTGGGTAACATCAAATGTTGAATACGACTATGATGCTCTGGAATTCCCGGGAAACAGCCAGCGCGTATTCTATGCGGCAACGGCTCACAGCGCGCTCTTCGCCCACAAAGCCATATGCTCGGGTTATACAGATCTGATCATGATGATGCTGAACGAGGCCGGTATCGGCTGTGTAGAGATGACGAGCGACGACCATTCATGGATCATTACCCGCGTAGACGGCAAGTGGTATGCAGCTGATGCAACATGGGACGCAGGATACACGGATATGGAGTATAATTTCTTCCTGCGGGCATTCAATAAGTTTGCCAGCCACGATTGGCTCGACTATTATGGCATGGTCTGCGATGTATACCCTATCGTTGAGGACGATGACTATGGAATGCTTAAGTCGGGCAGCTACGCTTTTCAGGTTTGGGGCAATGATCACGTATACATTGTCGACTACACGGGCAGCGAAGCAGCTCCTAAGATCCCGCAGACAGTTGAATACAACGGCGTGACTTACACCGTCAAAACAATTTATCCATGGGCATTTGAGAACAACAATAGCATTCAGGCACTCGAAATACCGGAAGGCATTGAGGAGATCGGGTACCAGGCATTCCATCTCTGTGACAACATCAGGATCGTAAAGCTTCCGTCGACGCTGAAGAAGATCGATGCGAATGCGTTCGATGCAAGCGCTTCTAAAGTATCGGTCTACTACAACGGCACGATCGAGGACCTGAAGAAGATCGATGCGAAGGACTGCGGATTCTTCGATTATCCGGTCATCTGCACCGACGGCGATTTCATAGATCCGTACAACCTCAACTATGCAAAGATAAGATTCGTTACAAAGAGCCTCGTCTATAACGGAAAGGTGCAGAGTCCTGAAGTGGAGGTTGTCACGGTTGGCGGAAAGGTCCTCACGGAAGGCGTCGATTTCTATAAAGATTTCATGGGACTCACGCCAAAGAATGTAAATGAGTACTCGTGCCAGATCAGCGGCAAAGGCGACTATTACGGCGGGCAGTGGGATGTCTTTACGATCAAGCCTCAGAAGACGACGCTGAAGAGCCTGAAGGCAAAGAAGAAATCAATAGTTGTCTACTGGACTAAGAAGACCACCCAGGTATCCGGTTACCAGATATTCCTGGCAACCAACAGCAAGTTTACTAAAGGTAAAAAGTATATAAAAGTAAGTGGCGCCAAGAACGTCAGCAGAACTGTCAAGAGCCTGAAGGGCGGCAAGACCTATTACGTCAAGGTCAGGACGTATAAGTACGTGCCTTCGATCGGAGGCAACCTGTACTCGGCCTGGTCGAATGTGAAGAGGATAAAGACCAAACGATAAAGGAAAAAAGGGACAGTCCCCGTTAGATGTGTCTAACGGGGACTGTCCCTCTTTTTTTCTTTTTATTTTCTGTAGCAAATAGCTCCTTTTATCTGTTCGACAGTCTCTTCGCCAACCAGTAGCCTTACCAGCTCGAAAGCGAAGTCGAAGCTTGCGCCGAGTCCCTGACCTGTGATGATGTTGCCGTCTGTCACTACGCTTTCGCCTGTGAGCGCGGCGCCGGCCATGTGGCCTTCAAAGTCAGGATGGCAGGTTGCGCGCTTGCCGTCGAGCAGGCCCAGGGAGGCCGGCAGCGAAGGCGCCGCGCAGATTGCTGCTAAGTACTTATCCGAAGATGCGGCGAACTCCCTGCACTTCTCCACCACGAGCGCGTTTGCTCCGAGGTTTTCAGTGCCAAGACGGCCGCCCGGCAGTACTATAAGGTCAACCGAATCAAAATCCACATCGGCCGCCATTACATCAGCCTGCACTTTTATATGACGGGAAGAATCTATCTGCAGACCATCCATAGCCGAAGCCATAACAGTCTCCACACCGGCCCTGCGCAGAATGTCCACTACGATGAGGCCTTCGCATTCTTCAAAGCCGTCAGCCAGAAAAACGATCGCTTTCATTGTGATTTCCTCCTCAACGGATGACAAAAGGAACCGTCCCCTTGTCACTTCTTGCCCAGTTCCTGAGCTCTCTCTGTCGCCTTTACCACAGTATCGATGAACGCGCCGCGAACACCGTGCTCCTCAAGCGTCTTTACACCGACAATCGTGTTGCCGCCCGGCGAGCAAACCATGTCTTTGAGCTCACCCGGATGCTTGCCTGTCTCGAGCACCATCTTGGCTGCTCCGTAAACTGTCTGTGCTGCCAGTCTTGTTGCTGTGGCTCTTGTCAATCCCTTTACAACGCCTCCATCCGAAAGTGCCTCGATCACCATGTAGATGTACGCAGGTCCTGCACCGGAGAGTCCGCATGCTGTGTCGATGAGCGGCTCAGGCATCCATTCAACGATACCGAGCGATGCAAACAGCTTTTCTGCGAAGTCTTTTTCTTCTGCAGTGAGGTCTGTATTTGAATCAAGCGCGAAAGCTCCCGCTCCTACCATCGCAGGTGTGTTAGGCATGAGCCTGAGAATTCTGACATCTCCGGCTGTCCACTCGCGGAGAGTCTCTACGGTAATGCCCGCCATGATCGAGATGAGCGCCTTGCCATCAAGAGTATCGCCGAGCTGCTTGAGTCCGTCCTGCGCATACTGAGGTTTAAGTGAACATACCACTATGTCGCAGAGGCTGCCCAGCTCAGCATCGTTGTGAACGATGTGGCATCCGAGATGCTCATACTGGTTTCTGATTGCCTCAAAGAGATCGTATACATAAGCGTCTTCCGGTTTAATAACGCCCTGCTCCAGAGCCCTTGTCAGGATGGCTCCACCCATGGCTCCGGCGCCAAGGAATCCTATTTTCATAACTAAATTATCCTCCTAAAAGTTGATAGTGCTTTAAGCATAACTATATTAACACAAAATCAAGATCCTTGCTATTTCACTCTGTTTTTTTATCAGCGGCAACCTGCTGATCGACTTGGTCACATGACAAGAGAAAAGACGGCCCGAAGGCCGTCTCTTCTAACACTTATTCCATAGCTACTTCTTTGTTGTTACAGATCTCTTAGTTGTCCATGCAGAATAATACTTGGTTCCGTTTACGGTCTTGTATGTACGGATGCGTACATAGTACTTCTTCTTTGCTTTGAGCTTTGTTACCTTCTTCGAAACTGTAGATGTCTTTTTAATCCACACATTCTTATAGGTCTTGAAGGTGCTGCTCGTGCTGTACTGAATCTGGTAACCCGTTGTCTGGATTGTCCTCTTTGACCACTTAGCAGTGAATCCCTTCCTTACAGCTGTCAGACTCTTCCATGCAGTCGCCTTAGGGTTGATCACGAAGCTGTAAGTCTGGGTTCCGGTGAAGTTTCCATCAAATGTGAACTTAACGTTGTACTTACCGACGTTCTTTCTGCCTGTATCGTACTTAATTGTATAATCGTCAGCACTCGGCTCTACCGGGATTATCAGTTGCTCGTCCTCATCATAGAGGCATTTCAGCTTCGGCGCTTTTACCTTTCCGTCGTATACATACTTCGTAGTTGTAAGGTTGAATGCGTCCTTATATTCGCTAACATCGAACGGCAGTATGGTGAAGTACAGCTTGGCTGTTCCACTGTATTTGCCTACGCCTGTCAGTATTGCGGTTCCGGTTCCGGCATTGACATTATCTCTGTACTCCACTGTGTAATCCGCTTTGTTACGCAGGACTGTCGAATCTGATTTAAGCTTGACATTATATCTGCATGGCTGGACCTCGGATCCATCATATATGAAATCCTCCAGTTCCTTAAAGTCAAGCGTGCTCAGGTCTGTTGTAGTGCTGCTGCTTCCATCAGTAATGGTGAAGTCTGCAGACCATGTACCTGTGTAATTGCCCTTACCTGTTGCGGTTACCGTAGCAGTACCTGCATTAGTGTTGTTCTTATACGACAGCTCGAAATCGACGCCTTCCTTCAGGGCTCCCGATGTCGGCTTTGGCGTGATAGCCTGACCGGTATACTCATACGATGTCTGGCTGAGTGTAAGTCCGGCATTAGCGATATCCGCCGGTTCGATAACGAATGTCTTTACGATGCTGCCTGTGTAGTCTCCGATTCCGACTACTGTAACCTTTGCGGTTCCGGCATTGCGGTTGTTCTCATAGATAACATTGAAGTCCGTTCCCTGAACAAGATTTCCTACGGTTACCGCCGGGCAGTACTCGATGCTGTCATATGTGACCTTGCTGTACTCGAGTGTGCAGTCATAATTCGAGATGTCGGTCTTCTCCTCACCCGGATCCGTCCATTCGATCTCGGCGTTATCGATAACTGCTTTGGCATCATCTGCCATGTTGATCTTTGCAAAGTCTTCGGCAGATCCTGCGTATGTCACATTAGACGGACTGCAGCCTTCCAGAGCTCCGGCTTTGATCGTTTCGAGCGTTGAAGGCAGTGATAAACTCTCGATGTCTGCATCGCCCTGGAATGCATTGCTTCCGATCGATGTTACACCCTCTTCGATAACCACTCCGCTGATAGCTTCCTGTCCGCTGAACGGAGACTCTCCGTCGTTGTAATCATACATATCACCGCTTCCGCTGATCGTAAGAACTCCGGTTGCAGGATCGAATGAGTAATAGACGTTATCTCCGCATGAGCCTGTGCTTGCCGGCTCGGTATAGCCATAACTTTCTGCCTCGCAGACTGTACAGACATAGAGCTCTTTACCGCCCTCGGTCAGGGTAGGTTCTGAGATCAGACTGTCAAATTTCCATGCGTGCTCTTCAGTTTCCTCATAACCACACTTGTCGCATGTTCTGGCATGGACATCGTCATTCTTTGAGGTCCATGCAGAGAGCGTGTGGTTTTCAGTCTCTTTCTCTCCGCACTTCGTGCATTCTCTGAAGTGCGTGCCGTCTCCGCCGTCCTGCCAAGCCGTGAACTCATGCTCGCAAGGAGCCGGTCCATCCAGCCTCTCGACGTTCGTTACCTTGAATCCCCATGCATTATCTGAAGCATCTGTCTTAAACTTAATGACTACAGTATCACCTGTGATTTCAACCGTCTTACCTGCAAGGGCATCTCCTGTGTACTCACCCTGCTGTGATCCGTCAGCATTGTACAGATACAGGTAGTCACCAAAGTCATCGATAAATGTATTATCACTGAATGTTACCTTAAGACCTAAAGCACCCTTATCTGTATATGACCAGCTGTCAGTACAGTTGTTATCATAATTGTGCGGCGATTCCAGATCGTCAACTGTTTCTGCAATGAATTGTGTGTTATTGACAGTTACCTTACATGTCTTGTATACAGCCGGGTTAGCTGCCGATGTAACAGTGATATCTGCCGTTCCCTTCTTCAGCGCTGTGACAAATCCGGTTTCAGATACTGTTGCAACCTTTTCATCGCTTGAGCTCCATGTTACGGACTTATCCTCAGCATTATCCGGCTTTGGTGTTGCTGTAAGCTGGAATGTGCTTCCTCCATCAAGGGACAGGCTTGTCTTGTTTAGATTAATTGAAGTTACAGGCTGTACGACTGTAACCTTGCAAGTTGCATTTACACTTCCGACAGTCACTCTTATTGAAGCAGTACCAACACCCTTCGCTGTGATCTTGCCGCCATCATCAACTGTTACTATGCTGTCATTATTTGACTTCCACGATACAGCATCTGTGTAATCCGCAGGAGTAACTGACATTAACAGTGTCTCAGATGCGCCATTGTTCAGACTCAGCTCTGTCTTTTTCAGAGTTACATTGGTAGCAGGATTATCGATTGCTACGAACTTAATGTTATTATCATTTGCAAATGTCTCAGCATATGTTCCTGTAACACCGTAAATCGTCAGAAGATGCATATACGGGAATGCTGTTGTATTAATAGTAGCAGCATTTCTGAAAATGGTTATTTCTCGTAATTCCGGACATTCCTTAAATGCATTTCCATTGATCGTCGTAATTCTATGAGGCAAAACTACCTTCGCAATAACATCGCAGCCTTCGAAGGTTGATGCCGGAAGAACTGTCAGGTTTTCAGAGAATGTTACATCTGTCAGTGCATCGCTCTGTGTAAACACATATGTGCCAAGGCTGGTAACAAGGTCATGCATTATGAGCTTCTTCAGATTCGGGCAGTAAGAGAATGCATAATTTTTGATCGTTGTTACATTTTCAGACAGTTCAGTTTCTTCAATTCCTGATCCGGCAAACGCATACTGTCCGATAGTAGTGAGCTTATCATTCCACACGATCGTCTTGAGAGATGTAGTGTCTCTGAAAGTATTATCCCCTATAGTAGTAATTGCCGGCGGAATCGTGATCTTAGTCAGTGAACTGCATCCGTAAAATGAATTATCCCCGATACTCTGTACTGTCTCCTGGAAATCAAAGTCTGATAAAGACTTACAATTTTTAAATGCATAAGATCCAATTGTTGTCAGGTTCTTTGAATATGTTACTTTTCTGAGGTTTTCAGCATCCTTGAACGCATAGGTGTCGATGGAAACTACTGTGTCCGGGATCACTATCTCTTCAAGGCCTGTGCACTTTGCAAACAGGTTTTCGATTATATTGGTTCTTCCTTCTTCGAATGTGACTGTTTTTAACCCTGTACAGTCTGCAAATGGTCCATATGCATACCCGGTGTTAGGAACGTAACGTGTACACTTTGCAAGGCTCTTCGGGATCTCTATTGCGCTCAGACTTACATTGTTACCAAACGCTTCATGCCCGAGTTCCTTGAGTCCCTTTGGCAGATGTACTGTTTCAATGGAGGTGCAGTTTCTGTACCGTTCGGCAGCGTGCTCGCCTGAATCTGCTTCGCCATGTTCAGTTCCGTGCTGATCCGTTCCTTCTCTTTTTCTTCCTGATGCTTTTTCTCCATTTCCGCGATTCTCCGGCGGATAT
>JAFQZQ010000007.1 GCA_017405845.1 Mogibacterium sp. | reverse complement strand
CTCTTTCGAGAAACATCGAAGGCCTGTATGGATCATCTTCTACGTTTACCATCTTATAAGGAAGTTCATCGAGCTGCTCTGCCCCGCCTCCCTCATATGCGAATTTTGCGACCTCGGTAAACACCTTATGGCGCAGCTTGTTCTTTTCCGTATTTATTCCTTTCATAGCAACCCCTCTCTGCTTATATAGAGCTATATATCCTACTAGCCATTTCCGTCGGTAGGTGCTTCTCCGCCGCCACCGGTATCTCCGCCGCTTCCGCCGCCACCGGTATCTCCGCCGCTTCCGCCGCCACCGGTATCATCGCCGCCTCCGCCGCCACCGGTATCATCGCCGCTTCCGCCGCCACCGGTATCATCGCCGCTTCCGCCGCCACCGGTATCATCGCCGCCTCCGCCGCCACCGGTATCATCGCCGCTTCCGCCGCCTTGGTCATCCTTGGATGAATCGTCCTGCTGCTGGTTTTGATTATTGTCTTTTTTCTTTTCCTTCTTTTCGTCAGCCTTTACATCTTCATCCTTTTTATCGTTGTTATTACTCTTCGAAGATCCGCCGTAATACTTTCCTGCGTTCTTCTCAGTGCCTTTTGTATAATACTCGCCGTTCTGTTTGATAACATTTGACGGCATCTCGCGGTATTCGCCATCTCTGATGCCATCGACCTGGCTCATTATCCTGCTCCACAGTGCTGCTGCCTGCGCTGATGAGCCAAGCATCTCTACGTTGAGGTCGGTGCCGATCCACAATGCAGCTGAGTAGTCAGGAGTGAATCCGTCAAACCAAACATCGAAAGTGTCGTTTGTTGTTCCGGTCTTGCCGCCTACCTCTATACCTGAAATGGCAGCGTTGCCGGCGATTCCTCTTGATACAACGGATTTCAGCAGATCTGTCATGATCCACGCAACACCTTCGTCGAGTACTTTTGTAGATTTCGACTCGCCCTTCAGCAGGACCGTGCCCTTGCTATCCTCAACAGTTGTATAGCAGACAGCCGTATTGACACTTCCGCCATTCGGGAACGCCGCATACGCAAGTGACATTTCCAGAGGTGTGACTCCATATGTCATGGCGCCGAGTCCGAGAGCGGCCGGATTAACGTCGTTGGCAGCTACGCTTATATCGGTCTCAAGAGTTGTAAGGCCATACTTCTGGAGCAGATCAATTGAATACTCGAGTCCCACCTGCCACAGGATCTTAACGGCGCAGGTATTGATCGACTGCTGCAGAGCTGTTCTCAGCGAGTTGCTGCCCGAATATGACTTCGTGAAGTTCTGCGGCCATTCCTCACCGTTGATCTTGAGAGGCTCGTCTACTACAACAGAGCTTGCTGTGATGTAGTCGCCCCAGCCGTTTGTACCCTGATTGTCAAAGCCGTAATCAGTGTAGCTGAAGGTCTGGTTTTTAGCCGCGTAGTCAAAGCTCTTCTGAAGAGCAGCTCCGTAAACAGCAAGAGGCTTGATAGAGGATCCCGGCTGTCTCGGGCTGATCGCTCTGTTGAACAGATTCGAGCCCTCAGCATCACGTCCTCCTACAAATCCGCTTATATATCCGGTTCCGACCTCTGTGACGACCATGCTGGCCTGAACCTTGCTGCCGTCTACTGCCGCCGGGAAGTTATAGTCATTCTGGAATTCATCGTATATTGCGTTCTGCACATCACTTCTCAGCGTTGTGTGTATCTGCAGCCCGCCCGTGTAAATCATACGCTGGGCTTCTTCCTCACTGATCTTGTACTTTTCCATAAGATCATTGGTGACAACAGTTGCCACATAATCAGAAAAGTAGGTGTATGCGGACTCCTTTTTCTCGAAGCTCGGAGCGAGTATGTCGACAATGGCTACTTTTGCGCCTTCAGCTTCATCCGAGGATACGTATCCCTGATCAGCCATCAGATCCAGTACGAGGTCGCGCCTTTCCTTCGATATATCGTTCGCGTAGAAGCCGGTTCCTTCCGGCTCTTCTTCGGTGGTTTCCGTATAGCCTGTGTAGTAATCCTCTTCCTCAGTTTCCTCCTCTTCCATGGAGTCGAGCGAGTAGTAGTTGATTTCCTTTATCTCCTCGTTGCCTTCAGGATCTTCGGTGATCAGCGCGTAGCTGTCCGGTGCCTGAGGCAGAGCTGCAAGCGCCGCGCACTCTGCAAGGCTCAGCTCATCTACTTCCTTCGAGAAGTATGTCCTTGCTGCTGCGCTCACGCCGTAGTTTCCATAGCCCAGATAGATCGTGTTAAGGTATGCCTCAAGGATCTCATCCTTGCTCATATTGTGCTCGAGGCGCCAGGCGATATACATCTCGGAAAGCTTTCTGTGTATGCTTCGCTGGCTCTTTATCTCAGCAAGATATGCGTTACGGGCAAGCTGCTGTGTGATCGTCGACGTACCGCTGATGGAAGCGGATCTGCCGGTGAGCTTTGACAGCACGGCGCCGAACATTCTTCGCCAGTTGAATCCGTGGTGCTTATAGAATGTTTTGTCCTCTATTGCAATAAAAGCATTCTTGAGCTCGTCAGGCATTTCATCGATAGGAACTATGGTTCTGTCCTCTGTGTAATGCAATGTGTCGATCTCTGTGCCGTTTATATCATAAAGGATCGATGAGCGCTCTATGTTGGCATACAGACTGTCGTGGTTTATTTTTCCCACTTTGACAGCTGTAATTGTAACTGTCAGAAGCACCACTGCGACTCCAAGTACAAAAAGTCCGCCTATGATCGTAAGAGCTTTCTTCCCTTTAGATGCATTTGCAAACTTGCCGCTTTTCTTGCTGCGCGCTTTATTTGAGTGTTTTTTATCTTTCATAGTGTTTTATATTCCTGCCTTTACAGTACATTATTATCTATTTTATATTGTACCACAAAAGAGCGCTGAGGCACGCGGCATTGCAGAGTAAATGGGTAATGTACTACAATGGAAACAGCATATTGCGGACTATAAGGAATAATAATTTGTGGGGGGACTTATGGATATACTGACCGAACTGATCAGAAACGACATGAAGCCGGCACTTGGTGTTACCGAGCCCGGAGCCATCGCTTTTGCAGTTTCAACAGCACGCAGACACACCGGCGGGAAATTGGAAAAAGTTGAGCTTGCCCTCAACAGCGGTATGTTCAAGAACGCTTTCACTTGCGGTATCCCTGGCAGTCCGGAGGTCGGCAATTACCCTGCCGCGGCTCTGGGTGCAGCAGGTGCGGATCCGGATAAAGGGCTTGAGTGCCTGGAGGGAATAACTCCGGAGCAGGCTGAGGCAGCGCGCAGGATGGTTGAATCCGGCATGATATCCGTCTCGATGAGCGAGATCACAAGCCGCATATTCATAGAAGCAACGGTGACCACAGATGAGGGCAGCGCGACCGTTACAATACGTGACGCGCATACAAATATAGTCAGAATCACGGAAAACGGAAAAACTGTTTTCAGCCGTGAAGACACAGCCGGGCACGGCAGCGATGCGGCAGAAGATGATGTCCCTCTGATCCACAAATATACACTTGAGGAGCTCTGCCGCTACGCATCGACCGTACCTGTCGAGGAGATAGGATTCATACGCAGCGCATTTGAGCTCAACATGGCGCTTCTGCAGGAAGGCCTTGAAAGCAGCAAAACAACATTTGGGCCTTATCTGCTGGCTGCGAACGGCGGACAGATAGTGAGCGAAAACGAGCAAAAAACAGCATCCCTGATGTGCAACGGAGCTATAGAAGCCCGCGTACTCGGGCTTTCGCGTCCGGCAATGAGCATAACCGGCTCAGGCGCTCACGGTATAATAGCTACCATGCCGCTTTACGCAGCTTATAAAGTCAGCGGATATACGGAAGAGCAGCTTCTCAGGGCCACGGCTCTGAGCTATCTAATCTGCATGTACATAAAGGAATACTCCGGCAAGCTGTCCGCATTCTGCGGCTGCGCCATTGCAGCCGGTACCGGAATGGCTTGCGGCCTGGCGATGATGAGAGGTGCCGGTCCGGATGTTATGCAGCATGTTATTAACAACATGGCGAGTTCCATAACAGGCATGATTTGCGACGGCGGCAACCAGGGCTGCACCATGAAAGGTGTAGTTGCGGTGGATGCCGCATGGCAGTCAGTCGCCATGGCAATGGAAGGCGTTTACATTTTCAATGTTCACGGGATAAACGGAAACACACCTGAAGAAACAATGAGGAACATGGGTCTCATCGCCTCGCCGGGTATGGTTGGAACAGAAAAGACCATAGTCGATATCCTTCAGGAAAAACAGATTGGGTAAAGAGATGAAAAAGCTTCAAGAATACTACAACAAAGAATATCTGTTAAGATCGATATACGTAACAGGAACAGTACTTTTAATATTTATACTTGGCCTCATTATCTATTATCTGGCCGGGAAAACAGGAAGCGTGCTGTCCTTAATTTCAGGAGTAATCAAGCCTCTCATCCTTGGTCTTGTGTTTACATACCTGTTGAGTCCTGTCGTAAAGAAGCTTGAAGTTAAGCTTTCCGGCTTCTTAAAGAGACCGGCCTCAGCAAGAGTAGCCGCCGTGGTTCTGACAATGGTCATAGTGCTTATGGTCCTTGGCTTTATCCTTGGGATCATAGCCGTTACCGTCACAAAGAGTTTGTCTGCTTTCAACCCTGCAGAATTCAAGGAATATCTTATTGCGCTGGCCGACCAGTTTTCGAGATTCTGGACTACCATTGAAAAGCAGCTGGCAAGCATGAACATCAGTCTCGGAAGTGCCGGAGATAAGCTTGGGCAGATATTCAACGGTGTCAAATCAGGCGCATCTACATTGCTTTTTGCCATGATTTTTACTATATATTTTCTTTTGGATGAGAAAATATTCAGGTACTGGGCAGATGTACTTCATGTATTTGCCAGCGAGAAGACCAGAAACAATCTCAGTCACTTCTCCGCAGATGCAAACAGAGTTTTCTCCGGATATATCAGAGGGCAGTCAACAGATGCGGCGATAGTCGGATTGCTTGTCTCCCTTGCTCTTCTCATCGCAGGCATACCTTATGCAGTAGTTATAGGCATTCTCACCGGGCTTGGCAATCTGGTGCCTTATGTTGGTCCGGTCGTGGGTTTCGGATCTCTCATAATAGTATGTCTGGCAGAAGGCTCCATAAGCCATCTTGTTGTCGGAGGCATAATACTTGCAGCCGTAATGTTTATAGACGGGAATATAATCAACCCGAGAATGCTCAGCAGCAATGTGGAAGTTCATCCTGTACTTGTCATAATAGCGCTTCTCGCAGGCGGCAACATCGGTGGTGTCGTCGGAATGCTTATAGCAGTACCGGTAGCAGCATTGCTCAAGCTGCAGTTTGAAAAGTACGTTGAAAAAAGAAGGGCCAAACAGAACGCCCTGAATAATAATTGAGGAATTATCATGGATCAAACGAGAGCTGAAAGACGAAGAACCTGGAAAAGGAATGCACGCGTTGTAGTAAAAAAGCATTACGTAATTCTATTGCTGCTTGTTCTGTTAGGAATATTCTATGGCGGCGAATTCCAGTACGTTAAATCTCAGTATAACGATACATACAAATTATTTACGGGCCGCGATCCGCAATCATCCGACGTTGTACCGGAGATTGGAAGCAGTTCTCCGTTCGAATTCGCCTTCGATTTGCTCGGCATCAATGATGAGCTCCAGCAGGAGGATCAGGAAAAAGTTGCTGACAACCAGAGCAGCAGCACACAGAAGGCAGAAAAGATCAGAGGTGGAAGCAGAGGCATATTTTCATCTGTTGCCAATTACTTTTCATCCGGCGGTCTGACTAACGCCTTGCTCGATGCAGGAGTGTCCGTATTCCATTCAAAGAGCATAGTCGTGGCCATAATGATCATCGCCAGCTTTCTTTTATACATTTTTATATGGTTGTTTCTCAAGAACATATACATAGCGGTACTCCGAAGGATGTTCCTCGAAGCGAGAATATATGACAAGGTTCTCTATTCTCACGTTCTTCATTTCATAGCAGTAAAGAGATGGAAAAAGGCGGCGCTTTCGATGGCCCGTTACACTATATGTCTGGGCCTTTGGTGGCTGACCATAATCGGCGGTATTATCAAAACATACTCTTACGAGATGGTTCCGTACATAATTGCGGAGAATCCTGATATCAGCGGAAAAGAAGCGATCAGTCTTTCGCGCCGCATGATGGACGGTCACAAGATGGAAGCCTTTATCTTAGATATTTCATTTTTAATCTGGGATCTGCTGGGATACGTATCATTCGGACTTGTCTCAGGCATGTGGGCAGTTCCATACAAGACCGCTGCATTTTCTGAGATGTATGCATATCTCCGTGAAGAAGCCAAAAGCAACGGGCTCGAAGGGGCAGAGCGTCTCAACGATGACTACCTCTTCCGTGTAGCTGACAGGGCATTGCTCGAAGATACTTACGTGGATACCGAGGCACAGAAGTATTATATTGACACGCACAGGGTCACACTTCCTCCGGTCAGAGCTTTCTTTGCAAAGAATTTCGGCGTGTGGCTCGGAAATACAGCGGAAAAGGCACAGTATGATGAAGTCGACAACAGACGCCAGCAGATCAAGGATGACAGAGCTGTGATAAGAGGCGAACTGTATCCGCAGAGGCTCAATCCTCTTTGGGTTGAAGACAGCTATCATTTCATTAAAAACGCAAGGTCTATCCGCACCTATACGGTTGTGAATATAATTCTCTTCTTCTTCATCTTCTCGTTTGTAGGTTGGGGATGGGAAGTGAGTCTTCATCTTTTGAAGGACGGAATATTCGTAAACAGAGGCGTAATGCACGGGCCATGGCTTCCTGTCTACGGCAGCGGAGTCGTAATGATACTCGTGGTCCTCTTCAGATGGCGCCGCAGGCCTATAGAGGAAGCCCTGCTGACGATCCTGCTCTGCGGTTTTGTGGAGTACATGACCTCCTATTACCTCGAGATCTCAAAGGGCATGCGCTGGTGGGATTACACCGGATACTTCCTGAATCTCAACGGAAGGATCTGCGGAGAAGGCCTCACGGTATTCTGCATAGGCGGTATGGCGGCAGTATACTTACTTGTGCCGCTGATAGACGCAAGTCTTTCACATATAAACCCGAAATTCCTTGCAGCACTGGGCATTGTACTCGTGCTGACATTCTCGGCAGACATGGTTTATTCGCACTATGTGCCTAACGTAGGCGAAGGAATAACGGATTATGAAGCGTACAAAGAATCGTGCATTGAGCTTACAATAACAGAGTCCCCGGAGTTACCTTCCGGGGACTTTTATTATTCTTGCTGAACTTCTTATCAGTCGCAGGCTGGATCTGCATCTCTATCTAAAAGACATCCGATATTAGCTTTACTAATACCGGATGTCTGAAACAACCATTTTGCAACTGTCGAAAAGAATGTTATTTTATTAACGTAATCAAAAACAAGTTATGCATAACAAAAGACGAAATGAAGTGTTAAAAAAACAGGAGATAAAAACAATGGCATATGTAATCGCAAGCATGATCGTATCAATCGCATTCAACGTAGCACTCGTAAGAAAAGAGCACGCTAGCATGTAATCGGTTGCCCTATGCATTTCGCATATCATCAACCATATCTTTATAGACCTCCATGAACAGGGCTGAATCAATGCTGTTCGCTACAGCGTCGAAGCCCTGTTCTATATATTTTTTGGCTTCATCAGTATTGCTGCTGAACATCATGCAAAGCTTGCCGGCATCCCTGCATGCTTTCAGCACCCTCTCTACCGCCTGCAGGAATTCAGGTGCATCAAACTGTCCGGGTATCCCCAGGCTGATCGCTGACTTGCATGTTGTCATACGGGCCATGCTCCGTATCTATGACGACGAAGTCCAGCCCCGTATAGCCCATGATCTCAACTATTGCAGGAGTCGAAACTTCAAGGAAGGATCCGACAGCGAACCCCTTTTCCTGAATAGCCATTCTCATTTTGTTCATTATAGTCCCCCTTTTTTAGTCACACCCGCAGCCGGCATATCTCTCCGTCCGCACTTATCTGACCGATCCTTCCGTCACGGATCATATAAGCTTCGCCCAGGATCTCTGCATTCTCTTCTGTCTGAAGCAGATAGCTCCCGTCTGTAAGCGCATAAAACGTACGTCCATAGCTGTCAGCCAAAGCTATGTCTTCAAAGAGACGCATGCCGTCCAGTATGTCATTCTTCACGGCATTATAGTGCGGCAGTATGTTGTATTCCGTAAGGTTCAGGCCCGGAATAAACCTTTCAAATGACGGATCGACTGCTTCTCCCGGAAGCTCCGGCTGTGCGTAAACAACGCGGGCACAGTTCATGGTGCCTGCGCTTATCCCCATTACGATTCCCTGATATCCGCGGAATCTGTCTGCCAGGCCTATCTTCTGAAAGAAAGCATTTTCTGTAGGCATATGCCCGCCTCCGAGTATAACGAAGTCATAACTGCAAATTGCTTCTGCTGTTTCCTCTCCATTCCTGGAATCGCATAAATCCATGCACGACAGTGACAGACCGGTGTCTCTTACGATGTTCTCGTAATCGTTTCGCAGTCTGTCATTGAGCTCATGATCATCTGTGAAGGCAGAGATATAGAGGCATCTGGAATTTTCCACCCAAAAGCGCTTCAGATTCTCCACCATTCCGTTGGCGGGATTGAATCCTTTATAGTTGAGCGGCTCTTCACTTCGATATATCCCTATCGGGCTGCTTGTCAGAAAAAGTTTCATTTTCATTGCTTACGTATCACCTCGTTCTTTCTAATAATAACATAATCATTGTGCATCTCTGCTCACTCTGAACATATAAAAACTGCTTAACGGTAACCAATGAATCAGCGGTTATCGTCAAGCAGTTTTTTTAAACGTCTCTTGCACGAGGTCGCTCTTATTTAACTACTACTTTTATTCTCTTATAGACACCGTTCTGCGCGTATGCGTAAACATAGCAGGTGCCCTTCTTCTTGGCCTTGATAACGCCTTTAGAGGATACTGTGGCTATTGCAGATTTATTTGACGCATAGACCATCTTACGGTGTACTGCTATACTCCTGTAGATGAAGGAGCCGATGCTCTGACTGATCGTTTAGTTCGTCTTTATATTGCCAACGGTACGGTTGGCATGCTGCGTGAATGGATCGATAATGACTGCCCGATCAGCAGCAGAAGAATCGCAGAGAAGATGTATTTTCTTTCATGTAAAGTCACATATTGATATAGTGAAGTCTGCCGTCATCGCCCCATTCAACGGACAGATCACAGTGAACGTTCTGCGAAGGGTCAGGATGGTCTTTCCACAGTTCATACAGCTTCGGAAGGAACACCGGCCACTGGCTCGCCTCATAATCCTCGTGATCAGTCGCATAATTAGGGACCAGCTTTGCGCTTGGGTCCCTTTTAAGTATATCCAGTATGAACCCCGGCGGCATAGACGCTTTGCTGTTTGTTACCGTTGCCGTTATATGCACGATCCCGCCCGGAACATCTTCCCACTCATGAACGGTCGAATCCACGAGCTCTCCGGCATTATTGAAAACGCCTTCACATATGACATGGCCGAGGGCTGTTGTAAACGGATAAAAGTCTGTCAGGTGCAGTCTGTGTATCTCTACTCCCTCTCCCCCGAATACAGGCAGTTCCGGAGCGGTCGTCTCAGCTATTACGTGAATTGAATCTTCAAAACCGTACTCATACGGGGTCTTCAGCCAGTTGAATCTCTTATGTGAGCCCGGTGCCCACAGGTAATATCCCTTTTCCATATTAGCCCAGAACCAGTCGAGCATCTCCGACGTAAGGCCGGGCAGGAAGTGGTGCCTCTGCGAAGGCAGCGCATATCCCTTATCTGCAGCTTCCTGCGTCAGTTCGAGCGGAGCCAGAGGCGGTTCGGGTTTTGCCGGTCTCTCAAAAGATACAAACGGGACACCCACATTGTCCTGAAAAGGAATATGAGTCTGCCCCGCGCTTGCTATATATATAGTCTTATCTGTCATTTTACGTCTCCAATTTTGATCCTTCCGAGAAGCATATTACGATTCAAATTATAGATTAAATAATGCATCCCACAATTTGTTTTCATATTCCGCGCATCTTCGGAAGATGTTGTTAAGCAGTATTGCGGTATCACCGGAGATGCCCTCAGTTTCGCGGTCAAGAGCGTCTATCCACATCTGATTGGCATCGGTATATTCTTTGCATGTATACGCATCGAACCAGAATCTGTAAGGTGAGGCGGCTATTTCTTCCGGGTGCTCTGCTGTCATCCTTTCTCCGATGTAAGCATAGAGCCATGAGCATTGGAGAAGTGCGGTAAGTCCCGCAAGAATGCCATGCTCAGATATCTGCTCTTTCATATATCTGATGTATTCAGAGATCACAGGAACTCTTACAGCTTCCTCGACCTCTTCATCGCTGACACCGGCTTTTCTCATATGAGGGAGATGGACCCGGTATGTCTCATTCTCAGTTTCTTTAATGACTGACAGCAGGAAAGCCCCGAGTCTTTCATCCTCAGTCTGTCTACGGATGAAACCTAATATATCTATGTAGTCCAGAAGATACAGATAATCCTGGATCATGTAATTGCGGAACTTATTCCCGTCCAGTGTTCCCAGAGCCATTTCCCTTACGAACGGCTTGTCTGCCGCTTCTCGCCAGAGATCATCAACTCCGGTATACAATTTTTCCGAAAACTTCATTTTCCGGCTCCCTTTATTTCTCTGCTATGATGGCAACATATCCGCCGCTCTTATACCCTTCAACGACGTCCTCGGACTCCTCGTTTGTATAAAGCGGATTTCTGACGAGAGTCTGGTAATACTCGAACTTTTCTATGCCAAGAGACTTGAGCACATTGATCTTTTCCTCCGTTGTGTGCCACACGCCCGAGCATGCCAGGGCCAGAGGATAAGGAAGCTCCGGCATGGCATCAGCAAGGTATTCGTGATCATAAGTGTTCAGGCTTTTACCGAGAAGGTACATGAATCCGAAAGCGCTTTCCTTAGGTACATCAAGGAGTATCAGTCGTCCGTCGTCCTTAAGCGCGCGCAGGCACTTTTCGTACACCGGAGCAAGATCCTCCATATAACTTGAGCTTCCGTTGAAATACACTATGTCATAATAGTTTTCAGGAAGGTCGACATCCTCGATCAGACCGTACTTTATCACGTTGATACCGCGCTTTTCGGCGATCTTTCCCATATCCTCAGATGGCTCAATGCCCTCAACATTCGAACAGTCTATATAGCTCTCGAACAGCCCGCTTCCGCATCCTACGGAAAGGAGCTTCTTGCCTTCAATGTCTCCGAGCACCCTTTTGAAAAGTCTCAGCTCACTGGTGAAGAGGTTCTCGTTCTTCATGAACCATTCATCATACTTTGCAGCATATCCGTCAAACTTCTGCCTTGTCTCAATACCCATGTTACGCCTCCTTTGCGATCATAAAATTATGCATCAGCGGTCCGGATCCCTTGCCGAGATCCAGCATTGCCTCAAGTGCTCCGGACAGATACGCCTTGGCTCGCTCTACCGACTCTGCGAGGCTGAAACCTTTTGCAAGATTGGACGCAATCGCGCTCGAAAGAGTACAACCTGTTCCATGAGTATTAGGGTTGTCTATTCTTTTGCCCATGAACCACACCGGTTCCTCACTCTCAGCGCTGAAGAGAACATCATTGGCATCGTTGATGCTGTGCCCGCCCTTAACAAGCGCAGCGCAGCCGTAACGCTCAAACAGCGTCTTTGCGGCTTTCTCCATGTCAGATTCATCTCTGATAGTCATATCTGCGAGTATCTCAGCCTCCGGAATGTTAGGAGTGATCACTGCCGCAAGAGGTAGAAGCCTGGATTTGAGAGTGTCTATCGCGGCATCCTCAATAAGGCGGGCTCCGCTTGTAGCCACCATTACAGGATCAACCACGATATTTACAGCTTTGTATTTCGTAAGGCAGTCTGCTATGACCCCGATCAGTTCCGACGAGGAAACCATTCCGATTTTTACCGCGTCAGGGTAAATATCCTCAAACACTGCATCCAGCTGTTTCTTAAGAAACTCCGGTGATGCCTCAAGTATGCCTGTAACGCCGGTGGTATTCTGCGCGGTGAGTGCTGTGATCGCACTCATTGAGTATACCCCATTCATGGTCATCGTTTTGATGTCTGCCTGAATACCGGCGCCTCCGCAGGAATCTGACCCTGCGATCGTCAATGCTTTCTTCATTTTGTGCTCCTTTCCGCTAAAAGCATTCACTTTTGTAAAGCGACATCGAGTGGTGCCCCCGGGATGCCGCTCTGAATCAACAATCTCTTCTGAAAAGCTCCGCTGCTTCGCACAGCTCGCTTATATATATGTCTGCCGCCTCTTTGAGGCCGTCCTGATCCGGTTCGCCCTTGCAGTCAGCGACTCCGACGGTATGATATCCGGCGGCCGCAGCTGTTTTGAGTGCGTAAAGCGAGTCCTCAAACACTGCAGTCTCCTCCGGCGCAGTATGCATCTCCGCAGCTGCAGCGTTATATATGTCAGGAAAATGCTTGCTCTTTCCAACTTCGGAATTGGTAAACATCCGGCCGATATATCCGAGCAGTCCGTTCCTTTCAAGGGCTCTTTCGATGTGTTCACGCGGACTCGAGGTCGCCGCGGTGATGCTTATGCCGGCGTCGCTGATCGCTTGCAACAGCTGATCCGCGCCCGGCTTTGCTTTAACTTCATAGAAATAGAAGTCGCGCAGCATGTTTCGAAGTCCGGTGACTATCTCCTTTGCAGAACTGTCAATATCGTAATTCTCCTTAAGGTATTCCGCGCCCTGCTCCATGCTCATGGAAAAAAGGATATCCGCCAGGTCATCTTCAGGGCTTTTCCCGATACTGATAAGATATCTGGCTCCGAGATCAGTCCATATCTCCAGTGAATCAAGCAGCACGCCGTCAACATCGAATATCACGCCCTTGATCTCATTACTGAAGCACTTCATACCCTGACCATCTCCTCAGTGACCTTCTTCAGGGATACGGTTGCCTGATATATATCCTTCTGTCCGTATATCGCGCTGATCACGGCTATGCCGCATATGCCGCTGCCTGCGAGTTCAGGGGTGTTGTTTACAGTGATGCCTCCGATGGCAACGACAGGGATCGACACCGCGTCACAGATCGCTTTTAGTGTTTCGCGCGATACTTCTACGGCATCGTCCTTGGATCCCGTCGGAAACACTGCACCGACACCGAGATAATCAGCGCCGCGCTTTTCAGCAAGGACTGCCTGCTCAACCGTCTGGGCAGATACTCCGAGTATCTTGTCAGGTCCGATAAGAGCCCGCACATCTCCGGCCTCCATATCGCTTTGCCCTACATGCACTCCATCGGCATCCATTCTGACCGCGATATCCACATTGTCGTTGACCACGAACGGGACTCCGTACTCACGAGCCATTTCCTGTAGTCTTACAGCCTCTTTGTAAAAGTTCTCATCATCGAGATCCTTTTCTCTCAGCTGCAGGAATGTTACACCGCCTTCGAGGCTTTCGCGGACTACGTCATACAGAGTCCTGTCGCCCAGCCAGTGACGGTCCGTCACTGCGTACAGAAGCAACGACTGTGCCAGTTTATCTCTCATTTCAGCTTTCATCTGCAACGTCACTCCTTTACCTGACCTCGTACTTTGCGCCTTTATCAAGGGTCTCGCCGTCCATGTTAAAGATGGCATCGATTATGCGGTTTCTGTATGTAGAATTGCCGTCGCCTTCCTGCATGCGGCTCCAGCCGATTTCTCCGGCAAGACCCATAGTGCAGACAGCAGCAGCTGCTGCATCAAGAGGTTTGTCAGGATTAGCAACGAGAAAAGCCGTCATCATTCCTGAAAGCTGGCAGCCTGTACCGGTGATCCTGCCCATCTCTGGTCTTCCGTTTCTGATGACATAGCATCTGTCAGCATCAGCCACAAGATCGATAGCTCCGGTGATCGCAATGACCGATCCTGTTTTCGACGCAAGATCTTTGGCGAACTTCACGGCGCTGTCAAGTGACTCCTCTGTTACCGCGTCAGCTACGTCAGCATCTACACCCTTTGTAGTGCCGCTTCCCAGCGCAAGCGTCTTGATCTCGGAAATATTGCCGCGGATCACATTGAATCTGATCTTATCCATAAGTCCTACAGCAGTATTTGTCCTGAGAGCTGATGCTCCTGCGCCTACAGGGTCGAGGAGGACGACATGTCCGAGTTCATTGGCTCTTCTTCCTGCACGGTACATTCCCTCTATGCTGCTCTTGTTAAGAGTTCCGATATTGATATTAAGTCCTCCGCATATAGTCGTGATGTCTTCCACATCCTCCGGCTCATCTGACATGATCGGACTTCCACCGCATGCAAGCAGCACGTTTGCAACATCATTTACGGTCACATAGTTTGTGATATTGTGGACCAGCGGTACGTTTTTTCTTACGTTATCAAAGTATTTTCCAAGCATTTCCAGCCTCCTAAAAAAGAAATAGCAGATATGCCTGTAGGTCATATCTGCCTGATAACTTTCTCATACAAAGCATCTCTGTATTTCCCTACGTTGGCATTATCCAAATCAGGTTATGGGTCCGGGACATATACCTCCCGTTCTCAGCCTGCCTGCGCAAGCTCCCCTTTTTTCTATATTACAATACTCCACATAAAGAGTTGTTTCAAGAGCTGGTACCAAATTCGTTATTTGACCTTACAGCTGTCTTTCTCAGGGCTTTTCTTCGCCGTACTTGTCGGCCAGCAGCTTGATCACCACCATCGATATGACGGACAGTCCGACGTAAGCGATTCCCGCTGCGGCAGTCCTGCTTATATTGAGGTCTCCAAGGCCGCGCCCTATCATCGCATAGAGAATGATGTCAGGCAATAGCCCCAGAAGGCTGCCTGCCATATACTGCGGCAGCTTCACTCTCGCTGCGCCCATATACATGCTCCCTATGTCGTAGTTCATCATCTTTAGGAGCCTGAGCAGCAGCACAAAGATGAACGGCTTCTTGTTCTTCAGTCTGACAAGTCCGCGAAGTTTCGAATACTTCTTTTCGATGTCCTGAAGCTGCTCGCCGGCAAGCCTGTTACCTATAAAATATCCTTCGAGCATCATGACAAGAGCTCCCGCGATGTTCATCGCGATGGCTGCAGGAAGGCTGAACAGTGTTCCGTTTGCCAGAAAGAGAACTCCTGAGTAAAAGAACACCGACAGTGTCTTCAGCGCAAACATCATAAGCATTACTATGGCCGCCAGATACGGATCTGAAGGTGTATATGACAATATTGCGCTTAGTGATATCCTGTCATGCAGACAGAGCGCGACTATCATGACCATTACCCACAGGGAAATGACGAGTGTCCTGGACACGGCGGAAACATTGGCCGGGTAATCATCACCCCAGACGACTTTCAGGTACATGCGCGTGTACATCAGCAGCGTAAAAAGTACTATGACAGAGCATGTGATAATCATCAGATTGGCCGCCGGCCTCGGGATGCCCTGCCACAGGATCAGCGCCGCGGTGACAGCAGTCATGGACGCCTTGCATATCTTTCCATACCACTTTGAGCTATACACACTGTCATATCTTGAGAACAGAATATAGCTGTAAATAATCTGGCTCAGCTCCCTGAACATCATTACCATCAGAAGGAGCCACATCCATCTGTACTCAGGCACCAGACATATTATGAGCACGGCGATCAGCACCTTGCTTACCGCCGAGTCGAAAAACTTTCCGAAATCCGTGACGCAGCCTGTCCGCCTCGCGACCGTGCCGTCAATCAGGTCGGTAATTACCGCCAGTGCAATCACGGCAAAGCTGCCGGCATACAGTTCCCCAAGATACAGGCGTACGATCACCGGGATCAGAAGCAGCCTGAACAGAGTTATGGCATTAGGGAGATTTACTATATTCTTTCTGCTCATCACCTCTCTGAGCTTATCACCGACCTCCGGGCTTGCGTCATTAAAGGACAGCCCCCATGCGGCAAAGCTGACAGGAAGAGCGACTACAGCGTCCACTATCGAATGCTGCTTGACGAAGAGTGTTGATACACATATGAAGAACACGGTCACGGCCATTGCGGTCTTAGCCCCGATAGAGAGTTTCTCATTTGCGTACATCGCGGCGAACATAAGGCCCATCGAGCCGATAACGTGCATGGACGGGCATACGTTGGTGGGTGTATCGACAAGATATATCATCGACACTATCCAGGTGAGCATGTTATCACGCTCAAAGCTGTCCGGTCTCAGTGAGTGGCAGCTCGGATATATAAGAAACGCCGCGAAGGACATGATGGCTCCGACGATGAAGAACTGCATCATCTTCCGGAATACTTCCCTGTCATTTCTGAAAAGGTAGATTATCATTGCCACCGTGACAACGTGCCATGAAAGATACGGGATCACAAAAATTTCGCTGAATGGTATCAGGTCGTCCATGAACATGTGGATGGTATGATACTCAGCGCCAATGTTGACCCTCTCCACGATCACGAAAGCGATAAGGTACAGTGGCAGAAACCACAGGTATTGATAATCATTGTCTCTTTTTCCGCTATTCACAACGGATAGTATACCACAAAAGGCATGTGCCTTTTGCAGTTATAGTTCTCTTATACTATAACCCGTTTACTATGTTGTTTGGCCTATCACCGTTTTCCATTTTCTTCATGCTTGCAATGGCCCATTCGAGCATCCTCCTGAACGCCTGGTCGGTACGTCCTGCCGCATGTGTGGTGAACAGTACTCTTGCGTCTGCATCAGGTCTCAGATTCCTCAGAGGGTGATCATCCGGCATAGGCTCAGGCGAAACCGTGTCGAGTGCTGCGAAGCCTATCTCGTGAGTTTCGAGTGCCCACGCAAGGTCCTCATTGTTTACTATCTCGCCTCTTGCGACATTTACAAGCAGAACATCATTTTTCATCATGCTGAGTGTCTCTCTGTTGATCATGTTGATCGTGGAAGGAAGAACAGGTACATGAATGCTGATGATATCAGATACCTTCATGAGCTCGTCCTGTGTAACAAACTCGAGACCGTATTTCTTCTCAAGCTCTTCGTCAATCCTTACCGGGTCGGAGTATACGAGCCTGCAGCCCCAAGGAGCCAGCCTCTTGGCTACTTCTCTTCCGATAACCCCCATCCCAATCATTCCGATCGTGGAGCCTTCTACCTCACGCACACCCTTGCTTACAAAGAGCTCGTTGGCCTTGGCATACCCGAAGCGTCTCACATTGTGATCCATCCAGCCGACTTTCCTGAAGCCCGACAGCATCAGCGCAGCACAGTGTTCTGCGACAGCTGCGGCATTTACCGCTTTATTGTTGCAGACCATAACGCCAAGTTCCCTGGCCCCCTCTATGTCTACCATGTTGAATGAAACTCCTTCTACATGGAGCATCTTTAGTTTTTTGCAAGGTTTGAGCATCTCTTTAGTTATCGTGTCCATACAGTCGACCAGGAGATAGTCTGCATTCTGCATCTCCCTGAGACCATCTTCATTGATAGGTCTCTCAATGTATCTTATATCCCAGTCCTCAGGCCAGGCTACTCCGTACCTTTCAAATCTGCTTTCAGGCAAGCTGCATACTACAGTAGGCATCATTTATCTCCTTTCCGGGCACAAGCCCATCCGTTGCGCATTGTTTCTGAAAAACAAGAGCGCCGCATCCTTTCTGCAGCGCTCCTATTCAATGTTTGATTATCGTTTACTATCCAAGTACCGTGAATCCTGAGAGTGTTACGAGACCTGCAAAGATAGCTGCCGGTATAACTCCTACCCAGATGTTTCCGTACTTTCTGTAGAGGTATGTCACCACGCCGGTGGTGCCGCCCATCATGTAGCAGTATCCGAATGCGAAGTCAAGTGATCCCGAGCTTGTATTCTGACCTGTCCCGTATATGTCGATCTGCGGGATGATGGTCTGACCTGTTCCAATCAGCATCGATCCGCCGTACTGAGCGAGCAGCAGAACGAAGAGTGCACTTGCTGTAAGGACGGTATTAATGATTACTGCCCGCCACATGTCTTTCTTCTCATTGCCTGTTGAAGGCAGGATGCGCTGTGACATGTTGCCAACGAACATTACGAAGAAGATGATCAGGCAGTATGGGATGGCTCTTACGATCCTCATCGGGCTCATCTTGAGATAAGTCGAGAGGTTCCAGACCTGATAGTTGATCCCCATGAAACCTTCAATAAGCCAAAGCCATGTGAAGACGAATACAGCAACGATGAGTGCCATCAGGAAACCCTTTGCAGGCTTGCTCCAGTCGATCTTTGTATCACCGTCTGCTCCGAGAGCATAATCGCCGAGTGTAAGCGGCGTGCCGGCCTTCTTTGCCTTGGCGGACTTAATGATCATTCTTACGATTCCGATCAGTGCGAGTACAACGAGCCATGCCATGATTCCGTTAAGGTTAGCAGATGGAAGTATCTTGACCCACTTTGTACCGAGTCCGGTCCACTTTATGGTATATGCCGATACGTGTACAAAGATGAGTGCCGGGATGACCAGAGAGAACAGCAGGTCAATAGCCCATGCCTTAAATCCCTTTCTAGGTGTACCGCCCTTAGGAACAGCGTTAGCTGCGCTTGCGAAGAACTCGTTCTGCATCAGCAGGTTGACGAGTGCAGCGAGCAGGAACATCATGGCGATGCATGCGATACCCGAAATCAGCTGCTGCGGCTTCCATGCGAGGTCTGTGTTTTCGAGCTTGACCGGAGTGTCTACTACGTCGTTTTCAAACTTTACGATCTCAGAGATGGTTGCTCCGGATATATTACCGGTCTGATGGAGTGTGCCGTCGATAACTGCATATCTGAACAGCTTTCCGTTTCTGTCATAGTCCTTGTTTGGCTCAAGTCCGTCGATGCCGGCCATGTCTGCTGTTGCTGCGAGGCATGCATCCGGATCGCCTATGAAATGATAATCGTACTGGTCTGCAGTCGACTTGATCAGACCGAAGTGAGCATCCACAAAGTCGAATCCGCCTGCCATCTGCATCATGAATGGTCCGAATACCATGCATACGCTGTTTACCTTTTCAGGCATTGCTCCGTATGTCTGAAGTACAGTTGCTGTACCAGCAGAGTATCCTACCAGATTGAGGCTGTCCTTCTGGACGAACGAGAGATTGTTTGCATACTGCGCTGTTGTGATAGCCTGTACGCCTCTGTCGATATCCGGGTCGGACTCGCCGCCACCCTGAAGGTCCGGCGAGAGTACTACGAAACCTCTTCGTGCAAGTTCCATGCTCCAGGTATCGTTGGAGTGAGCATGGTTGGAACGTCCGTGATAGATGACTGCTGCAGGAGCAGGTGTCTCGTCAGTTGCGTTTTCCGGAATGTAGATCAGCGAACTTACTGATGTGCCATCCTGTGAGTTGATATATATCCTTTCGATATGCACTTTGCCCCATGATGTCTGGAAGCCCCAGATTAAGATCGAGCATACCAGCAGGACCATCATCGTTACCGAAAAGAATCTTATCGCTTTTTTCTTTTCTACAGTTTTTTTATCCATTTCTGCCACCTTTTCTGTGAATGGGTTCTGGTTGATTATCTGTATGATAAAAGGCACGGCATACGCTCTCAATAGTGGTGGCACAACTGCAGATATGCCGTCACAGATGCATGCCGGGTTGTCACAAGTGATGTTTTTTCTGTCCTGAACGCACAAAAACAGAGGCCCTTTAGGGAGCCCCTTCTTAGTAGATAACTATTTATTCTTCTTCCCTTGTTATCTGCTCCCCTGTCGGAAGCATCACTGTCAATGTGAACAGCTTGCTGTCGTTATCCGCCTTTACGCTTACCGTTCCCCCATACCTGCTCACTGCATTCCGTATGCTGCTGATACCCAGACCATGCATTTCGGCATCCTTCTTAGTAGTTACAGGCGCACCTCCACGCATTTCGATTTTTCCGGCAAAACGGTTCTGGAATCTGATCACAACATTATTCGCGAAAGCACTGCTCTTAATAAAGACATACCGATCCTCATCAACTACTTTAGTATTTTTCAGTGCTTCGATGGCATTATCTGCAGCATTGCCGAAGATCGTTACAAAGTCTACCGGTCTGATATTCTTCAGGCCTGTCAGATCAAGGCATATGTTGAATCTTATCCTGTCAGAATACGAAATCTGGATCTTTTCAGAGAGTATCGCATCCACAGTCTGGTTTCCGGTCTTTACCTGCGTTTCATACCCCTCGAACTTTGGCAGCAGTTCGTTCAGATAATCATTTATTTCTCCCTCACTGCCAGCCATGCTCTGTATTGCAAGAAGATGGTTCTTGACATCATGATAAAGACGCCTTATATCTCCGGCCGCCTGCATTTCACGCTTAGCGCTTCTTATTTCATACTGCAGCACTGTCATGTCGTGCTCAGCTTCTTCTTTTTCTTTGAGCAGGAGACGGCTATAGTCATAGAGAAGGACGACCAGATATATTCCTATCGATGTGACCAGCGAAAAGGAGATCATCGCGGTGCGGTTCCCTCCGAGATTCAGTTCCCTTACAGCTGTAAGGATCCATTTGAAATAGACCATTAAAAACAGTACCAGCACCATCATGACACTCCGCTGACGGTCGATAGTATCTATTCTTTCCGGTTTCAGCATACTTTTGGTTACAGCTGCAAGTATGAGTTCTGAAGCAGCAACCAATAACAATCCGACAATATAACCCATTCCTGTTGTTTCATTAGGTGGCGTTACAGTTCCGTATGTCATCATAATCATGCGGAGGTTCTGAGCAGTCAGATATATAGCAGTGAAAATGGCGGAAAGATAAGCTGCGACCTTCGGAGCACACTCTTTATTAATGACCAGCCAGCACATCACCGGAAAGAGGTGAAGGAGCATCCTCAATATCTGTATTATCAGATTCTCAAACGAAAACACGCTCACCGCAGCATTGAGAGGAGTCATATAAATCAGCAAAAGAAAAGCAAGAGGGAACATCCCCGCTAATCGCGAAGGAGCGCTGTCTTGTTTTTTCGCTTTATTATGAAAATCGCTGAAAAACCACAGCAGTATCGCTATTTCAACGACCCATGACACAATGTCTATCAGGGAACCTGTTATTAAATCCTTATCCATATTCAGAACCTGTCTCCGAGATAATCTGATAGTGATGTGAGAAAAGCCTTGCGCCTGCGCTGGCTGACAGGAACAATGCTGCCGTCCTTCAAAAGGATCTCCGCCTGTCTGATTTCCTGTATCGCATCCGCAGCTACCAGATAGCTTGCGTGGCAGCGGAAAAAACCGTATGATCCCAGCTGCTCTTCTAACTCGCGTATAGAGCAACGGTATACACGTATCTCGCCATTGATGCACATACTTATATAGTGGCCTTGAACCTCACAGTAACTAATTTGCGATACCGGTATGCGATACGTTTTTCCGGATGACCTGATGTTTATAAAGTAATCCTTTTCCCTGCGCGAATTCCTTTGCTTAACTGCTGCACTGATCTCATGCGAAAATTCTTCATAACTCACCGGCTTACGGATAAAGCCGAAAGCCCTGACCTTGTATCCTTCGATCGCCCTTTGATACATGGTAGTAATGAATATAATGCATACCTCCTCATCGAATTGACGTATGGCATTTGCGGCATCCATGCCGTCCATTCCGGGCATATAAATATCCAAAAGCAAAAGATCCAGCCCCTCCGGATAACTCGTTAAAAGGGATTCCGCTGATGGAAATTCATATATCTCCGCTTCGATCCCGTTATCCGCTATGTAACGCTTAAGCGCCTTTATGATTGACTCTCTCACAGGTCTTTCATCATCACATACAGCAATCCGAATCATATCTTTCTCCATCCAAAAAACAATATCTCCCCCTTGATTTTAGTGCTACTTTCCGCTTTCGGCAACGAGTCTGTCCTAACTGCAGATTATTCGTCCCGAATGAAGGGAATCTTCTGGTCTGAACTGAACCGACCCTGGAAGTTCGTTTCCAGGGTCAGTTCTTTCTGTTCTTCGTTCATATCAGCTTTCCTGAAAAATGATCGATTTCATGTTGGATTATCTGCGCGATATATCCGCTGAAGCTTTGTGTATGCTCAGCGAATTTCCTGTCCAGATATCTTACCGTGATCTTCTTATACCTTGTGGTCTTCCTTACTCCCGGGAGAGAAAGACATCCTTCTTCGGTTTCGTATGGCTCGCTTTTCTCTGTGATGACAGGATTGATCATGATGATATCTGCCAGCCCCATAGCGACTATTATGATCTTCTTTCTGTAGCCGATCATGTTTGCTGCCATGCCGACGCAGCGCTCGCGGTTCGCCTTGAGTGTATCCTCAAGATCCGTCACTATTGGAAGGTCAGCTTTTGTCGCTTCTTCTGATTTCTGACTCAGAAAAAATGCATCCCGTACAATTTGTTTGATCATATATCATATCTCCTGTTGGATTATTACAAACAGAGTATAGCACTCGAATCCGGAAAAATTTGTTATTCCCCGGAATGTTTTAGGTTCACTTAAGGCTTAATTGCTATCCTGTCATTGTCAACAGAGACAATACTTTTCTTCATAACAAAACTCCTTACATAAATACCTTTAAAATGGCCTCCCTTTGGGAGGCCATTTTGTTAAGAGCTGATTTTTAGATAAATGAAGTATTATTCTCCTGCTTCCAGGAACTGCAGTAACAGTATCATCTTGACACGTTCTACTGTATCATTCCAGTCAACACCCGCAAACGCATCATCTTCCATGATTCTGTCGATTCTCTTGCGAATTGTGTTTATGTGTACATAAAGCAGCTCGGCTGTAAGAGAGTAATTCATGTTGTTAACAAGATACACCTTAAGCGTATGCAGTAATTCACGGCCCCTGTCGTCGCTCATAAGAGGTCTGAATCTTGCAAGCATTCCGTTTAGTTCGTCTTCCGGAATATCGATCCAGGTGAGCGGCCCAAGCTCCTCATAATCGCAGATATCATTATCAAGGCGGATGATACTGCCCATCTCTATGACTCTGCGGCACTTCTCAACACATTTGCGAATATCCCGGAGAGTGGTGCCCTCCCTGCAGATTCCGCACTTCATTTCTGCGCTGTGAATGATTTCTCTAACCGACGCCATAAACTCGGCAATCATTTCCTCAGTTTCTGCTCCTGAGCGCTGTTCTTTTGGCGGTGATTCAAGAAGTAGAAGCAGTTCCCGATCACCGAGTATAGCGAGCTTGCCTATCCTTGAACAGCGAGAAGACGAGAATGCCCTCAGCAGATCTGCACGCTTCTCACTGGCAGAGAAGTTCAGCACCTTAATAATGGCATAATCATACATTGTGCTCATAGAGATGCCCTGCACACCGGCCTGGCTAATTACTTTGCCTGTCTCTCCGGTCTCGCAGCTCATGGCAAAATGTATGAAATTCTCAAATCCCATGTAACCTGCATCTCTCGCCCCTCTGATCTGCTCGTAGAGAGACTGAAGCATAAGATACGCTATACGGATAGAAAACTCATCGTAGTAATCGAGAAGCTCATGAGCCTCCATCACGGCAAAGTAAGCCTGAATCATACCGTGTATTTTGATTGGTATGATGACCCATGATATTCTCGGACCTTCCCGTCCCTCGTTACTGATCAGACGGTATCTGGACATATTGATATAGTCACACAGAGTAGCCTGAGTATGAGGAAGGGACGGATCCCAGTAATCTCTGTCAGTGAGACCATAGTACTCCGTCATGCGAGTAAAGTTCGACGAGCTGTAGTAGCTCCTGTCTTCAGCTATGTCGTATAGGAGAGCCGGGAATTTCATTTCGCTCTCGACAGCCTGAAGTATCTTGCGTATCCTCTGCTCCTTGTACGACTGATTTGTGATTTGTCCGCTGCCTACTAATGGCATACGGAATTTCCTGATGGTGCGATTCATGACTGCAACATTAGTCTGACTTGCAACTTCCATCCATGTAGCCGAGAACGGCGCCAATATCAGGGGCAGTTCGGATTCATTGCATAGCGCTATGAGGTCTTCCGGTATCTTCTCGAGATACCTTCCCTGTTTAATCAAAAGAGCCGAGGCCTTCTGTATCGTCCCTTCGGCGAAAGCTCTTGAAATGCAGTCAGGATCATTCATCATAGCATAGCCTGATGACATGATCATTTCTTTGCCCTTTGTCCATTTGAAACCATCCGGAGCATCAAGGATCGTGATTCCTTGAATCTCCTTATATATTCCCTTTCTTCCGGCAATGACTTCAAATTCCCTGAAAAAATCATTGGCAAGCAGTTCCTGAACAGCAATGCCCATAATACCCTCCTTTATGATGAGTTGCTCTAGTATGCCACAATAATACCATGAATCAATAACGCCGCATACACAGAAAAGCCTCTGCGTGTTATAGCGCAGAGGCAGTTCCATTAGTTTTATCTGTATTTTTATATCATTGGGACGTAATTTTCATCTTTTCTGGATTCGAACTCAGCAAGGATCTTCTCCCTTTCTTCAGGCAGTGTCAGAATATCGTATGCTGTCGCCGCAATCGCTTTAGCAGCCCAGAGGGCAGCCTTTTCTCCCAGAGATGAGCCTGCGCAGGCAGTAGCCTGCCAGGTGTGTGGCGCAACGCCTATTGGCCATGCTGCTACAGTAAAGAGATTCATTGGCATGATCTGGCTGACATCCCCGGTATCCGTTGAAGCTTTCATCGGCGTAGAGGCCCACTGATCTCTTGGGGCAATGCCTTCAAACATCGGTCCATCTGAGTTATAAGCTTTACGGTCTCTTGCGCAGGTATCCATCGCTACCGTATCCTGGATCTTCCTGGCGAACTCACGCTCTTCAGCGGTATAGCTGATTGGCTCCAATTCGAGAAGATTCTTATAAGTCAAATCTGAAAAAGCATTGTTAACAAGCATTTCAGTACATCCGCTCAGCAGTTCGAACTTCACCTGCGTCTCAGTCATGATAGCAGCTCCCTGTGCACACTTCTTAACCCTCTCAACAGTTGATTTGACATCCGACATGTGCGGAGCACGGACATAATACCAGGATTTTGCTTCCGGATGAACGATGTTAGGCGCATATCCGCAGCTGTCTGTTGTGTAGTGGATACGTGTACCGTCGATAACATGCTCTCTGAGATACTGTACTCCCATATTAGTGAGTTCCATAGCGTCAAGAGCACTCCTGCCGTTTTGAGGTGCGAATCCTGCATGTGCGGAAACACCGGTATAGTAGAACTTGAACGAAGCGTTCGCGAGGTATGATGTATCAAACGTCATATTGACCGACATTGGATGCCAGCTGAATGCGAAATCGCATCCATCAAACATGTTGTAGTGAATCATCTTTACCTTGCCACAGAGAGTCTCCTCTTCCGGACAGCCGTAAAACCTTATCGTTCCATCGATGCCATCTGCTTCCATAACTCTCTTGAGGGCTATCGCCCCTGTGACTGCACCTGCACCGAGAATATTATGACCACAACCATGACCGGCTCCTCCTGCAGTTATCTCTTCCCTGTCACTACTTGCTTTCTGACTAAGACCCGGGAGAGCGTCATACTCTCCGAGTATTGCCAGGACCGGATAGCCGCTGCCCCACTCTGCAAGGAATGCATTAGGGACATGTTCATTAACAACCAGTCTGAAGCCTTCTTTCCTTAAGATTTCAGCATAATACTTTGAGCTGAAATCCTCTTCACCGCTGATCTCCGGGTGATCCCATATCGTGCGGCATGCATCTCTGCACAGATTCTTAAATGTATCTACTGTAGTAAAGACATCTTTCTTTGCCATTTTTGTGACCCCTCTTATACTGATTGCCGATCGTCGGAAACTCATACCTGATCAGCTTCAGTCTTATGCCTGCTCTTTCTTACCGTTGTTCTTAAGGGTTGCAAGTCCGATAGCAATGCTCAGGAATACACATCCGAGTGTGCCGAGCCAATTGGATGCGCCTGGCAGCCATGCGAACCATCCCATTCCGATAGCGAAGTAAAGTGCCAGTGCGATAACTACCATGATCAGTGCATGCTTTTTGAGTCTCATTCCGAACTGTACGAGCAGTGCACCGAAGAGTGCAGGAAGCAGATAGCCAAGAGCTGCTCTTACTCCGTCCGGCAGCATAGCCAGTACCGATGCTCCGAGGATAGCTCCGATGGTCAGTACCGCAACATTGATAATGATCGAGATCGCCATTCCGATAGTAGCAATCACTGAGCCCTCTTCTGTACCAGGCTTGGTATCAGCTGCTACCTGTGCCATGCTGGCGCAAGGAATCCTCATGTTTGAGATGTTTCCCGAAAGGAAAGCCATATACGTTCCGGCAGATCCTACTACAGGGAAATATGAGATCGGCTCTACGAACCACAGTACACCGAACGAACTTGCTCCGGCTATGAATGCGGTTAACAGAGCTGCACCTTTTGGAAGTATTCCATATACTATTGCCAGCATAATTGCAGGTGCGAATGCAAGTACGACTCCGAGATAACCAGTGATTTTTCCTATTCTATTTACTTTAGGCATGTAATTTTCGTTATAGAATTTCTTGTTATCCATTTTGATTCCCTCCAAATATTGTATCATTTATCGCACTTGCTAGATTACCGCAGTGATTATCATCGCAACAATTATCGTGATTGTCAGTGCCCACTCCCTGAGCCAGCCGATCTCTTTCTTTGCTGCAACTGTGTTGAGTACATACATGATGGCAGCACCAAGTACACAGGCCAGACAGTTCTTCCATGAGCCTGCAACAACTGCCGGATCAGTTGCCAGAGCAATCTGATAAACAGGCTTGATCAGATGGCTTGCACACATAGCGGAGAAAACACCGATAATAGCGCAGGAAGCGATCATTGTCATTGTTGCTGTGTTACCCTTTGCTACCTTAGCCTCTATCTTATCCATCTTATTAGCTGAGAAAGTTGCGAAAATTACCCAACCTATTGAGCAGAGGATCATAGTCCATATCGCCATACCGAGAGCTTCTGCTGTCATAGGATCAGTTCCGAGTGTGACTCCTACTGCGGATGTTCCGAGACCTGCTGCTATTGATTCGAACATTACCGATCCTATCATTGAGAGTCTCATCCACCCCATCGGTGCTCCTACCGTTACGAGCAGCGAGAGCATTCCACTAAGTACTACTATCGACGGACCTATCGAGGTAACTGCGCTGCTTTTTATCGCGCTCTTCATCTGCAGTTCAGTTATACCCATTTCTTTACCTGCTTTGCGCGCCTCTCTCAGGAAAAGCACTGCCTGCAGTACCACGAAACATACCGGAATAGCACAAGCAATCCACATTGCCGGGCTGTTTGCTATAGCCATGATATCCATATAATTACCTCCCCTACGTATAGACAAATTTCTTACCTATATTTTAGAGAGGCAATGTTCCGTGAAATATGAAAATATTTTTCATGTTGTGAAAAATTATGCTCTGCAGGTTAATTATTGTTCATCTTCATATGATGAAAGTGAATATTTTTTCACCTGGTCAAAGATCTGTCACCATTTTACCCATTTTTCAGACCACTAAAAAAGCCCGGGAAGTTGCCTTCCGGGGCCAGTTCTTGGAGCTGTTACAGAGCAAACGGCGCTGACTTGTAATTACCCAAAACTATGAGTTCAAGGCATTCATTCTTCAGACGCATCAGAGCTTCCTCAACATCCGGGTCGTTCAGATTGCCCCTGAAGTCCACATATTGGCAGTACTCGAATCTTTTAGTCAATATAGGACGGCTCTCGAGCCTCAGCACCTCTATTCCAAGAGATGCAAATACTCCCAGAGCATTATACAGCGCTGCCGGTGAATGGCGCGTGACAAAGTAGATGCTGACCTTATTGGCATTCTCCGGATAGTCCGGACGGTTTGTGATGACCAGAAATCTGGTCATGTTGGAATTGCTGTTCTGTATGTGCGGCTCAAGGATCTCCATATCATTGATCTCTGCAGCAAGTGCACTTGCGATTGCCGCCTTTTGCCTATCACCACAGCTCTTTACATACTCGACCGCTTGCGCAGTGTCTGAATATGAGACAGACTTGATGCCCGGGTTATTCCTGAAAAATTTGCTGCACTGCGACAAAGCCTCGGGGTGACTGTAAACTGTCCTTATATCCTCAATGCGTGTTCCCGGGATGACAATAAGGTTCTGTACGATCGGTTCAACCACTTCCCCGACCGCATAAACATTGTAATACTGGAAGAAGTCATATGTCCTTGCGATAATTCCTGTCGTAGTGTTTTCTACAGGGAAGAATGCCTCGTCCAATACACCTGCATTCACATCTTGCAGCATCTTTATGAAATCGTCATATCCTACAGTCTCATATCCTGAATCCTTCAGTTCTTTTTTATGATCATCTGATTCATAATACAGCCTGATAGCTGCATCGCTGAACGAGCCTCTAACACCCTGAAATCCAATTTTCATAAAGCTCTTCCCTTCACGCTGTGTGTGGCAAACTCTTTCTTTTCCGCTTTCATCATACTCTTTATTTCCGGACATGTCAGCAATTCGTCTTTGACCTTGATTATCCCTATTCTTTTGGCTTTCTCATATAGAGGTATTATCTTGATTGAAGATTTGCTTACAGACAAAATAAAACTCCGGAGCAAGCCCGGAGTCTTGGAGCTGATGGGGGGAGTCGAACAAATTAGCAGTTTTAAAACCGTTGAAATTCCAAGGAAGGAGAGATGTCCCTCACACGGTGTATCCAAAAGTGTATCCAGTGGTCATTACCCGACCTTTTACAAATGCCTTACAACCTTTTAATACTTTAAAAATTACGACTTTTAGACCAGATTACTGTGAAGATTTGCTTTCAAAACTCTGGAACAAACCCGGAGTCCTGGAGTTGTTATCGGAGAAGCAGCGCCGACGGACTTGATGTGAGGTGTCACGTAGTGACGGAGTCCTGACATCGAGATCACGGTTTCCGACCTTACGCCAACGGCGTTTAATCTGGAGGAAGCCTTATGACGGGATTCGCATTTCTGAACCCTTTGCAAATACTGGTCTAGTCTCTGCTCATCTCAGGAAAGCGCACACTTATCTCTGTCCCTATGCCAGGAGTGCTGTCAAGTTCGATATCTGCATTGTGGATCTCTGCGATGTGTTTAACTATAGCGAGACCGAGACCTGTTCCACCGCTGTTTCTGGACCTGCTCTTGTCTACCCTGTAGAACCTTTCGAACACGCGGCTCTGCTTTTCTTTCGGGATCCCAAGTCCGTTGTCTCTGACTGACAGTACTGCGTGTCCGTCCTCTCTTCTGACGCTCACCCTAACATATCCGCCTGAATTATTGTAGCGTATGCTGTTCTGGACCAGATTCTCGATCATTTCCTTGATCAGTTCCTCATCTCCCCAGATGACTGCCGGCCTGCCGTCACAGGTCAGAATAATATCGCTTTTCTCTGCGCTTACAGTCAGATTGCGGCAGCATTCCGAAGCGGTTTTATAAAGGTCGAATTCTTCATTTGTCCTGTCTGTCTCGCCATGATCGAGTTTGGACAGCTGTATCGTGTCATTGATGATCTGCTGCAGTCTGTCTGCATTGGCCCTTATCTGCTGCGCGATATGCTTTTCAGACTCCGGATCCGCAAGGCCGTTTTCTATAAGCTCAGCATATCCCGAGATAGCGGTAAGAGGCGTCTTGAGCTCATGCGAAACATTGGCTGTAAAATCCTGGCGGGTCTTGACAGCCTCAAGAAGATTCTCGTGCTGCGTTCTTATCTTCTCTGCAAAAGGCTCAAGCTCTTTATACGGAGGTTCGCTTGTCGGCTTGTCGATATCTTCTGCCATCTTTTCTATAGGCTGTATTATCTGCCTTGAAAGAGCATGGCCGATCACAATGCATAAGCCGAGTATCAGGAGAGCAATGACCGCTACGATCGGCATGGATCTGAAGAATACTCCTGCGATGGCATGCGCCTGTGTCGATACTCTGAGTACGGTCCCGTTCTCAAGCTTAAGCGCGTAATAATACGTGTCCATTCCGAGTGTCTGCGAGGATCTGATGCTTTCGCCTTCTCCCTCGGTCATGGCTTCCTGTATTTCCGGTCTGTCCAGATGATTTGCCAGACCCGATGCGCCCGCATCGTTGTCAAACAATACTGTGCCGTCTTCAGCGATCCACGTTAGCCTCACATCACCCGTTTTCAGTTTGCTCAGTGATGAACTGCTCAGTTTTTCCGGATCTTCTCCCAGAGCATCATACTCTCTCTGGAAAACCTCCGTCTCCATAAGCAGTCTGGCATTCATCTTGAGGTTGCTGGTTATCTGCGTCCTGAACAGATTATAAAAAACCAAAATATTAGCAGCCGTAATAGTTACGACTACCAGAAGTGCTATGAATGTTAATCTGATATTTATCTTCTGTTCCACTCTATTCCCTCTCTGTCCCATCTATGACATATCCGACATTGCGTACAGTCCTTATATATCTGCCGCTTTCGCCCAGCTTGCGTCTGAGAGTCCTGATGTGCATGTCTACCGTTCTCGACTCGCCTTCGAAATCTGTCCCCCACACATTCTGCATCAGCGTTTCCCGCGTGAGGACTATATTCAGGTTGATCATCATATATCTGAGAAGTTCGTATTCCTTGAATGTCAGTTCGACCGCTGTCCCAGCCGCAGTAACTGTATGCTTTTCATGATCAATGCATATATCGCCTGCAGTGATGAACTGAGTATCGTCGTTTTTCGTCCTTCTCAGAAGTGCTCGTATCCTCGACAGCAGCTCCATTACAGAGAACGGTTTCATCACATAGTCATCAGCACCGTAGTCGAAGCCCTTGATGAGATCCATCTCAGTATTCCTGGCAGTGATCATTATGACCGGCAGGTCTTTGATCCTGACATCGTTTCTTATCCTACGGAGTATGCTGTAGCCGTCTTCACCGGGCAGCATCACATCCAGCAGTACAAGGTCAGGCGCTTTGCGTTCGATCCCGGCAAAAAAGTCTGCTGCATTCTCATAGGACTCAACGGTGTGGTTGCTGTTCCTGAGTGCCATCTCTTCTATTTCGCGTATTGCCGGATCGTCTTCTACAATATAGATAAGTGCCATTATCAGACTGTTCCTTCCTGAACCTTAGGCAGTGTGTACCGGTTCCTCATGAGTGTGTATGTGTTCTGGAAATCAGGGTCGCTTCCCTTCGTTCTTTCGCTTACGTATTCGTGACGTCCGAATGAATCTTCGCCTATCTCAATTAAGCAGAGCGCAATATTGGAGCAATGATCAGAGACTCTTTCAAAATAGATCAGGATATCTTCCAGTATGATACCTGCCTCCATCGAGCATATACCTTTGCGCAGCCTCTCTATATGCCTCTGCCTCATTTCTGCACTGAGGTTGTCTACTACTTCTTCAAGCGGCTCTACCTGTCTGGCTTTGCTGCGGTCATTGCTTATAAACGCTTCCCCTGTGATCATTAAGATATCCTTGATCGCGGTTCCGAAGGAATCCAGTTCAAGGTTTCCGTAGGATGTCATACTGATCTCTCTTGTCTGCATTTCCTGTGCTGCTTCTACCACATTGATTGCATGATCGGATATTCTCTCATAGTCATTTATCGCATGCAGCACCAGCGACATCAGCTGGCTGTCTTCACGGGACAGATCTCTTCCCGAGAGCTTTACCATATATGTACCTATGATATCCTCGTATTCATCGCATTCCTGCTCGAGCCTGATGACCGCATCAGCCTTGTCCTTATCATAATTTTTCAGGACATCCATCGCAAGCATAAAGGCATCGCTCGCCTTGTCTGCCATCTCGTTGGCAGCAACCTTGCATCTTTGGATCGCAAACGACGGTCTCTCAAGGAATCTTTCGTCAAGGCCCATTTCAGACGCTCTTTTTGCCCTGATCTCGATATCGGTATCGCCGGTATCAGGCACGGTTCTGATTGCAAGTTTTACGAGTTTGTCCCCGAACGGGAAGAGCATTATAGTGCAGGCTATATTGAATAAACTGTGTATCACGGCGATTCCCGCTGCTGTAGCCGGCTGGCTGACAAAATCGAGAGTCACGAAGTGATGAACCACATAGAACAGAGTTGTAAATACCACCGTTCCGATAAGGTTGAAGTATAGGTGTATAAACGAAGTTCTTCTGGCATTGGTGCTTGCGCCCATCGAAGAAAGCATCGCTGTAACGCATGTGCCTATATTCTGGCCCATGATTATAGGGATCGCTGCAGAATAATTGATCGCGCCGGATATGCACAGAGCTTGCAGGATACCGACAGATGCCGATGAGCTCTGGATGGCTGCAGTCACGATCGCTCCAGCCGCGATGCCGAACAGCGGATTCGAGAACAGCGTCAGGATCCGCACAAAAGCAGGACTCTCGCTTAGTGGCGCAACGGCGCCGCTCATTGTCTCCATGCCGAACATAAGAACAGCAAAGCCCAGAAGGATCATGCCTCCGTTCTTGCTGCGGCTGCCGTCCTTGCCCTTCATATACATATATATACCAACAGCTGCAAGGACCGGTGCAAAAGCGCTCGGCTTGAGGAGGCTGAGTATCACATTGTCGCTCTGGATGCCCGTCAGCGACAGTATCCATGAAGTGACCGTAGTACCGATGTTGGCTCCCATAATTACTCCGACTGCCTGATTGAGCTTCATGATCCCGGAGTTCACAAAACCTACGACCATTACTGTTGTAGCTGAAGACGACTGTATCGCCGCGGTGACCGCCACGCCCAGCAGCAGTCCCTTGATCCTTCTGTCTGTAAGTTTTTCGAGAATCCTCTCAAGTTTCCCTCCGGAGAATCTCATAAGGCCGTCACCCATAACGCTCATTCCGTACAGAAACATTGCCAGTCCGCCGACCATTGTCAGAATATCAAATATGTCCATATCTTATTTTACATTTTCCTTTCATTTCTAATTTATTTGACCGGCTTCATATTACAGACTGAATGTAAAACGGGAATGCAGCCTAATGTAAAAAGTATGTAAAGTTCCTCTGTTTACACATTTTTTACATGTACATGCTTTTTCCTTTTACTTTGCTCACGTACCCTGTAGACATCAAAAGAAAGGAGCCGGAGGCAAATGAAATATCTTTGGAATTGGATAGACAGGCAGGATTGGACGGAAAAGGCCAAATACACGGTGATTATTTTGCTTTGTGCTGTCATTGCCGGTGCTGTCGGTTTGGGAGTATGGAGCATAGTCCAGATATGGGCACTGAACCACTGGAGCTGGATGGCCGTCTTCACCGGATACCCGGCATTCATTTCATTGGTTCTTATAATCGTATACTCATTCAACCATGACTTTCATAATGGGACTCACGAAAAAAGGACTGGTTAGACCTGAACCAGTCCTCTTCAGTGGAGCTGTTACTGGAGGAGCTCAGCGACGGAGATCACGGGTCTGCGACCGCTTCGCGGCGCCGATATGAATTCTTCGATCCCTGACTTCCGTCCCGGATGCCTGTTTCCGACGTTTGGGACGGAAGTTTCTCTCTCTGTACCCTTACGAACTTCCGTATAAGATGCCCGTTTTCAGCGTTTAGGACGGAAGTTTTTCTCTCTGTACCCTTACGAACTTCCGTATCAGATGCCCATTTTCAACGTTTGATACGTAAGCGGTAAACCGCAGGCACCTTCGTTCGACGGTTAACAAAGATTGTGCCATGCAATTCTTCATTCCGAGTTCAGTTCGCTACAGATGTGCAGAATGATTATTTTCACAGACCTCTCGACCCGGGCCGGTTAGTCCTCAAAATGGACGGCGCCATTAGGGATGACCTGATACAGCACCTCAGCCTCTATGATGGCGTAGCAACACTTACAGTATCATTGCCTGATGGTTCGACCGAGGGAGAAAGCCACGTTTTCTCCACAGAGATAGTCGATGACTGTAGAAGTGACCTTTGCTCCCGTCACTGCATTGACATGGAGTTGCTGGAGTGTTGCCATCAGCTGCGCACGTTTCATTCCATTATCAGCCGCAATAGTATCTACCATTTCAAGAATGGTTACCTGATTGCAGTGTGCTGCAAGGTATGCTGCTGTTTCACTTCCTACAGAGCCTCCGCCGATCACTACGATATTCTCGCCACGTGCAAGCTTAACATCCATTCTCAGCACATCATGCGCCTGTACGACGTTCGGCAGATCTATTCCCGGGATTGGAGGCTTCACAGGTCTTGAACCCGTTGCAACGATGACAGCGTCGTACTTCTCAGAGGCTGCTGTTTCTTCATCAAAAGCTGTATTAAGAAGTACCTTCACTCCTTTGCTGTCTAATTCTCTTGTCATCCAGTATGTCTGAGTATTGAACCTTTCTTTGTGTGGAGGTACTGCTGCCAGTAACCACTGTCCGCCAAGTTTCCCTGATGCTTCATACAGTGTTACATCATGTCCCAGTTCAGCAGATGTTATAGCGGCCTGCATACCGGCAAGGCCTCCGCCAACTAGCCGCGACTTCCACTCCTTCTAGTGACAACCTCACGACCTGTTCTGCTGCATCTCCTCCCGGATTCATTCAATCATCTCCCTTCTGCAATAATCATAATAATTGGGAGTCATACTCCTTATTTGTCTTTACCTATTGATGTCCTGTTCTTTCTTACAGATTCTCCGGCTGTTTTTCTACGCTCCTTGCTGTATGGTGCCGTAAACCTGATCTGAAGTCTGGACTTTTCAAGCTCATATGTCATGCCGCCATATTCTTTATCCTCAACGGTCTTTCTGCATAAGTCAGGGTATTTCCTTGCAAAGTCCTTCAGTCTTCTCTTCAGGTCAGCGTTGAATGTGTAAATGATCACAGGTTCATCGGTTTCATCGAATCGAATGATCGTCTCACGCTCTTCTCTTAACCCTCTTTTTGCCACATGGACCTCCTTGCTTTTTTCTGGTCGTCACCAGCTTTTTTGTCTTATGTTTTTTTCTCATCGACCCGTATATCCTTTTTTAAAAACACCCTCGTTTTTTTCTGGTCGTCACCAGGCTTTTTTGAGCAAAATGGCCCCGAAAAGGCACACTTTTTGCAGGGTACTACCTCGCTTTTTCACGCTGTCGGTCTCTGTCAATAATCTCAAGGTTTTCCCTGACATGATCAGAGCGCTCCTGCACCTGCGAACACACCTTGAGTTCCTTCCTGAGTTCAGCAGTCAGTTCAGTCACTTTGTCTCTGGCAGCATCTATCTGAGCAATGGGGATATTCCGTCTGGTTACCTTGCGCATCTCATCTCTCTCTTCGGATACGGACTGCATCTTATCCTCTAGCATCACCATAAGCTGAGAAAGATCTTCATCGGTGTTTACATGGTACTTTGACAGGAGCTTCGCCTGTTCCGAGTACTGATCACACTTCAGCAGGTCTTCCTTCAGCAGTATGTGGAGTTTGGTCGGATTCTGCTGATACTTCGGCAGATATCCAAGTTCATAACAGTACCTGAGATAAAGCTTCTCAAGTCCACTTCGTCCCATGATGCGGTCGATGCGTCTTCGCAGATTGTAGTGATTCGATCTGTGGTACTGCTGCCTAACTCTCTCCGTCCTGACTGACGGATCGTTCTCGTAAATCCGACGCTCTATGCTCTCACGGGTGTAGTTCTCTCCGAGCTGATGGATCCTGATCGGCTTCTTCCAGCACGGTGGTGTTATTGTCCAGTACTTACGCTGCGGATCAAAGCGATAGCTGTATCCGCGGCTTCTGAGCTCCGCCTTGAACTCCTCGATCGTAAGGCTGAGCGCGATCGCTTCATCGATAGATTTCCGTGCGACATTGTATCTGGTCGGCATCCCTGCCCGCTCCATCTTATACAGATAAGTATTCACTCGCTGTCCCTTAGGATTCTTTATCACGGACAGCCCGTGCTCCTGACAAATGCGGTCAGACATTTCTCTCAGCATACCTGTCGTCTCCCTGCAGCCGTGGAATCGTTTGCCGTCTTTGAAGGAGATCGAATTGATGACCAGATGATTATGGACCGCAGCTGTATTTACATGAGTTGCGACAACGATCTGGAACCTGTCTCCCCATAACCTCCTCGCCAGTTCAACACCGATGCTGTGTGCTTCAGACGGATTGACCTCACCCGGAGCAAAGCTCTGATAGGCATGGAATGCTACGATACCGCCTTCCTTGCCGAATCTCTTCTTGACCATGGCGAATTCATCCCTGGCACATCTCTTGTTGCAGTTGATCGTGCTGACATAGTACTTCATCTCGGTCTTGTCTTCGTTGGCCGCATACTCGATGACGTCCTCAAGTGCCTGCAGGGATTCCTCCGACATGCCTGCGTTCGGATTAAGAGTCTTCTCACTGTTCTGCACATAAATGATCGGCGCAGCGAAACTGTTCTTGATCGGCCATATCTTTGTCACTGCCATCAGTCTTTCCTCCTGTCCGGTATAACCGTGGAGAAATATCCCACATCTGCTGGATGCTTTTTCATGAAAATGGCAGTTTTATCTCGGAGGGTAGAAAAAAATAGATGGCGTCCCATTAGAAGAAAGAAAAACGTGGGTGCGGTTCTGGAGTTTCATACCGTATTCGAAGTGCAGCCTGTACCCGTTGAAAACACTGGATTTTGATTTCAGGGAAATATAACTTCACCTATGGAGATGTACCCCCAGTGCATCCCCCGAAATTCCTCCAGTCTTGTGGGTTTGTGCAGCGTTTTCCGGCGTTGTGCGGCGGGAAGGCTAAATGCTGAACACGTTGAAATTTCAACGAAATCCAGCAATAGCAAAGGCCCCGGAAGTTGCCTTCCGGGGCCAATTCTTGGAGCTGATGACGAGATTCGTGTTTTTGAACCCCTTGCAATTACTGGGCTGCAGCTTGTAGAAAAAGTATCAACCCATTTATTTCATCAAAAGCCTCATTCATTTGCGACTTTTGCGAAATCGCGATGTAATCTCTCCTCAAGTTTCTCCAGCACATTAGGAGAGTCGAAGTTCGACTCTCGCGTATTTCTCCATTTGCCATCTTTTGATGTTATCATTTGTATTGCGAATCGATGCACAATAGCATATAATCAAATTGTAATACAAATTATGCAATCTCGAAAGTGGTGAATCATATGTCAGTAAACAAGACCGCGAATGTAAATGCCAGAATCCAGCAGAGTGTCAAAACTGATGCCGAAGCGATACTTGCAAAGATGGGGATCCCCCGCTCAGTTGCAATAGATATGTTCTACAGACAAATAATCCTTCACAACGGCATACCATTTCCGCTGACGATCCCGAGAGCTGTACCATCAAGGGATCTAATGTCCGACAAGGAATTCAATAAAATGATGGCCGTTGGGCTCGAACAGGCTAAGGCTGATGACGCCCAAAATGTAGATGAAGTCTTTGATGAGCTTACGGAAGGTTTATAATGACAAAATATAAAGTCAAAGTAGTCAGACAAGCAAAGTCTCACCTGACAGCGATCAAAGAATATATTGCATTTGAACTGCTCGCCCCCGACACCGCCAGAAATATGTTGAACTTGCTGCGGCAATCTATCCAATCTCTTTCTGATGAACCTTACCGCATCAAGACAATCGATGAACATCCGTGGGGAAGCCAGGGCATTCGCAAAACGAGAGTAAAAAATTATTATATCTATTTTTGGATCGATGAAGGTAGTAAGTGCGTATATGTCATCGCAGTCATATACGTCGCCAGAGACCAGGAAGAACAGCTGGCAAAGCTCTCGTTTGATACTGAGTGATACATAATCAACAGCGATACCAGACCTAACTTCAGGTGATTATAAAATAAGCATCCGACCAGTGGTTCAATTGGTCGGATGTTTACTTCGTCTCTTATTTCTTGGAAATGTTAGAATTCCTTAAGCGCCTCTTCTATATGGCTTCTGATTTCTACCTCATGGTCAAGGCAATACTCATATGACTTTGCCATGAAGTCTCTCATTCTATTCCTCTGATACAATTCTTCGAGAGTATCAAGCATACATTTCCCGCCAATCATCATGTCCTGAAAATAACTGTACACGCAGCTTGGGAAACACGGGTTTATCGTGCTTAGCCGTTCATCCCTCATTATGCTTTCAACGACCATCTCGCTCAGGATCCACTTCATCGTAGGCTGGTCATATTCATCATAGCTATCACCAAACGTCTGGTTCCAAACATAGAACCATATATAGTGGATCACTTCATGAATAGTTATCCCCAGCGCACCTCTCTCGCTGTTCCTGCAAAAAACATCGAAATATCTTTCAAGAAGAAACCTCGGGCATACAGGGTTCAGACAGATATTGCCTACCAGATCATTGAATATACCCCTTACATCGATCTCAAACGCGTCTGTCAGAGCATCATTGATTTGCCCTTCATATTTATTGAAGTGGTCATTATATAGCAGAACTTTCCTGTTCAACTCCGGTTCCAGTTCAGAGTAAACATCCGAAAGAACATCCACAAGATATTCTTTCCTCTCGTTGAGCGGCTTGCACCTTAATAGATCCGCATCGACCTGAGGATAGAAATACGGTAAAGCATCCGCCTGATTCGGTGCTGTATCATCTGTCTGAAACAGCATAATGCTATCGATTGAATGCTCAAACCCTGGGTTTTTGTATGTAACTCGCATCTTGTACCTCCGTATAATATTTGGCTGTCATTTCAGCAGTCTTAGGCAATCCCGAGTCAATTCGTAAATCTTGTCAGGGACTTCATCAATATATTTTCTGTCATGTGAAACACTTATTATCGCGCCGCTGAAACCTGCAAGCATCTTTCTGATCACCGGCCCTGATAAAGGGGAAAAATTGCGCGTCGGCTCATCGAGAAGCAGGATATCAGCATCTGATAGTGTCAATGAAAGCAGAAGGAGTTTGCCCTTTTGTCCTCCGGAGAGTTCTTTGATCTTCCTTGTCATATCTTCCGGCGTAAACCTTAGAGATGCCAGTCTGTTATTGATAATGACGTTTTCCTCCTTACTGCCGTCTTTCGTCAGGAACTCAACAGGAGTAATGTCCGGATCCAGCATCTCTTCATAATTTTGAGGCATATACGCAAAAGAACTATCTTCGCGCTTTTCCAGCTCATCCCTGATGCACCGCATCAGTGTAGTTTTACCGGCACCATTCTTACCGGTAATGCAAACCTTTTCACTGCCCCGGATATCCAGCCTGATATTTCTGGACAATACCCGTCTTTCACCATTTTCAGCGATACTCAGCTCAGGTATCGCAAGAGTCAGGAGGGCCTTTGTCCTTGGGATACTTGTCTCATAATCAAACATCAGATTTATCTCGAACTCATAGTGTGGTATTTCTGTCCGGTTCTCCTTCTGTTTCTCCAGACGCCTTCCCTGCGATTTCACCGCATGCATCTTCTTTTTAAGAAGCCTGCCGCCTGACGGATCAGCACGTGTTATTACATTCTGCTCATGCTCCACCCTCTGATAGATCTTCCGCCACTTTTCCTCTGCGATACGTTGATGCCGCTTTTCCATCTTAGCCTGTGCTTCCTGCAGTTCAAAGCCATGCAAACGTTCTGCAACATACCGCCTGTAAGGCATGTTGGCGACCGTGTGCCTTGGCACGCTCTTGTGATCCAGCTGTTCAATATGTATGACCCTGTTTGCGGTGTTCTCGATCAAAGTTTCATCATGCGAAACGAAGAGTATACCCATCTTCGATCGGTTGATAAACGACTCGAGCCATTCCAGCGTTTCTACATCGATATCATTTGACGGTTCGTCCAGCAGAAGTATGGACGGTCTTGACGCAAGCAGCCTGGCAAACTGCACTTTGACCTTCTCCCCACCTGAAAGCGTTCCCATGATCTGATCAGAATAGAGCATATCGGGATCTAGTCCTACCTCTCTGGCTATCCTTGCGATTTCTGCAGGATTCATCTCCACGAATTGGTCTTCGGCTGACATGAATTCGAATATAGTCAACCCTCTTGACTCAATGGGGAGTTCCTGTGGAAGATACGCGACCTTTTCACCCGGGGCAATTATTGTTCCGCTTGCTTCAGCATAGGGTTCTATCAGACCGGGATCAATGATCCACTTGAGCAATGTTGATTTTCCGTCGCCCTCTTCTCCTATAACGACTATCTTATCTCCCGGGTTCACAGCAAAGGTCAGCCCGTCTATCAGGGTCCGGTAATCTTTATCATGTATTATTCTCAAATTGTTTATTTGCAGCATATAAACACCTCCATTACTTGTGAGTGTTTATCGTGATGTTATTAAAAAAGCTATTCCGTTTCCGAAATAGCTGTGCATGTTTCATGTTCCGTTTTGATTTGACCGCAGTGTATCAAACCATTTGGTCCTCAGACCACAAAAATAGGAGCTGCCTGCACAGATAATCGGAAACACGAAAAAACATCACTGATAACAATGTCAGTATTATTGATCGTGTTACAAATTATCTGCTGATCACTCCGTTAGTCCTCCTATGTTTTTTATCACTATACAATCAATAATCTGGGGTGTCAATCATATCTCTCGTAATAATACAGAGCCGTTATGAGAATTGAGGCTCCTCCTTCGCATCTCATTCAAAGCCTCCTCGAATGGGATGACTCTCGTGAAGTGCGCGAGAGTCGAAGTTGCAGCTTCGACTCTCCTCATATACCACGAGACACCCCACAAAAAACCTCCTTCGAACGGCGATTTCCGGCGTTTATTGGCTTTTTTTCGCTTTATGCGGCGAAATGGTCATTGGCTAAAAATGTTGGAATTTCAACGAAAATCGTCATAACAAAATGACTTCGAAAACCAATTCGAAGCCATTTTTTGGAGCTGATGACGAGATTCGTGATTTTGAACCTCATGTAATCACTAGCTTTCAGCCTGTGAAGTTTCTATCAACCCATTCATTTCATCAAAAATCTCATTCGCAGCAACTATTTGCGTAATCTCGATAAAAGATCTCCTCAAGTTTCTCCAGCTCATTAGGAGAGTCGAAGTTCGACGCTCGCGTGTTTCTCAATAATGATCCCAAGCTCTCCTTGACATTTAACTGGTTCACTCGTATTTCCAAGTTGCCCATTTGTCATCGCCTAGTGAAAGTTCCATTAATTCTGCCGCAACAATAGGTGCTTTTATACGTATAAGATTGTCCCAGATATCATCAGAGCCCAGCAGGTTAACACCACCATGCCACACTATATCATCGTCAATGATCGCAAAGTGTTCCAGTACTTCATCTTTTAAAATGATATTCATTCCATTGTCTGACATAGATCTAATGAGTTCCATATAGTATCCAGATGAACTGTTCAGAACATGGTCAGGATCAGTTGTGATGATAGTGACTTTGACGCCGGCTTCCTGACGGCTACGCACAATGTATAAAAAACGGTCAACCTTTTCACGTAGTAGTTCCGGGCTGGAAATGATGATCATATTATTTGATTCGACAAGATCTCTCTCAAAAGTATCAGTATAATTTCCAGCATCGTAGATTGCATTGGCTTGCTGTTTCTCCTGTGTTGCCCAACCGATTACGCTGAAACCGATCTTCCTATAAGTGCTCAGTCTTTTAGCATACATATTGTTAAACACTCTGATATGGGAATCGATATAATCGTAAACGACAACTTCCTTTTTTCCTTCATAATCCCGGTTAAGTCTGCCGACATATTGCTCCAACAATCCTGATGATGAAACAGGAGCCGCAAGCATCAGAGTATCCAGTCGAGGCAGGTCGAACCCCTCACCTATTTTCTTTCCGGTTGCAATCAATATCATCGATTCATCAGCCTGAATCCTTCTCAGTTGATTCCTTATTTCACTGTTCTCCTTATCAGTATTGTCACCATACATCAGGAATACATGATCCGTTTCATTTTTCAAGTTATCGTACAAATACTTTGCGTGTTCCTTGAACCGTGTGAGAATCACCGGTGTCTTACCGGTATCTATGCATTCTTTCGTATCTGCAATTATCATCTGATTGCGATCGGTGCTTTTGCTTATAAGCGTGTAGGCTTGGTGTATATCTCCTCTGCTTTCAAATGTATCTATAGTCCTTGTATATCTCGGGAATACATAGTGCCCGATACCCTGGGCGATTGCGCGCTGTTTTGAGGTGTAACTGTGGCGCATTGGACCAATGATCATCGGTATCATTTTCTCAAGCTCATCACTTCTCTTCAGGGTGGCAGATACACCATATACGTACCTTGCGTTCACCTTCTGCAACACTTCAATCGCCTGTGTAGCGGCGGCATGATGACATTCATCCATAATGACCATTCCGTATGAATTGATCATTTCAATGAATTCGCCTTTTGCATATACAGATCCAACCATCGCAACGTCAACAATACCTGTAAGCGCTTTTTTTGATCCATGCAAGACGCCTATTACACCCTTTCTCTTTTTTACTCTTCCGGTCTTAGTCATATACTCTGGCGGTTCCTCATCGATATCCAGAAACCTGTTCAGTTCCTCAATCCATTGTTCGAGAAGGTCTTTGCTCTGTAGCAGGATAAGACAATTGACCTTTCTTTCGGCAATGAGGTAACTGCAGACCACAGTTTTACCGAATGCTGTTGCAGCGCTCAAAACACCATTGTCAAATTCCAACATTTTTTGAGCAGCCAGATCCTGTTGCTGCTTAAGAGTCCCCTTAAATTTAACTCTAATAGGCCTGCCCTTTTCTCTCTTGTCAGTTACATCATATGAAATATCTGCCCTGTCACATTCTGTCTCCAGCTTCTCAAGCAGTCCTCTTGGCATTCTGATGTAACCATCTATATCCTTGCCTAAATACAAAGCGCTGAAGTTATAATAATTCGAAAATCCAAGCCTCTTATTCTGAAAATACTTGGGGTTATCTAAAGCAGTCATGCATCTTATCTGATTCTGCAGTCGCGGCATAAGATTCAACGCATCAACATAGACCCCATCAGCAAGTACGATGTGCAGTTTTCCGATTACATCTTTTTTTGAGAAATGATCATTCCTTCTCCAAGGCTTTGGCCTCGAAATTGACAATAAATCTGCCGAGTTCGATGAAGCAGGTTGTTGCTCGCTCTGCCATTTGATCATGAGTTGTTCTAAATCCCTTTGTGAGTATCTCGGCGTCCGGTTAACAAGAACATCCCATTGATCAGGATAAGCATTCCAGTTCTTATCAACAAATGCACTGTTACCGCCATTCAGGGCCTGCCCATGAAGCGGCAGCGCTATCAAGTTACCAAGCTTGCTTGCAGCATCCTGCGCTGGATACATCCGGTCGTAGTAATGAAATGATTTCATATTTACTGATGTAGCCCCTTTATCCAAAAGCATGAAGCCGAAGTTTCTTGCAAGTGATGCCTGAACAGGCCTATCAAAGAATATCCACACATGGGCTCCTCTGCCTGAACGTGATCGCTCCACCAAAGGTGTCACACCGCTCACCTCACACATCAGTCTAAGAGCATCCACCTCCTCGTGCCATGCGTCGTCATCATTCGCATAATCGGTAAAATCTGCCCCCTTAACATGATTATCAAAGTCAAACACAAGAAATCTGCAAGTGCCATCAGGGAACAGTGGATACACGCCAATAACATCTGTGCCATCTTCCTTGTAACCGATCAAGTGCTGCATAACAGTTTCCGGTGTGAGCCTAATCCACTGATTGAATTCACACTCATCGCAGAATTGTTTTTCACCTTTTTGTTTTGGGCAGATATTATTCCATCTGTTAGCGCATTGAGGGAAATATCCTCCCTTACGACCTCTTCTTGCATAAACATCCTGACGACCCCAGAACATCTTGAAGAAAGCTTGGGCATGCTCTCTTGTAATAAATGGCCTATAAATTCTTGCACCCTGGTCAGGATCATAGTTTTCGTATTCTTCTATAGTATCTGAAAAATGATCCTGCTCATTATATGCCGCCCCGACTTGTCTCAACTGCGCTTTAAGGCCGTCGTTCTCCGCTTGCAATTCCCGTATTATTTTTCTGAGAGAATCCAAATCATACGCTTCAATGTTCATCTATAAACTCCCAGTCTTTATTTTAGTATCTCCCATTTTGGTTCCTGCTTAGACCCTACGCGCCGGATATAGCCTTTATCCCTCAAGGAGTCCAACGCCCGCTGTACCGTCCTAACAGTTTTGGATATTCTTTCAGCGATTTCGCTTCTGGAAGAGTCTGGCTTTTGCCTTAATATAGCAAGGACGGCCATTTCTGTTCCGCTCAAAGTGACATCCAAAGTGACGCTTGAAATGTCACTTTGGATCTGTGGCCTATACAGAATAAACTTGAAACCAGCCTTATCACTCTCATAGGAAAACCTGATACCGGCATCTTTGCATAAGCTGTTGATACGCTTGAATCCGCTCCCAAACTGCTCTATCGACTTGTTGAGATAAAGGATTTTGGCAATCGTGGCATTTCGAATAACGGATTCATAATTGCCTTTCATGTAATCCTCAGGCTTGTGATCGCTGGCGTATTCACCGGGACTATAGATCGTGATCATGCCGGGATGAATACATATCTCGTGATTCGTCCTGTCGCTGTAGACTGCATGAGCAAAGCTGTTTGCCAACACCTCTCTGATGACAGCTATCGGGATCTCCGGTATCTCAGTTCTCTCAGATCCGACAAACTCACTTCTCCAACGGATATTTCTCAATATGTAATCCTCGGCCGCTCCAAGAAGGTTATAAATGTTGTCCTCAAATAGCCTCATATCGAGAAAAGTAAGCTTTTCATCCGTGGCAAATATTGCGGTTTTCAACGTGACGGGGCGTGTATTTCCAAAAAGATACTCTCCTGCGTTGTTAAGGTTTTCCCCGTTGACAAGACCATATCTTTTTAGAATGGCTGGGCAAGTATATCTTCCATCCGGTATTCTTCCCGAAGAAATGGCCCTTTGCCAAAACGATCGAACAGCATTTTTGTCAACCTGTTTTATTGAAGCATCAGATGGCTCCTTCTCCCATTTTTCACGATATTCGTTTGAAATGAAAAAATTCCGCAACTCTTCTGGTGTGACCTCGCGATCCTCATCAGCAGTTCTTAGATAGTATCTCCCCGATGCAGAATATGGTGTATTGTTACCGTTGAACTCTACTCTGATTAGATGCTTATCCTCTAAAATTACTTCTTCAATAACAGGATATATTTGAGGTCGTATGCTCTCATATATTAACCTTGACACATCTCTGAGAGACGATTCTGACACATCCTGACCACAGACATCTCCATTAGGTTTCACTCCAAAATATATGGTTCCGATTCCATGCTTATTCAGAATAGATGAAATTGAAATCATTGCCTCTTTCTTTTCTCCAGTTGTTTTCTTAAATTCAAGCGTCTCTGTTTCTTTTCCTAAGTTCATATCTTTTCCTCGCTTTCTGAAGTGACATTATTATGCCACATAGTGACATAATTGTCACTAACCATCTAACTCTCGACTATCTGAATTCTGCAGGGTGATGACTTCTATAGGTTTTCAAGATACATATCAAGATTGTGTACCGCTTTATTGTTCATGCCATTGAATACATCTGTGTAGGTATCCAGTGTGACATGTATATTCGTATGACCAAGCCAATTTTTCAGCACTACAGGCGGAATGCCTGATTCAATGCATCTTGTCGCGAAGGTATGTCTCAACGCATGCTGTCCGAATATGGGAATTCCTATAGACTCACATACTCTTCCGTAATAGTTGTTTACTTGTGATGTGCTTATAATCGAGTTTTTTCTGTAATCAAAGAATATGAGCCTGTCCCTGTTGTCTTTCTGTCTGGCAAGTGCTTCCTGAAGGTAGGGTTTCAGTTTCATACTTATGGGAACATCTCTCATCCCGGCATCAGTCTTTGTGTTTTCACTGATGAACTCCCGATAGTCTAACCCTCTTGATACAGTCCTTCTGACATGCACCACGTTCTGGCTGAAATCAATATCCTCCCTCCTAAGAGCATTTATCTCGCCCATCCTCATGCCGCTATACAACTCGATCATCAGCTGTATTCGGTAATCGTTGCCTCCCTTAGGTTGCGTGTTTTCAAGATATTCTACGAACAGCTTTTGCTGTTCCGGTGTCAGCGCAGGAACTTTCCTCTCCGGCTTCCCGATCTTAGGACATTTCATATCCCTGTGTTTCATGAAATTGTGATCAATAATTTGATCCATTTCTGCTATGGAAAACGCCAGTTTGATCTGCATATAGAATTTGATTACCATGCTCTCGGAGTATTTTGACAGCGACAGCAGATACGATCGCACATCAGACTTCGTCACTGCTCTGATCGGTATTCTTGCAATGTTGGACTTCTCCAGGATCTTGAGATTTGAGAGGTTTCTGCAATACCCCTGTTCCCTGACATATCCCAGTTCATAATCCGTCAGGTAAACTCTTCGCAGGATCTCACTCATGGATATATCCGGATCCATTTCGTATTTGGCAAGTTCGATACTCTGTATGAAGTTCTCGGCTCGCTCGATACATTCATCTATATTATCCCCCGTGACTGACTTCCTCCTTGGCATACCGTCTTCATTCGTATATGAAAACCTGTATTCTATTTTTCCTGATGTGGTATTTCTTAACGAGCCTGTTTCTATATCAAAGCAGCTTTTATCATATGTTTCGAATGACATCCTATGCTATCCTCCTATCTCCAGTAGTATTCATTTTCTTTGTCGTGTCTTTTTGAGAAGTACTCGATAAGCGCATGTGCCTCTACCACTTTGTTTCTGCCGAAGTTGGAGGCAGGGAACATTGGATCGTTGAACAGCTTCTCAACTGTGTTGTGGCTCCAGCCGAGCATCTTCGTAAGATCCGCTATCGTATAGAACCGGACTTCACTTGAGATATGCGATCTCTCTGTCAAATAGTTTGTTGCTTTCATTTTTCTTGTTTTGATGGTGCTAAAGCACCACTGTTCTCCTTTCTTACATAAAAATAAGCGGGGAACTTCCCCGCATGGAATCGACCTATATTGTTCGACTAGGTCATAATGTTTCTAAATTGTAAAAAAGACAGCTCTCAGTTGCAAGCCAGGTTTACCGTTTTCGTTATGTGTCATCCCACGGCTTATCCCACACATTTTTGGTTCTGTGCGGCGTTATATGGCGTTCAGCGGCGTTTGCCGTTTTCAGCATCAACTGCCTCAACCCCTGTAAAATCAAGGGCTTCCGGGAAAATAACCGGAAGCCCTTGTCTTGGAGCTGATGGGGGGAGTCGAACAAATTTGCAATTCTGAAACCGTTGAAATTTCAAGGAAGGAGAGACGTCCCTCACACGGTGTATCCAAAAGTGTATCCAAAAACCTGTTATATACAATATTCCTTCTGACTGTTTTTCGACGATTAGGGCAGCCATAACATCTATAATAGGATGCCCCACAATCATCATTGTGAAACCCATGCGACTTGTAAAAAAGGTCAACAGTCTAACCCAAAAAGGGGCTTTCTCATTCGGTGTATCCAAAGTGTATCCAAGAAGTTTGCCCCTTAATCCTAGTAAGTGCCCTCTGTTAAAAGTCAGTCAGCCCAGTCACTTGGTGCATATTCCTTAAAGAATTTCATTAGATACTAGTATATTACTGATAACAAGACAATAAAAACGACTGTATATTTCAACAGTCGTTTCTGACGGAGGACATGGGGCTCGAAGAACTCAGAAGCGTATAAACGTTGTACCCAAATTCGCTTATTATCACGCAGTTATGATCCTATAGTCATGTTTAGTATAAGGCATGAACTTCTTAGGGATATCCTGTGTTTTCACTTTCATATATCCTGTTGTAGCTCCTTCGCTGCAGCCATACCACTCGCTGTCAGCAACATCCTTATTAAACACGATCAGTATCTTCTGTATTTGGTCGTTTAGGGTCATATACAGTCTTATTTCCCTTATAAGCCTAAAATAGCTAGTGACGTTGAGTATCCTGTTATTGTTGTAAAGATACTCTTATACCTTTTATATAGTAGCTGAACTTATATACAGCTCCTTTCAGAGTGGCGTCTCCCTCACCATGATCATGCGGATATCCTACAGGATTCTTAGTGAGAAGCAGTTCCACCAGATCGGTGATCGGTTCGTCCTTGGCTGTAAAGGTCGTTGTTTCCTCAGATACGATCTTCACAGTGTATGTCTCAGGATCCTTAGCATACCCCGGGGGTGCATATGTCTCCCTGACAGTATATGTGCCTTCCATCAGATCGATGGTGTTGCTCTCTCCATTGGCATTCAGTGTCAGGGTACCTGCTGCAGAACCATTCTTGTCATAAGCGGTATACTGTGCTCCTTCAAGTGAATAGCAGCTATTACCGTCCGTGATCGAAGTCCTGTTTGAGACTTTCTTCATGTTGAGATGTCCAGGAGCCTCCAGATATCCGACTACCATGTCCTGCACTCCGTCCATATAGCAGATAAAAATCTTGAAGCTTTCAGGAACTGCTTCATCGAAGTCTGCGTTTGTATCGTAGAGTGCATTCGCGAGAGCCTTCGCTCTTGTCCACACATCTCCGCATGCTGAAGCGTGAGTGCCGCCCCAGGTCGCCATATCGTTAGGTCTTCCGGCATATACATATGCAAGAGCCAGATGGCTACACCATAATCCTTTGCCTCATCACCGTAGTAGAACTGCTTTATTCCCTCAATGTTCTTCTTGAAGCCCGGATACGATGGGGAGTAGTACACGATATTCCTGAGTGTGTTCCACTTACCTGTGTCGGTTGCATCCGTGACCACCTTATCTACCTGCACGGTCCTGGTCTGATCTCCTGACCATACAGGGGAGTTTTTATTCGGCTGCACGCAGATGGAAAAGCGGCTTCCGAGATCATCTCCGAGATCGCACTTGGCTGCATTGCTGTAGCCACCTTCTCCCGGTCCATAGTGCAGCTCCTTGTACCAGTGGACCGTGTATTTGCTGCCCACTTTACCGTTGAATGCCGAAACTTCCTGCGTCACCAGCGGCATCGCTGATCCGAGTACCATGACAAGGGCAAGTGTCATGGTCAGCAGGCGCTTGAACGCGCCGATAATCTTGTTGTCTGTCATTGCATCTTTCTCCTTTCGCTGAGTTAGATCATCATGAATGCGAGGATGATCACGTCGTCGTTTGGTTTGTTGTCTTTGTCTTTCGTCATAAAGTGCTCCCTTCCCGAAAATCCGGACATGAAAAAAGCGCTCAGGTCATTTCGACTTGAGCGCCATACGTCAGGATATTGCGATTATTATAATTATATTATGCTATATAGTGTTTTCTTCTTCGGTCAGTAACTGGTAGTCGTATAGGAGGGGTTACAGGGGAGGATTTGCGCAAAAGAGCGCTCGCTGTAAATCCCATCATTTAATCTGCGATTATCTGGCATCATCACGTTCCCTCTGCCGCTGTCTATGCCTGCCATAACTCCAGCCCGGAATTATTTTAGTGGAATTCCGTGCGGATGCGAAGCGTGCTGTTTGCTGGGTGGGCATACATATCCGTGCAGAAGATAGGCTGGTTCAGTCTGTCGTAATAGACCTTTTCAATCCGGATGCACGGGGAGTTTGTTTTTACGCCGAGATAATCCGCTTTTTCCTTGGACAGGTTGACAATGCGAAATTCCGATTCCGCATAGGCGATCGTTACATAATAAATGTCACGAAGTATCGCATAAACGGTGTCCGCAAAAAGATGCTTTTCAATTTGGGGAAACCGGCTCTTCGGAAAATAACTCACACAGAGGTTGTATGGTTCGTCGTTGCGGTCTTTGACGCAATGCAGATACGAAAAGACGGTAAATGTCTCCGATGCGTCCATCTTTAGAAGGGCGCTTTTCTTTGTCAATCCGTCTTTCTCCACGCAGGAGAGAATCCGGTGCGAGGTTCCGGGGAGGTTATGCTCCCAGATCTCCGTCGGGTCGTTTCCATAGCCGGAATTCTCTGTGACAAAAGTGCCCTTTCCCTGGACGCGGTTCAGGAAGCCGTCATTGCACAAATCAGAGATGGCCTGACGAAGCGTCGCCCGGCTGACGCCGAACAGCTCCATCAGTTGAACCTCGGTCGGTATCTGCGTGCCGCCCGGCCACTCTCCTTTGACAATTTTGTCTCGCATGTAGTTTTCAACCTGATAATATAGGGGTAACCCATTCTTTTGTAAAACCATAGCAACTCTTTCTGGACATCCTGTGCTGCTTCAAAATGCGTACTTCTCTGCGCACAAATATCCGCTGATTTTCAATATTGTTCATATCATCCTAACATATTTTCACGAAGACGGCAACTAAAAACTCACGCAGGCAGGAAAAAAAAGCAAAGGACATAAACGGCCCTTTGCTTTTCCGTGTTACATTGCCTTCTTCTGCATGTGCCGCTTTTTCAGGAAAAGCGGAATCAAAACGACGCAAGCGCAGGCAACACCGATCAAATCCGTAACCGTTCCTGGGATAATCATCAGAAGCGCTGAAGTGATCAGAATGCACGAGGGGATAATCCCGAGCGGCAGGCTGAAGCAGCCGGCATAACGCTGCAGACCATACGAGAGCATTGTCGCTCCGATCAGCGCAGTGATAATTGTAACAATGATGTCGCCGGCCGCACCCTTCCAGAGAAGCGTCGGCACAAAGCAGAACATAAACGGAACGATGAATGCGCAGATACCGAGCTTGCAGGCCGTAAAGCCGACTTCCATAGGCTTCGAGCCGGAAATTGTCGCGCCGGCGTAGGCAGCCATGGCGACGGGCGGCGTAATGGCCGAAATGCAGGCAAAATAGAACACGAACATGTGTGCCTGCATGGCGGTAAGACCCATGTCGATGAGCGCCGGAGCCGCCACAGCAGCGCAGATGATGTAGGAAGCGGAGGTTGGAAGACCCATGCCGAGGATCAACGAGGCGAGCATCGTCAAAATCAGCGCGACCAAAAGGTGGCCGTTTGCAACCTCGACGACGAAGCTGGCAAATTTGATACCGGCACCCGTCATATTCAAGACACCGATAACGATACCGGCTGTGCCGCAGGCGCAGATCATGCCGCAGGCGGATTTAGCGCCGTCTGCCATCGCGTCCAGGATTTCCTTGAGGCTGAGCTTCCGGTTTTTGATGATGTAGACAATGATGCACGACAAAATGCCCCAGGAGGCGGCGCGGATGGCGCTCTGATTGAGGACGGTCATGACAATCGTGAGAACAACCAGCGGCAGGAGCATGTAGAGATGCTGAAGGACATATTTGCGCTTCGGGAGCTCTTCCTTCGCAACGCCGGTGAGATTGTTTTTCGCCGCTTCGATGTCAACCATCAAAAACACGGTAAAGAAGTACAAAAGTGCCGGGATGATGGACGCGAGCATGATCTCGGAGTAGGGAGTGCCGATCAGCTCCGCCATAATAAACGCTGCCGAGCCCAGAATCGGGGGCATAATCTGTCCGCCGGTCGAGGCGGTCGCTTCGACGGCTGCGGCAAATTTGGGCTTATAGCCGACGGATTCCATCAGCGGGATGGTAAACGCGCCGGTCGAGACGACGTTCGCGACGGAGTTGCCGGAGACGGTGCCAAAAAGAGCACTGGAGATAACGGCGACCTTTGCCGGGCCGCCGCGCTTGGCGCCCGCCAGAGACATGGCAAGATCGATGAAGAACGGTCCTGCGCCGGAGAAGGTCAAAAATGCGCCGAACACCATGAATAGGAAGACCATGGTCGCCGAGGCGTTCATCGGAGAGCCAAAGACAGCTTCATAGCCGAGCATGTAACTGATTGTCTTTTTCAAGCTGTAGCCACTGTGGCCGAGGCCGCCGCTGAAGTATCTGCCAAAGTGGCAGTAAAGCAGAAATACGATGGCGACCGTGGGAAGAATCATGCCGTAGATGCGCCGGGTGCCTTCGAGAAGCAGCAAAAGAATGATGCCGATTGCAATCAAGTCGGCGGTTGTCGGGTTGGAGCCCATCCGGTAGGCCATGCCGCGCTCGGCGGTGATGCAGTAGAAGGCCGTTCCGATTCCGGCAAGCATCAGAAGCACATCGTACCAGGGAACGGTGTCCTTGAACTTTTTGCCCGGCTTATAAATTGCGTAAACAAGCAGAATGCCGAACAGAATGTGCATCTGATACAGCCGCCAGTAGGAAATGGGGTGGATGACCAAAACATAAAAATGGAACAGAACGGCGATGATACCGAGTACATAGACGCATTTTTTCCAGAAGCCGGTCAGCTCACGCTTCTTGCTGCCACCCTCTTCCAGTTCGAGATCGTCGACGGTCTTCTCCTTTTTTTGAAACAGCTCTTTTATTTTTTTCATAACGTTTTTCCTCCGGTACAGGGGCGTAAGGGCTCACGTCCTTACGCCCCTTTGTGTTTTTTATGCGGGGATAAGCCGAGTATTCTGGCGTTTAATCAAGCTTGAGATTGTCTGGGATTTCTACGCCGATTTCCTCATAATATCTCTGAGCGCCGGGGTGCAGCGGCATGGTGAGGAAGCCGAGGTTTTCGACATCGATGCCTTCGGCGTTCTTGTCTACTTTTTCAATCTCAGCCTTGTTCTCAAAGGTTGCCTTTACCAGATTGTAAACGAGATCTTCGTCCAGGTCCTTGTTGGCTATAAAGAAGTTGCCGAAAGTGATGCATGGGATGTCCTCGTCATGGTTCTTATAGACGCCGCCGGGGATCACGCCGGAGGACCAATATGGCTGCGCGGTGAGAACGGTATTGATTTCGTCTTCCGACAGCGGAATGATCTTGATGTCCTTCGAGGTTTCCAGATCGAGCATCCAGGAGGCGGGAACGCCGGTCACGCCGAAGCCGACATCAATCGTTCCGTCTTTCAGCGCGTCACAGATACCATTGGAAGAGAGGTTCGCGGTGCTCTTTACTTTAATGCCGAACGCGTCGAGAAGCAGCGGCACCGCGTCGCCGGAGGTGGAGCCAAGCGCGCCGGTCCCGATTGCCTTTCCTTCCAGATCCTTGATGGAGTTGATGCCGCTGTCGGCCAGCGTGAAGATGTACAAAACGGACGAGTGCGTAGGGAACATGGACAGGCAGTTATCATACTTTGTGCCTTCAGCCCAGGAGGTTCCGGCCCAGCCGTCGCCGCCCAGCCAGCTGGTGGTCATGCCCATGTCCATATCGCCGGAGCGCATGGACTGCATGTTGGTGATGCCACCGGGGGTTGATTCGATGGAAATTTCAACGCCGGGCACCGCGGATTTCATCACATCGGCCCAGCCGGTGCCGAGAATGTAGTAGGTGGAGCCGGTTGTGGATGTGCCGAGAACGAGGCGCGTGGTGCCGGAAGATGCGGCAGAATCGTTGGAAGCGGTTTCGGAAGGCGCAGCTTCGTCCGCGGTTTCGGTTTTTGTGCTGCAGCCCGCAAGCGCGAAGAGCATCGTCAGGGCAAGCAGTAAAGCAATCAGTCGTTTCATAAGTATCTCCTTGTATTATTATCTTCGAGCATTAACGTATTAGTTTGCGCTTAATGCTACACTGTTAGGGACACTGTGGATTGGTGCGAACCTCCTACCACTTGATGGTTCAAGAAAGGCTCCAACCACAGCTCTCTGTATAGTTGTTGATCAGTTAGATACCGCATGACGGTTTATGTAGAACAAGGTTACGCTATCAGTGAGTACGTGGTCCTAAACAGTGTTAAATACATAATGCAAGGAGATTTTTTATGATCTATGTTGGTATCGATGTCGCCAAAGACAAGCATGACTGCTATGTCAGCGACTCTGATGGTGTAGAGCTTTATGCCCCATTCATCATCCAGAACACCAGAGAGGGATTTGAGGATCTTTTCGAGAAAGTACGAGCTGTGGCTCCAGATTTGTCCAAAGTAAAAATAGGGCTGGAAGCCACCGGACATTACGGCTACAACATACTTGGTTACTTGCTCGAAAAGGAATTCCGCATATTCCTCATCAATCCGCTTCACACGAATCTGTTCCGAAAAAGTCTAAGCCTTAGACAGACCAAAACAGACAAGGTCGATGCTCGTACCATTTGTATGATGCTTCATTCCGGTATGGCTCTTACGCCCTACTCGAAAACATCATACCATATGGAGGAGCTCAAATCATTAACCAGATACCGTTTTGACAAGGTCCATGAAAGAGGTAAGTTGAAACAGTCGGTTTCCCGTCTTGTTACTATCTTGTTCCCTGAGTTGGAAAAGCTCGTCCCGAGCCTTCATATGAAGTCTGTATACGCTCTCCTGTATGAGTTTCCTGGAGCTGAGCAGGTTGCAGCCTGTCATATGACCCATCTTAAGAAGCTGCTTTATGATGCCTCCGGCGGTCGTTATGGCAAGGATGTTGCTGAAACGATCCGTAACGCTGCCCGCAGTTCTATCGGTTCTCATATACCTGCAAAGTCGCTTGAGCTCAAACATACTATTGACCTTATCCGAAAGATTGATGATGAGATCAACGAAACTGAGAGCGCCATCAAAGTCATCATGGATGACATTGGTTCTCCAATACTCACTATCCCAGGCATAAGCTACCGAATGGGTGCGATGATCATTGCTGAGCTTGGCGACATAAGCAGATTCAACTCACCTGACAAGATACTAGCCTATGCCGGTATGTCACCATCGACATACCAATCGGGGCAGCTTACCTCGTCATACGCGCATATGGAGAAGCGAGGATCCCGCTACTTGCGTTATGCATTATTCAATGCAACGAAGTTTGTCTGCATATGGGATGAGTCATTTGCGAAATACCTCGCAAAAAAGCGATCCGAAGGCAAGCATTACAACGTCGCAGTTTCACATGCTGCGAAGAAGCTCGTCAGACTCATGTTTCACCTAATAAATACAGGCGAAGCATACATTCCAGCCGCTTAGCTTTTTCTAATATCTCCTGCAGCATCCATATGGATGCTCTTTTGTCATGCAGTTTTCAAAGTGCTGATCTGATCTTTTCCGCTTATTCGACTAACCTTACAGCAGCGGCGGGTGCCAGCGCATTTACCCTTGACTTTTAATAGTTAGTCTTT
>JAFQZQ010000047.1 GCA_017405845.1 Mogibacterium sp. | reverse complement strand
CTCCCACATCGAGTATGTTCTTGACTGTCTTGAAAAGAACCAGCAGGAAGTCAGGAATGTGAAGCAATACATCCTGGCGACGCTGTACAACGCTTCAATGACGATCGACAACTATTATCAGCAGATGGTCCAGCATGACATTCTGAACAGTATCATTGTTTGAGGAACTGAAGCCGATTTTTGGAGGAATCGCATAATTAAGCGCTGAATCTATTGAAAATACTGGAATACAGTAATAACAATTTGGACACCTGCTCCATAGATCGGGCTCCCGACAAAAGCTCCGGAGTCATTTGTTTTGCCTGGTTTCCTTGAAAACACAGCGCATAAGACATTTGTTCAAAGTACATTCAAGTCCATAGAAGTCCAGGCAGATCCGTGTTGTTGGGGTAAAAGCGGTGGGATGTCACGTGTGGTTATACGGAATCGATATTCCGGGCGAATAAAAGTGGATTATGATCCCTGGCAATGAATAGTTAGAAAACAAGAAAGCAACAGGGGGTTGCGTGCTTTGACAAACTTTCCATAGTAAAATGAGTTACAGGGAGGATGTATTGATATGACTACAAAAGATATAATATATGATCTCAGATCAAAGAACGGTTTGTCACAGGATGATCTGGCAGAAAAGGTCTTTGTTACAAGACAGGCGGTATCACGCTGGGAAAACGGCGAAACAGTTCCTAACACAGAGACACTGAAGCTTCTGTCAAAATGTTTCAATGTTTCCATCAATACATTGCTGGGCTCGCCTCGCCAGCTGATATGCCAATGCTGCGGCATGCCCCTTGAAGATTCGATCATAGGCAGGGACAAAGACGGAATGCTCAATGAGGATTACTGCAAATGGTGCTATGCTGACGGAACATACACATACAACGACATGGACGATCTTATCGATGTCTGCGTCGGTCATATGGCAAAGGACGGTTTCACCGAAGAGCAGGCCCGCTCATACATGAAAGAAATGCTTCCTTCACTGGATTACTGGAAAAGACATGACGAACTCGGCGATGACGGAAAGTTTGATGAATTCAAGAAGCAGCTTATCAGGGAAATAAACGATCTTCAGATTGAGGGAATGCCTGAAGTAGACGGCCTAAATGCACTCGTCGGGAGGTATGTCAATCTTGAGTATCCGCTCCCAAGCGGACTTAATGTAAAATTCCTGGATGACAGCACTACATATCTTGGGAACCAGCTTGAACCGAAAACTGATATAGGGAGATGCTTTGGCATACTTGCAAACATTGATTTCATTCTGGTGTGCACCTATGGAGAAGGCGGAACTGATCCGGAGCTCCTTCTTTATAAAAAGAGACACCGATAATCAGCTTACGTGTTGGAGGAAAAATTGGAGGAAATGCAAAAAACGCGCCTAGAGTATAAGGTGAAAATGCTGTAAACGAAAGATCCCTGCCGGGCTGTTGCCTGCGGCAGGGATCTTCCATTATGCGTGACTGTGATGCTGGCTTGTTAAGCAGCCTTGAAAGGCGTGCGCTGTGTTCTTCTTGCCTCGACGGTCCCGTCGAGAAGTCTTTCGAGGGACTTGTTTTCGGTCATGAGGCCGAGGATCTGTGTTGACTCCATATCTGCGTAGCAGGTGGTAACGGTCCATTCGGTCTCCAGCTCAAACTCGAGCATGTCGTTGTCTCTGCTGATGATCCTTACCTTGTAGTTCTCGTTTTCTCTGATGCCTGCCTCAGCGGCTGCCTTTGTGATGATTGTATAGATCGTTGTGAAGCTGTTAGTCATTTCATTTTCCTCCTTTATCTGTGAGATGTCGTTTATCCTCTAAGTTCCGGCTCATTTTGCCGGTGCTCTGTTTTCATCTGATGGTTGTAGTATAGGGTCCAAAATTAAGAAGATTATTAGAAACAGATCTTTTTTGAAAAATAATTGCGCTATCTCTTAAACACCATCCGGCTAATTGAATTCTTAGAATTATAAGGTAGAATTATTTTGTGACCGGGCGGCACGGTGCCGCCCTGCCGCAGGATCCTCTGCAAGACGGAGAGGGGAGCGAGCGAGATCGACCTCGCCGCTGAATGATGAAGTCCTGCGCGATACGCAGAGAGGGAAAAATGAGGATACTGGTAGTAGAGGACGAGAAAAACATGAACCGCCTCATCACTGAGGCGATGAAGGATGAAAAGTACAGCGTCGACAGCTGCTTTGACGGGCGTGAAGCTCTGGACTACGCGCTGGCGGTGGACTACGATGTGATAATACTCGATGTGAACCTGCCTAAGATGGACGGCTTTACCGTAGTTGAGAAGCTAAGAGCCGAGGGCTGCATTTCTCCGGTGCTCTTTCTGACCGCAAGGGACAGCATAGCCGACAAGGTGGCCGGCCTGGGCGCCGGCGGCGACTATTATCTTACCAAGCCGTTCAGCTTTGACGAGCTCAGCGCCGTGGTAAAGGTGATGGCGCGTAAGTACACCGGCAACAAGACCGACGAGTATTCCATAGCGGACCTGACGGTCGATACAGCCGCAAGGACCGTGGTCCGCGCGGGAGAGACCATCGAGCTGACGTCGAAGGAATTCGCCCTGCTCGAGTACATGATCCGCAACCGCGGAGTGGTGCTCTCGCGAGAGATGATAGAAGACAATCTCTGGAATTTCGACTATGAAGGCGGGACGAACGTGGTCGACGTATACATAGGATATCTCCGCCGCAAGATAGATAAAGGCTTTGACAAAAAGCTCATCCACACGGTGAGGGGGACCGGCTGGGTCCTCAGGGAGGATGATTGAGAATGTCTGCAAAACTGAGACTGGCCCTGTGGGTCACATTTATGGTGCTGCTGGTATCGGTCATGGTACTTGTGTTTGTGCTGGTAATAAACAGGCACAGCCTGCCCGAGGATCCGGCGGCATATCTTGTCGATGTCGTGATAGACAATGCCAACGATGTCGAATTTGACCGGGGGACCTTTGAGTGGGACGACCTGTCGGTCTACAAGCGCGGCGTCTATTGCTCCTTCTATAACACCAACGGGGATCTGATGCTCTCGGCAAACAAGGAGGGCATGGATTTCTCCTCTGAGCCGTTCATCGCAAACAAGATAAGGACAGTCAGCTCCGGCGGGCGGGAATTCTACCTATATGACACCTATGTGGACATGGAGGTCTCGGGACTCTGGATAAGGGGCGTGACCATGACCGACAGTCACCAGGGGATCAGCGCCATAATACTCAGGCTCACCGTGATATTGCTTCCGGCCATACTGATCATCACCTTCCTCGGCGCGCTCTGGATCTCATCCCGCACGTTCAGGCCGATCGAAAAGATAGTTGAGACCGCTAATTCGATCAATGATGCTGACGATCTCACGGACAGGATAAACCTCACGAGGGGGCCTAAGGAGATGAGGCAGCTTGCGGGATCGTTCGACAGGATGTTTGAACGGCTCGAGAAGCTGTTTGAAGCCGAGCGGCAGTTCACCTCTGACGCATCGCACGAGCTCAGGACTCCGACGTCTGTCATACTCGCTGAATGCGATCACGCGAAACGCAAGGACAGGACGGCAGAAGAATACCTTGAGTCGATCGGACACATAGAGGCGCAGGGGGAACGCATGTCTGCGCTTATCGAGGAGCTGCTCGGCATTACCAGACTCCAGCAGGGAACGGAAAAGTATCCGCTGAGAAAAGGCGACTTCAGCGAGTTCGTCGGCCTTACTGCAGAAGGCTTCGTTCCGCAGGATGACAGAGGGATCCGGTTCGAAACAGCCATCGAAGACGGGATCGCATGCAGCTTCAATGCGTCGCTCATCTCGCGCGCCATATATAACCTCCTGCAGAACGCGTATAAATACGGCAGTGAGAATGGATATGTAAAGCTGTCGCTCGGGCGTGCCGGGGAGATGGCTGTTTTGAGCGTAAAGGACAATGGAATAGGCATCGCTCCGGAAAATCAGGACAAGATATGGCAAAGGTTCTGGCAGGCGGACCCTTCGCGGGGAGAAAACGGCAGCAGCGGTCTGGGTCTGGCCATGGTAAAAGGGATCGCAGAGTTCCACGGAGGGAGTGTGTCGGTAGAGAGCGCTCCGGGAACGGGGAGCACATTCTCGCTGCGCATCCCGCTGGAGGAAAGAGATTAATAATTGGGGAAAAACTTAACAGAGGCATTGGAACCGTTGAAATTACTGGAGTCTACAAAAACGATTCTGTTCACCTGCTCCACAGAATGGACTCCGGACAAGATCTCTGGAGTCCTTTGCTTTGTCAGAACAAAACAGACGACTCGGAGGTCTCTTCGTTTGTGGTATCATTAGGCGAAAAGAGAAATACGATTGGCTGATGTGACATTGAAGGAAGAGCATGGTATCAGGTAAGTATAAAGTGATCATAGTAGAAGACGACAGGGGGATCGCAGAAGGCATTGCATCCTGTCTCACAGACTGGGGAATGGAAGTGCATCAGGTAAGCGACTTCCGGCGTGTAATGGAAGTTTTTGAGGAATTCAGTCCGCATCTGGTAATAATGGATATCACACTTCCGTACATGGGCGGTTATCACTGGTGTCAGGAGATACGCAGGACGAGTTCTGTGCCAATCATATTCATTTCGTCTGCAACGGATAATATGAATATCATAATGGCCATGAATATGGGCGCTGATGACTATATCCCTAAGCCGTTTGACCAGAGCGTCCTAATAGCGAAAGTGCAGGCGCTGCTCCGCAGGGCATATGATTACAGCCGCAGCGCATTCACACTTGAGGCGGCTGGCGCTGTACTCAATACGGACGATAATACGCTCACTTATAATGGCAGGAAGATAGAACTCTCAAGGAACGAGTACAGGATACTTCTGATTCTGATGCAGAACCGGAATAAAGTTGTCAGCAGAGAGAAGCTCATGGAGGCGCTATGGGAGACGGACTACTTCGTTGATGAGAATACTCTGACCGTAAATGTGGGCAGACTCCGCAGAACTCTTGAAGAAGCCGGCCTCAAAGATCTGATCAGAACAAAATTTGGTGTCGGATATATTCTGGAGGCAGAGTGATGGTTTTGATTGGCTGGCTGAAATCGCGGTCCAAAGCAATAGCAGTCTGCGCCGCTGTCAATGTTATGTTTGCCGCATCATATTTTCTTTTTCAAATGCCCACAGTAGTGGTCTTATATCCGCTTATAGTAAGTGTGCTCATATGCCTCGTGGCGGCAGCAGTTGACTATGCCTCATTCTGCGCGCGTCACAGTAAGCTTGAACACAACGAGCTTCCGGCTCCGTCCTGTCTGATCGAGTCGGATTACCAGAAGATGATCGCTGAACTCGGGGAGAAAATGAAAAGGTCGGCGGCCGATGCTGCAGAAGACTACAACAACATGATCGACTACTATACGGTCTGGGCGCATCAGATCAAGACTCCGATAGCTGCCATGCGCCTGAGCCTGCAGTCTGAAGACACAGAAGCAGCAAGAAAGCTGACTGCCGATCTGAACAGGATAGAAGACTATGTAGAGATGGTGCTGACGTTCCTTAGACTGGATTCGGACAGCACGGATTACATTATCAGGGAATATGATCTCGACGATATGATTCGGACCGCTGTCCGGAAGTTTTCCAGGGAATTCATTCTCAAGAAGCTTTCGCTCGACTATGAGCCGGTGAGTTATACTGTACTTACCGATGAGAAGTGGCTGTTATTCGTTATTGAGCAGATCATTTCCAATGCGGTCAAGTACACTTCGGAAGGCGGTGTCAGGATCTGTATGGATGAGCCGGGGATCCTTCGAATAGAGGATTCCGGAATAGGCATAAGTCCGGAGGATCTACCGCGTATATTTGAAAACGGATACACAGGCTTCAACGGCCGTGAAGACAAGCGGGCAAGCGGGATCGGCCTGTACCTCTGCAAGAGGATAACGGACGATCTCGGGCACACAATAAGCGCTGAATCACAGCCGGGAGAGGGCACAGCCGTCATACTCGATCTTCGGACCGCGAAACTCGGTGTTGAGGAATGATTTCAAATGTGACAAACATGTAAGATTAGTGTAAGCAGATCCGATGGAACGGCTCTGCTTATATTATTATCATCAGACTGTAAGATTCTTATAAATACGAGGAGGAATTACAGTAATGAGTTTACTCGAAGCAAAAGGAATCAAGAAAACATACAAGACGCGTTTCGGCGGAGCGTCCGTTGAAGCACTGAAGAATGTCAATTTCACAGTTGAAAAGGGTGAATATGTCGCGATCATGGGGGAATCCGGCAGCGGGAAGACAACACTGCTAAATATAATCGCGGCACTGGACAAACCGACAGAAGGAACGGTCATCCTTGACGGTATGAAGCTCAATTCGGTAAAGGATTCTGATCTGGCCAGGTTCCGCCGCGACAACCTCGGTTATGTGTTCCAGGACTTCAACCTGCTGGATACATTTTCGCTTGAAGACAACATCTACCTGCCGCTCGTTCTGGCCGGAATGAAGCATGAGGAGATGGAGAAGAGGCTTGCGGCAATATCAGAGCCTCTTGGGATCGGCAGACTGCTCAAGAAATATCCGTATGAGGTGTCTGGCGGGCAGAAACAGAGGGCCGCAGTTGCGAGGGCCCTCATCACTGACCCACGCATCATTCTGGCTGATGAACCGACCGGCGCTCTCGATTCAAAGTCATCGGATGAGCTGCTCGATCTATTCGCAAAGGTGAATGGAATGGAACATACCATACTTATGGTCACTCATTCGACAAAAGCGGCGAGCCGCGCGTCGCGCGTAATGTTCATAAGGGATGGAGTCGTATTTCATCAGATATACAAGGGCGGTGCCACTGATCAGCAGATGTATCAGAAGATCAGCGATACATTGACACTTCTCGCGCAGGGAGGTGACAGAAAATGAAGACAGGACTCTATCCGAAACTGGCGGCAAACAGCATGCGCAAGAACGGAAGACTTTATGCACCATACATCGTGACATGTATCATGATAGTCGCTGTATACTATATACTTCACTTTCTCGGGTATTCAGGGATCATGGACGGTATGCCGGGCGGACATACCGCAACCGATATGATGCAGATGGGCACATATATAATGACTCTATTCGGACTCCTCTTCCTTTTCTATACTCAGGCAACGCTGATCAAAGGCAGAAAGAAGGAGTTCGGACTGTACAGCATACTGGGGATGAACAGATTCAATCTGGGAAGGATACTGTTCTTCGAGACACTGTTCACATGGTCAGCTGCGATAGTCGGCGGGCTTATTGCCGGTATAGGACTTTCCAAACTGGCGGAGCTCGGGTTCACAAAGCTGATAGAGGCTCCTGTAAGGTATACATTCTCGATATCAGTCAATTCAGTGATCATGACAGTTCTTACTTACAGCGCGATCTTCTGCCTGATCTACATCAATTCGATAAGGCAGGTGGGCTTTGCAAGTCCGATCGAGCTGGTGACTGCGGACAAAGCAGGCGAGAGACCGCCTAAGTCAAACTGGCTGGTCGGGATCCTGGGCCTGGTGAGTCTCGGAGCGGGTTACTATATCGCGCTCAGGATACAGCAGCCTATGGCAGCGCTTATGTGGTTCTTCGTTGCTGTGATACTGATAATGATCGGCACCTACCTGCTTCTGATAGCTGGATCGGTCATCCTGTGCAGGATGCTGCAGAAAGACAAAGACTATTACTACCGGACGAATCATTTTGTGTCGGTTTCGTCGATGATATATCGCATGAAGAGGAATGGCGCAGGGCTTGCGTCGATCTGCATCCTCCTGACGATGATCCTGGTTATGATGTCATCGACTTTGGCGCTTTATACAGGAGCGGAGCAGTGTCTCAATGTGCGCTATCCCAACGAAGTAGGAGCCTTCGCATGCAAGTACGGTTATGACGAGAACCTTGAGGATCTGGGTGATAAGCTGGATGCTGATCTCAAGGCTGCAGCTGAGGAGCACGGTGCTGAAATCACGAATAATAAGACATATTACGAGTGGTCGATCAGCGGCTATTTTGATAACAGCAAGCTGGATGTCACACTCAATTCAAAGTCGAATCTTGCTTTCATCAATTATGACAAGGTGGCACAGATACTGTTTATCGATGCAGATGTCTACAACAGAGTATTTGGCTATAACGAGACAGTGGCTCCGGGTGAAGCGCTGGTAGGGACTGCAAAGAACATTGATATCGGTGATGTGATAACAATCGGAGATGTTCCGTTCAAGGTCACAAAGAGGATCGATGACAGGATAGCTGAGATCGATCCGGCCGCAGAGGTCTCTGCATCTCCGGGGATCTTCATGATCGTGAATGATGTCAAGGAAGTAGCAAAGAACTACACCAAATACGCAGACTACGACGGCGAGCCGATGCTGGCATGGTTCTGGGACTGCCGCTTTGATACAGGCCTTGATGCCGATGAGCAGGTCGCGCTTGCAGATACTTTGGACAAACTGATAAAAGAAGAACTGCAACCGCTGGACTTTGACAACTGCTACTGCGAGAGCCATGAGGCAGAACGAGGAGACTTCGTAAGCACATTCGGAGGGCTGTTCTTCCTTGGCATTCTGCTGAGCATCATATTCCTGGTATCCTGCGTGATCATCATGTATTACAAGCAGGCCTCAGAAGGGTTCGAGGATCAGTCGAGATTCGACATAATGCAGAAGGTAGGGATGACGAAGGAAGACATAAGAAAGAGCATAAACTCGCAGATGCTGACAGTATTTCTTATCCCGATAATCTTTGCCTGCATACATCTGGCTGTTGTATTACCGATAGTCAATAAGCTGCTTATGCTGTTCGGACTATTCGACATACCGCGTCTGATCATTTCTTCCGGTGTCTGTATCCTGATATGCAGCATAGTATATGCAGTTATATACAGAGTTACATCTAATGCATATTACAGGATCGTATCCTGAGAAAACCAGGATACGATCCTGGGGTAAATCGAACGATAATTGGAGGAATCTTAAATAGAAGACTTGAGACCCTTGCAATCACTGGTGTTCAAAAAAGCGCTTCTGTACACCTGCTCCATAATATGGGCTTTCGGAAAGAATTCCGGGAGCTCATTTCTTTTTCTCCAGCAGATCGAAAAGATACATCTCCAGTTAAGGACCGGTTGGAGGAAATCGAGCAAAAATTGGAGGAAATCAGAACAGAAGCTCTGGAACCGTTGAAATTACTGGTGTCTACAAAAGCGATTCTGTTCACCCGCTCCACCGAAAAGGGGCTTAATGCCCCTTTTCGCGTGGAGCGAATTAAGAATCAAACCCGAGACGTAAGCTTAACTAAGTACAGGGAGGGTTCGAATCCGGCCCGAGACGTAAGCTGAATTAAGAAAAGCAGTTGACAATCTTGGGAGCCAATGTTACAGTAGCAATAATTTAATACCAACAAACCTTTGAGGGAGAGTGAGTAGGTCACGATGCTTACATATGAGCGAGCTG
>JAFQZQ010000046.1 GCA_017405845.1 Mogibacterium sp. | reverse complement strand
GCTATACTCTTAGCTCTTGTTATTAATAACTATTATCTTCTTCGGGTAGTAACTGGTAGTTCTAGAGGTGGGGTTGTAGGGGAGGAGATGAGAAAACGTATCCACAATGCGAATGTCTTCGCATCATGTGGGATACATTACGCTGCATCATCTCGCATCATCTCTTGTTCTCTGCCGTTCGCGGTGTCTGCCGTAGAATTCCATTGCAGCCGCAATATAGTCCTCACGCTTAGACAACGGAAGATCGGGCGGAAACAGCCTGCTGAACCTGTCACCGCGAAGAACGATCCGCTCCTTCTGATTCGGTTTCTCCTCCAACATGATCGCCTCGATAACCTCAGGTGTGAGTTTCCCTTCCTCTGCCAAGCGCCTCATCCTGATCGCCTGAGCATGTGATGGTGTGCATTGCTCCATCTCCATCCGCTGCCATATTTCTCCCTGCTTCAGCTTCGGGATATATGAGAGTTCGACAGCAGGTCTCAGAGCGATCTCACCCTCATCGACCATATCCAGGAGTTCCGGAATGAGTTCTGTGAGGCGTATATACCTCCTAACTTGATCTTTGCTTTCTCCAATCTCGTCAGCTAGTACATCCCTTGATTTAACGCCTCTTAAATGGTGCTCCACTGGCGCACCATTTTCCATTCGCGGCCTACCCGGCAGTCGCTTCATTGCCTCCAGCCTCATCCTGTAGGCAAAAGCTTTCTCACTCGGAAGTATCTTCGTTCTCTGGAAGTTGCTTTCGACCATGAAGATCGTCGCTTCGTCTCGGCTCATCTCGACCACTTCACATCTGAGAGTATCGAGTCCTGCGATCTGGCAGGCTCGCATTCTCCTGTGCCCTGAGAGCAGCTCATATCTTCCGTCTTCCTTCATTCGCACTGTGGCCGGTGTGAGTACTCCGTTCACTTTTATAGACTCTGCGAGGTTCATCATGTCCTCGTCATCCTGAACCTTGAACGGATGATCCGGGAAAGGGTCAATATCCAGAAGCGGGATCTCGTATATACGCTTCAGCTTCGCATCATCGCGTTCCTCCTGCGATGAGAACAGATCATCGAGCGATGGCAGTCTCATCTCTACACTTTTCTCGTTCGCCAAGTCTCATCACCTCTTTCGTTAATGCCTCATACGCCTTAGCCGGTTTCGAATCACGATCGTATTCGTAAATGCTCTGTCCGGCTTTGGATGCCTCAGCCGCTTTTACCGCAACAGGGATCTGCGTGTCGAATATCCTTATCTGCATCCCGTACTTCATCCTGATAGTATCTATGACCTCTTTTGCAAGATTAGTCCTGCCGTCCACAAGTGTCATGACTATGCCGCCGATCTTCAGCTTGTCGTTGGTGTGGTTCCTTACCATATCTATACTGCGCATCAGCTGTGTCATTCCCTTTGCCGGCAGAAACTGAGCCTGTACCGGAATGATAACGCTGTCAGCTGCTGTAAGAGCGTTGATCGTTATCATTCCAAGTGACGGCATACAGTCTATCAGGATATAGTCGTAATCGTTCTTCACTGTCTTAAGGAGATTCGACATGATCTTCTCCCTGCTCATCGCATTCACAAGCTGAGTCTCCATGGATGACAGGTCCAGATTGGAAGGGATCAGATCGACTCCCTCAGGATGATGGATGATCGTATCCTGAACTATCGGCTTGTACTCCTGTGTTGCCAGATACATAAGTCTGCCAAGAGATTTTTCCAGAGAATCTCCGTTCCATCCGAGGGATGCTGTGAGATCGCTTTGCGGATCTGCATCAACCAAAAGCACCCTCTTGCCCTGTCTGGCCAATCCTACACCGAGATTCAGAGTGGTCGTTGTCTTGCCTACACCGCCCTTCTGATTACATATAGCTATCGTCTTTGCCATCAGCTCACCTCTTTCCATGCAGGTTCTTTGTCCTTATGGTCATCGAACAGACACTCTACCGAGAACCAGTCGAATACATCAGAATCGTATAAGACATCGACAAAGAACACATACGCATCCTCATCATAATCTGCGCAGATCTTAAGAATATCCAGGTCTATGGCGGCATCGACCATTCCTCTGGCAAGAAACATCGTCTGAAGCATCTTCACTGCTGCTTCTGCTTCTGTATTCTCGATTCTTCTGACCAGTTGCTTGATCGTATCGATCTCCATTCCTTCTATCATGTCTTCGAATCTGCTCTCTGTCATATAGGCGAGATGGATCGCTATGTCACATGACATTTCTTCCTGCGGGCTCATATCGCAAGTCTCTTCTTTAAGGCTTGCTTTGTCCTCATCGCTTTCATTTTCCATTTTCGTGATTGCTTCTCTGAGTTCTTCAGCAATCTTCTTCTCCTCATCACTCATTACAACTTCTTTTTCTTTTCTGATACTAAACATTTTTGATCCTCCTGCCGATTGTTCCGGCTCAAACAAAAATCCTGCCCGGTATTGAGCAGGATATGTACTGTTGAGGCCAGCCCCAACGAAGGATCTCAAAGATAGATTACGCCAATAATTTGATGAGCAGCTCATCGACCGCATCAGTATAGCGGCCTTCTTCTATAAGGATGTTTCTCAGTTCATTCAGTGCATATACAAGGACTCTTATTTCATCATGAGTCACTGACAGTTTTATTTTGTTCCCGAACATGGCTATTACCTCCTTGTCATCTTAATGTTAATCTCATTAGATGTATTCATCAATTATGCGAGATCAACCAGGTCCTGATCAGAACAGCCGAATTGATCGCAGATTGGGGACAGAACATGTATGGTGGGTTTCTCCATCAATTACAATATTTTGGGCATGGCTTAAGCGCAGTAATATCAAGGCATCTCCATGAAACCAAAAAACGCCGGGGACAGCTTCGAGTACCGCGCCAACCGCCGGACTCATCCCCACAAAACAGCCCTCAGACCCACTTTCAGACCCACTTCTGGTCCTTTGAGCGACCCGCGTGTACCCGCATGGACACTTCTGCGGAAATCGCCCTTTCGTTGAAATTTCAGGCTTTCAGGCTGAAACCGTTGCAAACAAAGAGCCCTGAGATTTCGTCTCTCAGGGCTGCTCTGTGGCGGAGGACATGGGACTCGAACCCACGGGGCTGTTACGCCTTACCTGATTTCCAATCAGGCTCCTTAGCCACTCGGTCAATCCTCCACAGCTAATTAATATTGATTATTATGTCAGCCCGATTATGTTAACACATCGGAACGACGTTTGCAACTGAAAAAAGTATTATCCGTTCTCTTTACTGAGCAGGTCACGTACAAAGTCGATGAAACTTCTTGCAAGCGAAGCAACTCTCTTCATAGCTTCTGACCGGTCTCCTTCATATTCCTCGTCGGCCATCGGATACTTCTCCGCAAACGATTCATCCTTGTAACGCTTATCCGCTATATGCTCATCCTCGAAATTCGTTCCTGTCGGTATGAGACAGTATTTGCGGCTAAAAGATGAATCATCCCAAGTGGCATCAAGATAGTAATATACATCTTTCAGCCTTACTATGTTCCAGGTGTGTGCATTTGAAGGTCCTTCTGATTGTTTACTTTCACCGAAGATGATCCGGTTATCTATGCCGGCCTCAAGCAGGAGCCTGTAAAGACTTACAGAATAGCCCTGACATACTGCTTTGCCCTCGATGAGCGCTCCATACGCGGTATGCCTTATATTGCTTCCCTCTTCATCCTGTTCGTATTCAACATGGTTGCAGATATAGTTATATATAGCATTGATTTTCTGGTATTCGGTTTTATCCTCAAGATCCAAATCTTCTATGATTTCTTCTGCTTTTTTATCTACTTCAGCTTCCTGATCTGCATCATCATAATATGCCAACTCATATTCCACCTCAACGACAGGTGTGGTTCCTGAATAGCCGGTCTTAGCCAGGCCCTTGTATCCGGAATACTGAAAAGCGATATAGTCTCCCTCATCAGGCTCTCCTGTGTGTTCAAGAGCCTTGTCTATCAGGTCTCCGATGAGGTCCTCAAGACCTTCACTGTCGGTTTCACATTGCAGCCCAATGCTTACCTTCTGTTCCCTATGCTTCATGTGGTCACGAAGCTCTGCAGCAGCTTCTTCCTCAGTTTCGTGGTATGTAATCTCCTCATTCGCAGCAAAAGAAGGCGCGGCAGCAAGGCATATCGCCATTGCAGCCGCGATCGTTATCATTATTGCCGTTATCCTTTTCAGGTATTCGTGTAATGCCATTATTCCTGAGCGTTGCTTTCAGTCAGGCTCATGAATTTCTCTACGTTCTCTTCGAGTCCGACTACCCAAAGGTCATCCCCCTCTTCGATCAGAGTGTCTGCATCAGGCATCATGAACGTCTTTCCGAGTGACTGAAGTCCTATAACCATGCACTGAGTGTATTCTGTTATGCCGGAGTACTTGAGCGGCTTGTTGCAATATGGTGCATCGGCAACGACCCTTACCGTGCGGCATACGAGCGGCACCTGAGCCTCGGTTTTGCCCAGGCCCATGAAGTCCTTGAGATTTCCCATGGTATATTTATCGCCGATATACTGTCCTTCCCTGAACCTTATTATGGATTTTTCGACTCCTACAGCGAATACGCGGTCTCCCTTATACACTTTGGTCCTGCCGTTAGGAAGAAAAAGTATCTCCGTGCCATGTTCTATCTTGATGATAAATATATTCTGGCTCTTACCCCATCCGAGATCCATCAGAGTGAACCCGGAGTAATCAGCTTCTTTAGGAACAACAAACGAGAGGTATCTGTAATCGTCCTCGAAAAACTCAGTGTAGTCAGGCAGCTCTACGTCTCCCTGCGCCGCCATCATGCTGGCGAAGAGGAATGATGTCCTCTTAAGCTTGGAGTACTGCCTTCTCTGACGGTAGTCGAGTATAAACAGCACCAGTCCCACGAACATCCATGCAGCAAACATTGCAGTAGCAAAGAAGCCCATGTGCACCGGCTGTCCCGGTATGAGCAGGAGCACCAGAAGCACAGTCATGCTGATTCCGGCAAACCATGCCATCTTCTCTCCACCCGGTATTGTATACGGCCTGTTGAGCGAAGGCTCTGTATGTCTGAGCTTTATAAGGCTGTAGGCTGTGATCATCCAGCTCGTTACGTATCCCGCTGCCGAGAATGTGGTAAGAGAACCTATCAGTCCGCTTCCGAGGAACGGACCGGCTATAGATGCGATCAGGCATACCTTGAGTGCATTGATAGGTGTCTTGTATACCGGATGCTGCTCTGCCAGCTTATCAGGAACAATACTTACCCTTGCCATTGCCATGAGTATCTGCGATGACGCCATCATGAAGCCGTTCCACGTAGTGATAAGTCCGCAAATGGCTCCAATCAGGATAAACAGATACAAGCCCATCCCCACAGGACCGCCGTAAACGTCACGGAAAAGCAGAGCGGCTGCAGGTGAATCAAATTTAATGAATTCCTGCCACGGCATGGCTCCTCCGAGCGTAAACAGGAGCAGCGCATAAAACAGGCACGACAGCACTACCGTAAGCACCACCGTCTTGCCGACGGATTTAACATCGCCGCCTGCGCTTTCTATTCCCTGAGGAATTGTCTCGAAGCCCGCAAGGAAGAACGGTGCGGACGCCAGAATCACCATGGCTCCCCCGAGGAACGACTTGTGTGATCCCTTGCCGATGTTTTCATATACAGGCTGAAAATTTGCCGGATCAAACTTGACCATTGCAAATATCATGGCGAGCAGACCGGCTCCGACAAGTACAAAACAGAGTATCTTCTGTATTGTTGCTGACGAAGTGACGCCCTTGCGGTTGATCAGGAAGAGGATCACGGATATCACTACGCCTACGAATATGTGGCCGAGATATATGTCGGCGCCTGCCAGTGTATACAGAGGAGCGCCGGCTTTGAGCACGGGGAATATGATGCTCAGGATATCCACGACGTAAATCGCTTCCCACGGAATGATTGTGATAAAGGCTCCGAAAGCCGCCCATCCCGAAATGAACGCGATATTATCGCCAAAGGCCCTGAAAGCGTAAGCCATGCCTCCTCCGGATACCGGCAGCATGGAGCAAAGCTCACAGTAGCAGAGAGCAATAGGTATCATAAGAACCAATGCAAGTATATAACCGACAGCGGCCGGTAATGGTCCGCCGCTTCCAGCCATCCAGCTGTTGATGGATACGGCCCAGCCTACTCCGACAATGGCTCCGAATCCTATGGCAAAAAAATCTAATGCGCTTACGCCCTTCTTATCCCTTTTCATTTTGCTGCTGTATATTACTTTTCTATTCGTAGATCTCCCAGTGTCCTGTTCTGAGCGCCTTAAGAGCACCCTCTGCAAGGGCTCTCATCTCCTCTTCGCCAGGGAATCTCATGATCGGAGCGATCTTACCTACATACGATGCGATCTCATCGCAGAATCTCTCGGAATATGCCATTCCGCCTGTAAAGATGATGGCGTCTACATTGAAACGGAGGACTGCCGACATTGCACCGATGTCCTTTGCCAGCTGGTATGCGATCGCCTTGAATGCCATCAGCATCTTCTCATCTCCGTCGTTGAATGCAGCATTTTCTACTTCTCTGAAGTCCTTGGTGCCTGTGTATGAGTAAACACCGGCTTCCTGTCCGATGATTCTCTTTACGTCAGCTTTGGTCATGCCCTCTTTGAAGCAGAGGTTTACGAGGGCGTTAGCCGGGAGAGCTCCGCCTCTGTCCATTCCCATTGCTCCGTCATCCTTTACGTTGTTTACATCAACAACTCTGCCCTTCTTGTGAGCAGCAACGGAAACTCCGCCGCCGAGATGGCAGATTACAAGGTTAAGCTCTTCATAAGCTCTTCCGAGGTGCTTTGCAGCCTTGCGCGCAACTGACTTGTGGTTGAGTGGATGGAAGAAGGACTGTCTCTCAAAGCCCTCAAGGCCGAGGCCGGAGTATCTTGCAAGAGGCTCCATCTCATCAACGCATACAGGGTCAACAAAGAAAGCAGGAATGCCTACAGAATCAGCAAGTTCTTTTGAAATATATGCTCCGAGGTTTGCAGCGTGTTCACCGTAAGGAGGATTCTCGATATCATGGATTACCGCATCATTCACCTTGTATGTGCCTGACGGGATGTGCTTGAAGAGTCCGCCTCTTCCACAGATCGCATCGAAGTCCTCGAGCTTGTAGCCGTTTTTCTCGATAGTCTCAAGGATGGCTGCCCTTCTGAAAGGTGCCTGCTCTACCACGTGAGGGTATTTAGCAATCTCTGAAGCGTCGTGGTCGATACCAACGCGCATCACTTCTTCTTCGTCCTCAAACACACAAATCTTGGTCGAAGTAGCACCCGGGTTGATTACAAGAATTTTCATTTGATGATTCTCCTTTCGGTAAAATGGTTTTTTATTGTATACGGTTCTCCCTTAACCCCTGTTCATACGGTTGTTGTATTTACGCCTTTCAAGCTCGGTAAGCAGCTTTTTGCGCAGGCGTATGTCTTTCGGCGTGACTTCTACGAGCTCGTCATCATCGATGAATTCCAGCGCCTCTTCGAGGGTGAATGTGCGCGGCGGTGTCAGCTTGATGGTGTCATCTGAACCCGCAGCTCTCATGTTGGTAGCCTTCTTTGCCCTGCATGGATTTACCACCATGTCGTCTGACCTGGCGTTCATGCCTACCAGCTGGCCCTCATAAACGTGATCCTGAGGCTTCACGAACATCTGGACACGCTCCTGAATGGTGAATATCGCGTATGCAGTGCAGTTGCCTTCTTCCTGTGCGACTGCTACTCCGTTGATGCGGCCCTGGATATCGCCCTTCCACGGTTCGAATCCGCTGAAGCGCCTTACCATGGTGCCCTCACCGCGCGTATCATTGATGAACTCAGAGCGATAGCCCATGAGACCTCTCGTAGGAGCAGTGAAGATGATCCTTGAGTATCCGTTGCCTTCTGACATCATCGCAGTCATAAGAGCCTTGCGGAGGTTCAGCTTTGAAATGACCGGTCCGGTGTATTCATCAGGAACGCTCACCACTACCTCCTCTACAGGCTCCAGCCTCTCTCCGTTCGGTCCGCGTTTTATAACAACCTCAGGCTTTGAGACAGCAAGCTCGTAGCCCTCACGGCGCATATTCTCAATAAGTATCGACAGATGGAGTTCTCCTCTGCCCGACACCTTGAACGAGTCTGTCGTATCAGTTGGCTCCACCAGAAGACCTACATTTACCTCAAGCTCTTTCTCAAGTCTTTCCTTGATATGCCTTGAAGTGACATATTTGCCTACCTTACCTGCGAACGGTGAAGTGTTTACCATGAAGTTCATGGAAAGCGTCGGCTCCTCGATGCTGATGGTGCCAAGCGACTCAGGATGATCAGGATCACATATGGTGTCTCCTATCGAGATGTCAGGAATTCCCGACACCACCACGATATCGCCCGAACCGGCTTCCTGAGTGACCGTGCGGCTTAAGCCCCTGTATACGAAAATCTGGTTGATCTTGTTCTTGGTGACACTTCCGTCTCCTCTGGTGACGGATACCATCTGCGCTTCTTTTATTGTTCCGCGTGTGATGCGGCCGATACCGAGCCTGCCGATATAGTCGTCGTATGCGAGAGTCGATACCTGAAGCTGCAGGGGCTCATCATCCTTATCCGGATACGGATCGCAGTGCTTTGTGATGCACTCGAGGAGCGGCTCTATGTTGAGTCCGCCGTATCCCTTAGGCGACTTGCGGATCTTCTTCTCCCCTTCGCCAATCTGGATGCCCTCCACCTCCGAAGGGTCGTTCACTGCGATACCCTGCCTTGCGATACCGTACAGGATAGGGAAATCCAGCTGGTCGTCATTAGCCTCGAGATCCATGAAGAGCTCGTAAACTTCGTCTACTACCTCGTCAATGCGCGCGTCTTTCTTATCTATCTTGTTTATGAAAAGGATCGGGTTGATTCCCTGGGCAAGCGACTTGCTGAGCACGAATCTTGTCTGAGGCATAGGTCCCTCGCTCGAATCCACGAGAAGGATAACCGTATCTACGGTTTTCATGATGCGCTCTACTTCCGAGCTGAAGTCTGCGTGTCCCGGTGTGTCAACGATATTGATCTTGTAGTCCTTGTACATGATGGAGCAGTTTTTGGAGTAGATCGTGATGCCGCGCTCTCTTTCGATCGCGTCTGAATCCATCACGCAGTCCACCATCTGCTCGTTTTCTCTGAATACATGCGACTGTGCCAGCAAGGCATCTACCAGAGTTGACTTGCCTGCGTCTACATGTGCTATTACTGCTATGTTTATGATTTTCTGTTTGCTTGCCATTATAGTCCCTTAATTGTTTTCAAATGTTCTGATAAATGATCTTAAGTCTCTTGCGTAATCAATTGTTGTCGGTTTTACCCTGAGGTTCGAGAATGCATGCCCTTCTATGTCATCAGAGTACCATTCAGGCTCAGGCACATCCAGGGTCAGGAAAGAGATTGCCCACGCCTCCTCGGCACCAAACGCCAGAGCATAGAGCAGCATGTCGTAGTAATAATTGCTGTCTGCCAGATGATTCTCCAGCACTTCCTTAGGTGTCGGATGTGAGATGAACTGTCTCAGGCGGCGCACTTTATTAACTATCACCGCGTTCTCCCTGCCTCTGGCTCTCATGATGATGATCAGGAATTCCGCGATTCCCGATGCGATAATCATTGGAATGACTACGTAAGGTTTTCCGGTATTCTTTACTACTCTGAATGTCGTGTATATGACCGGGAGCGCAAATGCCATCAGAGCGAGCATCTCGGCGTATCTGCGGGAGTCTGCAGACGATGAATCCCTGTCGTCTACCGCCTTACAAAGCAGGAGTGCTGCGAATGCTCCCGCCAGAGCTATCAGCACTGCCTCAATGTAGCTCGGCGTTTTGTAATCATAGTAGTATGAGAACAATGCCGAAAGGCCGAGGCCTATGCCAAGCAGTGAAGCTCCTACTGCCCTGAACGCACGCGAGAGCGGTGTGAACGGTGAGCTTTCGCTTGTTGTAAATCCTGCAGCAACGTCATCATTGATGACAGCTCTGATTTTCTCTACTCTCGGTCCGATCTTGTCCATGGCGAGCCCGCGGTTCTTGTATACGTCCTCGAAGAGTATGTTGAATGCATTGCGGTACATTCTTTCCTCATTGACCGGAGCCTTGCCTCTTATGAGCTTGTAACGCTTAGGCTCGTACTCGCTTATCTTCAGATAGCCCTTTTGCGCGAACTGCAGCAGCAGATGAAGCACATCTCTTGTGCGTACCTCGCCGTTGAACATGTAGCCGAGTTCTACCGGAGACAGTCCCTCTATAGGCTTTGTCACTTTCTCTCTCTTCACCCTCGGATCTCTGCCGCCTATGATCCACAGTATCAGGAGTATCAGCGACAGGCCCGTCATTACCAGCGCTATGGCTGTTATCGACCAGCTTCCGTCAAGAGTCTTCTCCCAGTAGCCGTCAGGGAGCTGTGCCTTAAGAGTTATTCCGTAGTTCTCAGGAATCATCGCTCCTGTGATGGTCACGGAGTGCGATTTCTCATCAGCGTTGAAAGTGATCTTGTTTTCAGCATCCTGCACTCCGAACTGTCCGGCATAGCACTGCATGTCGTCGAAAGGAAAGTCTTCAGGGAAGCTTGCCTTGATGTATACTTTCCCGATTGGCTGTTTCCACTCAGGCAGCAGCACATCAAAGTAGAACATGTCCTTCATGTCATCATGGTCGCGGTATTCGCGGATCTTGTACTTTATGGTGTAGACATGGGATCCCTTTGACAGTTTCTCCGGATCGGATATAACTACTGTACTTGCTGCCGAAGCAGTCTTAGCCTCGTAGACGGCGTTCTCCACCTGTATCTCACCAATGCGGAAGTTGCCGCTCGGTATGGCGAATTCCACTTTCTGCAGCTGATCCGGAATATTTACACTGATCTTCTCTTCAACTGTATATGTGTGATCTTTGCCTACCTCCGCTGTAAAGTCATAGTCAGTGACTTCGAAGGCTCCTCCCTTGACTCCGATAGCGCTCTCAGGTGCTTCGGACTCGATGTTTGCAGTATCTGTTTTAGGATCATCAAAAGCGTATGATGTAAGCGGTAACACAAAAAAGCAAAGCACTATTATGCAAAGCATTATTGTGCGCAATGTGCGATTATTATTTTTATTTGAGTTCGTTATCTTGTTCAATTTGCTGAATATCCTTTTTTAAGCCATAGTTATTGATATTTTACCACTCAGATGCCTGTTCTTTCAAGTATGGCGCCCTTCTCTGCAGGCTTGATAACAAGGCCCCCTCAGTTGTAAAATCACATCAAATGGATAGTTTTTTACCGGCGGCTGGCCGGGGTATTCGGAGGTTATCATGGTGACCAAGAGAGAAGATTATATTTCGTGGGATGAGTACTTCATGGGAGTTGCCATTCTGGCAGCAAAGAGAAGCAAAGATCCAAACACACAGGTTGGCGCCTGCATAGTAGATAAGAACAATGTTATCCTCACGACCGGCTACAACGGTTTCCCTAAGGGATGTTCGGACGACGAGTTCCCATGGGATCGCGAGGGCGAGATCACAAAGTATCCTTTCGTTGTGCACGCTGAGCTCAACGCCATACTCAACGCGTCGGGCAAAGACCTCAGCGGATCAAGGATATACGTAGCCCTCTTCCCTTGCAACGAGTGTGCAAAGGCGATCATACAGTCGGGCATCAAGGAGGTCATATACCTCTCTGACAAGTATGCCGACACTCCGTCTACCAAAGCGTCAAAGCTCATGCTGATGACAGCAGGTGTTAAACTCACGCAGATGCACCCTGACATCGAACAACTGGTACTCGATTTCAAAGTCGCAAAATAGGATATATTCAAGAAAGGAAATAACCGTAATGAAGATGATCATAACCGCTCCGCGCGGCAAAATGGCCGGACTCATCGTAGCCGACGCTGCGTCCAGAGATGATGTTGAAATAGTTGCAGGCATCGGCCCTAAAGGCAGGGACTATATCGGTAAGGACATCGGAGATGTCGCAATGATCGGAAAGACTGTCGGTGCGCCGGTAGTTGACGATATCGAGAAGGTCATTGACGAGGCTGATGTAGTATGTGATTTTTCGACAGTAGAGCTCGGTATGGAAGTTCTCGAAGCCTGCCTTAAGCACAAAAAGGCTCTGGTTGTCGGAACAACAGGCTTTAACGCTGAGCAGCGTGCCCGCCTCGAGGCAGCAGCAAACGAGATTCCTATCATGATAGCAGCCAACACCGACCGCATGGTTAACGTAATGAGAAAGCTGCTGATGGATGCTGCAAAAGAACTCTACGAAGACACTGATATAGAGATCATCGACATGCATGACAATAAAAAGCTCGATGCTCCGAGCGGCACCGCCCGCGAGCTGATCGAGTCAATGGGTGAAGCGGTCGGCGTCGACTTAGTCGACGATGCCGTTTATGGCAGGCCGCTCGGACGCCATCCTCGCGAAAAAGGCAAAGTCACATTCCACGCAGTCCGCGGAGGTGACACACCGTCTAGCCACACCGTATATTTCTTTGGTGAAGGCGAAAGACTTGAGATCACTCACCACTGCCTCAACTGGAAAGGCTGTGCAAAGGGTGCTGTCAATGCCTGCAGATGGATGGTCGGCAAACCGGTAGGCCTCTATGGCATCCGTGAGTCTATGGGTCTCTAAACTGAGTTGATGAGATACAGATTCAAAGGCATAAAAACGAATATCGATGTCCCTATGTCAGACCTTCCGTCTATAGTAGCGGCAAAGCTCTGCATGGAAGCTTCTGACATAAAGGACTTTGAGGTCCGCCGCAAGTCGGTGGATTCCAGAAAGAAACCGTATATACAGTTCGTGTATACGGTCGATTTCGCTGTGAATAAAAAGCTCCGCATTCCTAAGAAACTGTCATCTGACATTTCTCTGGTGGACCCTGAAAGCGAGCTCACGCTCCCTCCTGCCCCGGGCGATCAGCCTTTATGTACAAGGCCTGTAGTTGTGGGAATGGGACCTGCCGGACTTTTTGCAGCCCTCGAGCTCGCGAAGGCAGGATACCGGCCTTTAGTACTTGAGCGCGGACCTGCGATGGACGGACGCATTGAAGCAGTCGAAAGATTCAGAAAAGAAAAAATTCTCGATCCCGAAGCCAACATGCTCTTCGGCGAAGGCGGAGCCGGCACTTTCTCGGACGGCAAGATCGGTACGGGCATCAAGGACAGCCTCATACGCGAGGTTCTGAAAGAATTCCGGGATGCAGGGGCCGGCGACGACATCATGTATCTCGCGAAGCCACACATCGGTACCGATGTGCTGCGCGAAGTGATAGTCAATATAAGAAAGAAGATTGAAAAACTTGGCGGAGAGATCCTTTTCGACACAAAACTCGAGTCTTTTGTGACAGAGGACGGTCACCTTGCCGGAGCAGATATAGTCTGCCGAGGAAAAAAAGAGCGAATACCTGCTCACGCCCTCATACTTGCTATTGGGCATAGTGCACGCGACACCTTCGCAATGATAAATTCAGCCGGTCTTGACATGCAGCAGAAGCCATTCTCGATCGGCGTGCGCATGGAACATCCGCAGTCTCTTATTGATGAGTCGCAGTACGGAAAAGAGAATCTGGGCAAGCTGCCTCCGGCTGATTACAGGATCAATTACAAGGCTTCAAACGGGCGCGGTGTATATTCATTCTGTATGTGTCCGGGTGGAGAGGTCGTTGTTTGCAGCACCAGTGATGGTGAGCTTTGCGTCAACGGCATGAGCAACAGAAAACGTGACAGCGGAACTGCAAACAGCGGCATTCTCTGCGATGTGAGGACAGAAGATTTTGGAAGCGATGATGTTATGGCCGGAGTGAGGTTCCAGGAGAAGTATGAAAGACTTGCCTTTATCAACGGTGGTGGAGACTTCACCGCGCCGGCTTGCAGCATGGAAGCGTTCCTTACCGGAGCTCCGGAATCCGGGAAGGTCACGGGATCGCTCCCGTCCTTTGCGGCAGAAGCGATAAGAGAAGCCGTGCCTGACTTTGCGCGCAAGATACATGGTTATGACGACCCTGCAGCCGTGGTCACTGCCGTTGAGACCAGGAGTTCTTCACCTGTCAGAATAGTAAGAGATGAACAGGGTGAGAGCAATATAAAAGGCGTATACCCTGCCGGTGAAGGCGCGGGTTACGCCGGAGGTATCACGTCTGCCGCCTGTGATGGGATCAGAGCAGCGTGGCACATTATTGAGCGATATCATCCGCAGCAGCAAGGCCTGTGAGCCATGCATTGCTGAGGTTGTAGCCACCGCACGGATAATCCCTGTCGGCAAGCTCTCCTGTAATATATAAGCCTTTTATCAGAAGCGATTCCGAAGTCGCTTCATTTATTTCGTCAAGAGAAACTCCGCCCATGGTCACCTGAGCATCGTTCCAGCCGCGAATCTGTGAAGGATGAAACTCCAGCTTATGAACATGATCAGCTATGGATCTCACCTCTTCATCGCTGAGTGAAGAAAGTGGTTTGTCAGCGAGCGCTCTGCCGTATTCGTCCCGCCCGCTGTCTGCCGATGCGATCACATAATCTGCAAGTGGCTCCTTGAGCACTGTGCGCAATATCTCCCCTGCCGGTGTGTCTGCGAATCTGCCCTTTTGCCTGTCACGGATATACGCCTCAATGTCTCCTTTAGGGAACAGATCGGCCCTGACCAGGAACCGGTCGAGACTTTCTCCTGCCCGCCTGTCGAATCTCATGTGCCTCGTCATATTGAATACGCATATACCCGACAGACCATACTTTGTAAACTGTATTTCACCCGCCTCTTCAAACACGCGGGTTTCTTCACCGAAGTTACCCGACGGATCTTTATAGAGTGACACCACTCCGGAGCTTCTTGTTCCGCCAAGAGTTATGCCGCAAGGATCATTTCCTGTATCCCATTCGTCGCACTCTATTCCTGTCAGAGCAGGGACCGGAGTCACTACGCTGTGTCCCAGATTGCGGGCTATCCTGTATCCATCACCTATAGTTCCGTAAGTAGGACCGGCCTTGCCTCCCATCGCCATTATGACGAACGAAGCGTGTGTAGTGATGCTCCTGAGACCGTCGCGGTCCTTGATCACCGATTCCATGATAAATACATTCCTGCTTCCCGATTCGGCATCTGAAACGAGCGATGCCGGCAGGTGTTTTACTGACATCAGCTCCTCGCCAAAGGCAAAGTGTACCCCCAGTGAAGCTGCCCTTTCAGTCAGAAGAGTTGCCACATCCGATGCAGACTCCGAGTACGGATAAACAAGTCCGTTTTCATAAGCCTTTGTAACGAGTCCTATCTCTCTGAAGAACTCCATTATGCGATTGAATCCGGCGGCGCCTGTGTTGCTGATATTGCAGCGGCCGCTTCCGGTTGCTCGTATCTTACGCCCCGGCTCAGGCATCTTTTCTATTACAAGCACGTCAAGATCCGGGGCCTTCATCCCCAGCTCTATGGCCGCTGCCAGTCCCGATGCGCCGCCGCCTGCTATCACTACATCTGCTCTTCTGATTTCTCTTTGCATTTTTCGGCCTTTCCCCTGTCCGGATCACCTGTCAGTGCTTCCGAATCCGCCGTTGCGCGAGCTGTCTGACTCTGCGCCTTCAGGCACTTCATATCTCACAACAATTCCCTGCGCGAAAGGCTTGCCCTCAGCGAGCATCACCGTCTGGTCTGACGGATTCACGAGGCTCACTATTATATGCCCTTCGTTATCTGAATCGCAGTAATCCGCATCGATGACTCCCACAGTATTCGACAGCCTTATCCCGTACTTGAATCCGAGACCGCTTCTCGGCATCACAAGGAGGACTTTGTCTCTGCCCTCCTCTTCATCGCAGACCCAACGCACGCCGGTCGCTATCCTGAAGCTGCTGCCTCCCTCAAAATTGAGGCTGAAAGGCATAAAGAAGTCGCATCCTGCCGATGCCGCAGTTGCCTGCATCGGAAGCTTTATGGCGTCGTACCACTCTCTTAATCCGCTTTCAGGCAGTCCCTTTATTCCGCAGTCAGATTTCCACTGTTCAAAAGATACCTTTTCGAAATGAGACATTTAACTAACCTTTCTAAGCGCCGCATCTCGTCGCAAAGTCCCTTCCGTCGCTGAAACGCTCCGGACGGGAGCTTTGCTGCGTGCGGCGTTTCGCTCTATAACCGTCCTGCTGCCTCACGAAGCTCAGCTGCTTTGTCTGTGTCTTCCCACTTTACGCCGAGTGCAGTTCTGCCCATATGTCCGTAAGCCGCAAGCTCCCTGTACTGAGGTTTGTTGAGCTCAAGGGTCCTGATGATGGCAGCCGGACGCATGTCGAAGTGATCCACTATCAGTTTCGCTATCTGCTCGTGATCAAGCTTTCCCGTACCGAAAGTATCTACACTTACCGACACCGGCTCCGCCACGCCTATTGCGTAGGCAAGCTGCACTTCACATTCTGTTGCTATGCCTGCAGCCACGATGTTCTTTGCGATGTAGCGTGCCATGTATGCTCCCGAACGGTCAACCTTTGTAGGGTCCTTGCCCGAGAAAGCTCCGCCGCCGTGCGATGAGTGACCGCCGTAAGTGTCAACGATTATCTTGCGTCCCGTAAGACCTGAGTCGCCCATAGGGCCTCCGATTACGAACCTTCCGGTTGGATTGATATAGTACTTGGTTTTCTCATCGATGAGCTCTGCCGGAACTACCGGAGTTATCACTTGAGTGAGTATGTCAGACCTCAGCTGCTGCAGTGTAACGTCATCGCTGTGCTGTGTAGAAACTACTATAGTATCTATTCTGGTGATCTTTCCATCGTCGTATTCGACTGTAACCTGTGTCTTTCCGTCAGGTCTGAGATAAGGCAGAGTTCCGTTCTTTCTGACCTCTGTAAGTCTCAGCGCCAGCACCTGGGCCAGCTTTACGGAGAGAGGCATAAGCTCATCAGTCTCCGAGTTGGCATAACCAAACATCATGCCCTGATCACCCGCTCCGATAAGCGCAAGCTCGTCACTCTCGATGCCTTCTTTAGCCTCGTACGACTCATTGACGCCCATGGCGATATCTGCCGACTGCTCTTCCATATGAACGATGACTTTGCATGTGTTGCCGTTGAAGCACGCATCATCGTTGTCATAGCCGATGTCACATATCACCTTGCGGGCTATCGCTTCATAGTCTACGTCAAAATTACCCGAAGCCTCGCCGAAAATCATAATGAATCCTGTCTTAGTTGAACACTCGCATGCCACATGCGCGTTCGGATCCTGCGCAAGGATCGCATCGAGTATTGCATCGGATACCTGATCGCAGACCTTGTCCGGATGACCTTCAGTTACTGACTCGGATGTAAATAATCTTTTCATCTATTTCTCCTGTTTATGATAAAGCCATAAAAAAAGCTCCCTGCCGCGCGCAGAGAGATCCTTAGATCCTCATCTGCCGGAGCCTGGCTCAGCTCCGTGGGACTTGGCACCTTCACTTCCTGTGAGGTTGCCGCGGGATCGAAGGGCCCATTCCCTCCCCCGCTCTTAATAAGGACGTACTTATTATATCCCTGCTGTGTGCAAAGTCAAGACTCATCTGCTATACTTGATGCATGGCTGAACTAAAACTGATACACGGTAAACAATCTGTAAAATACGATCACTTCAAAGACTTCGACTTTGAGTCCTGCCGCGCTGTCTGCACCAGGCTCATGGGCGTCGTTGCTCTTAAAGTGACCTGGCGCAGCAAGGCCGACAGGCGCGAGCGCATGTATCAGGTGATACACCTCGACTATTCCGAGTACGGCATCGACGAGTACAGGGAATTTATCTGCACTCCGGGCAGTGATGACTATGCCGAAAAGAAGGAAGAGATGACGTCGCTCTGGAACCACTTCGTGTACGTCATGGGCGGCAGTCTGGAAAGCATAGATGAGGCATGCATGCTGCGCCTCATCGAAGATGCTCTCCCTCTTGCGTCGGAAAGCGTTTCCCGTGAGTACGATAATGATGAGAACAGAGAGTTCAGAGCTTACGCCAGGATGCGTCTCGGGTTCATGCAGGATGCTCTAAACTGCAGGGGCATAACGTCTGCAGACTGCAGCACGAGGGACGCGATAGAGACCACATCCCCGCTTAAGCTGTCTACATATGAGACCATCAACTATTTTATAATGCGCCTGGTGGACAGTGACTTCGATGCCGCATCATATCTGTCAACGATGAGCATGGAAGCCCTTAACGATTCGGAGCTTACGGATCCGGGTATTCAGACGCTGATCAAATGCGACATAACGAAAAGCGACCGCAAGCTGGACCGTCCGGGAGACAAGTTTTCGTTTCCTTTCCGCTGCCGCCTCACCACCCTTGCCAGAGACGCGTATTATCATTACACGCTGGTTATCTGGCTGAACGGGAATCACAGAGCCAAGAACCCTCTCGTTACGGACATTAAGGTGGGTTCTGTAATAAAGCTTTCAGATTATGAGGCTGCTCTTCAGATTGGCCGTCCGGAATTTCTCACTGTATTCGACTGCAAGGACGAAATGCTGAGAGGCTTCGATCCGAAGTATATATCTCTCTTCGCGAATTCGACCCAGACAGCGGTGCCTAACGGCTGGCTGTATACGGCATATAAGGGAGATAACGCCCATGTGGATACTCCGTCATATAAGCTGAATGATGATGTATATGGCTTTGCCCTTTTGACCATTGCCGGCGAGCTTGTGCTCATGAGCAATGAGCTCAGATATATCTCGATGCTCGATGATGCGACCATTTTTTCGATGTATTCACCGTTCATCAGCACCAAGGGAAGATACCGTCTGGACACTCCGGTCTTCCAGACACTTTGCGGCGCTGCGGGAGTCATGTTTGATGATCTTGTAGAGCCCGAAGACAACTGATCAGGTTTTTATTAAAAACATAAATAGTGCATCTTCACATTTTGTTCGTTTTTTTTGCACAACTTTTTCAACAAAACGGGAATGCCTTAATTTGCAAGGTTTGCGACTTTTCCACAAGGATTTCAAAAATCGTATACAATCTTTTCCACGTGTGCATGTGGATAACTCTAACTACCATTTCGTTGAAATTTCAACGTTTGTAACGATTTTTTCTTTGTGTCAACAGGATTTATCCACATATTTGGAAATTTTTTGAGACGTGATTTTGTTCGATTTTGTGAAACGCGTGAAACATCAGAAAGGGCTACAAAATGGCAACAGAAAGAATATACCGTACCGACCCTTATGCTGCAGAGAACGAGGCTTTCATCACCGGGATACGCGAGAAGAACGGTATGGATGTGATCGCCTGCGACATATCTGTTTTCTATCCGGAAGGCGGAGGCCAGCCTTCAGACACAGGCAAAATATCCACGCTTGGTTCAGATAAGGTCTATCAGGTGACCCGTGCATACGATGAGACTCTCCTTGGTGATGTCTGGCATATTACGGACGCACCCGAAGGCACATTCAGCATTGGGGATAAGGTAACACTCAGCATTGACCGCGACTTCCGCTTCCGCAACATGCAGCGTCACTGCGGCGAGCACATGCTGAGCGGAACATTCAACTCCCTCTTCGGCGGGGTCAACAAAGGCTTCCATATGGGAGACGAGTATATAACCATAGATATCGATCTTGGCGGGCGCATGCTTACCGACGAAGAACTCGATCTTGCGGAGCGTACGGTAAATGAAGCTATCTGGGCGGATCTTCCGGTGACTGTCACATGGTTCGACGATTATGAGTCCTCGCTTGCGCTTCCTGTGCGCAAGAAAGTGCCGCACGATGGCAGGGTGTCCGTAGTGACTGTCGGGCCTCTCGACGATCCGTACGACTGCATAGCCTGCTGCGGCACTCACCCTTCCAGGTCATCCGAGGTCGGGCTTCTTGCAATATACAAGCGCGAGGCAAACAAGGGTATGAACCGCGTCTACTTCGACTGCGGCAAGGCTGCGTTCGACAGACTGAGTGCAGACTCAAAGGTTCTGGCAGAAGCAGCAAGACGTTACTCCTGCGCCTCTGCTGACCTGATCGGCAGACTCGAAGCCGAGGCCGAGAGCATCTCTGCTTTGAAAGCACGACTTGCGGGAATGACATCATATATCAAAGACGCAGAGAAAGATAAGATAACTGCTGCTGTCAGCAGCACCGGGGCAAACTTCTATGTTTACAGCTCTGACATCCTGGCTGCGGACGATCTTCTTAAGCTGGGGTTCTCGGTCATAAACGAAGTACCGGGGCTCTTCCTCATACTCAGACAAACGGAATCGCACACCTGCCTGCTGCTGTCCTCTTCGGAAGACTACAAGTGCGGAGCGATCGTGAAGGAAAAAGCGCGCAGCTTCAACGGCAAGGGCGGCGGACGCGACGACAACGCCAGAGCGATTTTCCCATCCGCGACAGACATGGATACATTCATCAAAGAAATCACCCCTCAAAACTGATTTGTCGTGGTACAATTAGACAGCAGAGAGACAAGGAGGATCGAAATGAGTGACAAAGTCATCGTAACAATAGACAGAGAATTCGGAAGCGGTGGTCACGAGGTGGCAAAGCGACTGGCAGACAGACTCGGCATACCGTTCTATGATGAAGAGATCATCGCCAGAGCAGCGGAGAACACCGGTTACAATACAGAGTACATACGCGACAACGACGAAAAAGCTCCTGACTACTCTTTCAGCAGCGTTTTCACCGGCTTCGACACGTTCCAGACTTCACCTTTTGCGAAGGTTCAGGAAGAAGAATTCAACATAATCCGTGAGATCGCATCCGAGGGCAGCTGCGTGATCGTAGGACGCGCCGCTGACTACATACTCGCTGAAGAGCGCCACGTCAGCATCTTCCTCTTTGCGCCTTTCGAAGAAAGAGTCAGAAGAAAACAGCAGATCCATAACACAATGGAGCCTGAGAACCTCTACGACCTTGCTACCGTAGAGAAACAGGTGAAGCAGATCGACAAGCAGCGCCGCAGATACTACGAGTTTTACACCGATAACAAGTGGGGCGGCCGTGACGAGTACGATCTTCTGATCAATACCAGCCGTGCCGGAGTTGAAGGCGCAGTAGACATTATCGAAGCATACATCAAGGGCGGCAAAGACAAGGATCTCATGTCAGATCTGCAGGAAATTTATTAGACAATTAAAGAGGGGAAAACATCCTTTTGAGCTGCTCCCCAAAAGTTAGACTTTTACTCCAGCGAGAAATCGCTGGAGTTTTTCTATGCAGCAAGTATCTTTTTTCGGTATTCAACCGGACTTTGGTATCCAAGTGAAGATTTGCTGCGCCTTTCATTGTAATAACGG
>JAFQZQ010000045.1 GCA_017405845.1 Mogibacterium sp. | reverse complement strand
GGCAATAGAAAAGCGCCTTTAGGCGCCGCCTGAGAATAGAGATGCGGTTGGCAGTCTATTCGGCGCGTCTTAAGACGCTTGCAAGCAAAAGGCCCTTTTAGGGCCAGTGCATACCACCAGTTCAACTGGTGGTTATGATTTATCTAAATGTCGGCAATTCAGGCTGATTGACATAGCCGTTCGACTAAATTATAATGAAAACACATTAGATTTAGCCGAACGGCTATTTTTAGCGAATTAAACTTCAAACTTAGCCGAACGGCTATATCGGACATAGAGATATAGAGACAGGGAGACGAGTCATGAAAACCATACAGGACATGCAGGGTCTGGGCAAGGCAATCAGAGACAGGCGCCGCGAGCTTGGATACACACAGGCTTTTCTTGCGGACTACGCGGGGATCAGCGCCAGCTTTCTGTCGGAACTCGAGAACGGCAAGGAGACGATCCAGGCGGGCAAAATGATGGAAGTTATCAGCCTGCTCGGCATGGACATCTGTATCAAAAACAGAGGGGAGTGATTCCGGTGAAGAAGCTTGATGTTTCGATAGAAATAAATGGAAGACAGAGAGAGGTCGGCGTCATAAGCGGCAGTAACGATTATGATGCTTCGTTCTGCTACTCCGAGCATTATCTGGACTCCGGAACAGCGCGTCCTATCTCAATAAGCCTGCCGCTGACGGATGAGCCTTATGGGCCTGAGCCGACGAGGAGGTTCTTTGAAGGACTGCTGCCGGAGGGCTTTATGAGGCGCACGGTTGCGGAGCAGAACAGGACAGATGACGGTGACTATCTCTCGATACTCGAGATGCTGGGGGCCGAGTGCCTCGGTGCCGTGCAGATAAAAGGCGAAAACTACAGGAATATCGAGCCTTCATACAGGGCTTTCGATCCCGAGACCATGTACAAGCTCGCCGCTGAGGGAGCGACCAGATCGGCCGACCTGGTTGTGGAAGCACACCTTTCCCTGACCGGCGCGTCCGGAAAGATCGGCGCATATAAAAGCAGCGACGGTCTGTGGTTCCTGCCTGTCGGGAGCGCGCCAAGTACGCACATTCTGAAGCAGAGTCACATACGCTATGATAAAATAGTGCAAAATGAGCAGCTGGCTTTGCGAACTGCGGAAATGCTGGGTATTGAAGTGCCGAGGAGCGAGATCGTGGAGGCACATCCTGAGCCTGTCCATGACACCGGGCTCAACCCGCCGGTCACCGAGAATGTTCTGTTTGCGACCGAGAGATACGACCGCACATTTGAAGGCGCCGAGGACTATGTAGATGGTATGATCTGCCCGCTGAGGCTCCATCAGGAGGACTTCGGTCAGGCGCTGGGCATCCCTGCATCGGGCAAGTATGAGAGGCCGGGCGAGCATCATATGAAGAAGATGTTCGATCTTCTGAGGCGATATTCGGCGTCGCCTATTGAAGATCAGATAAAACTGTGGGACATCATCGTGTTTCACTGGCTCATCGGCAACACCGACGGGCACATCAAGAATTTCTCGCTGGTATACGACGCAAATCTCAAAGCCGTCAGGCTGGCGCCGGCATACGATATAGTCAGCACTATCCTGTACGACACCCATTCATCGGAGATGGCGTTCTCTGTAGGCGGCGAGATCGAATGGAATAAGATAGACCGCAAGTGCTTTGAAGATGCGTGTAAGGAGTGTGGACTGAACAAAAAACTGTTTATGCCGCTGCTCGATGAAAAGGTGGCGCTGTTTAAAGATGCTCTGATGAGGGCGTCCGAGAGGGTGCATGACGAAGGCTTTGAAGAAGCTTCAAGGATGGCTGAAAAGATACTGGAGGTTAGCAATGTTACTTCTAAATAGAGATGAAATCAAAAAAGTGTTTTCTATGCACGACGCCATCGAGGCAGATAAGGAATGCTACAAGGCGTTCAGCGAGGGCAAGTTCGATGTGCCTCTGCGTGCTGTAATTAACGGAAGCGCGGGTAATTTTCTCTTTATGCCTGCATATAATGAGGAGATGAAGGCTGCCGGACTCAAGATAGTAAATATTATGCCGGGGAATCCGGCAAAGGGGCTTCCGGCGTCGATCGGGCAGGTGCTTCTGATAGATGGAGAGACCGGAGTCGTTAAGGCAATGATGGACGGCACATACATAACTGCGCTCAGGACTGCAGCTGCAAGCGGAGCGGCATTCGATCTGTTCGGACTGAAGGACGCGAAAATCGGTGCAATGATCGGAACGGGCAGCCAGGCGATGTGCCAGCTCGAGGCCATGCTTTCGGGCAGAAAGCTGAAGGAAGTCAGAGTAGCTGCACGCAACTTTGAAAAGACAAAGGCTTTCGTAACGCGCGCATCGATGGAGTTAGGACACTACGGTGCAAGGATCGTTCCGGTCATAGATACGAATGAGGCTGTTGACGGAGCCGATCTCATAACGCTGGTCACTGTATCGGGTACGCCTGTATGCAGTGCAGAGTACTTCAAGCCGGGCGCGGTCATCAGCGCTGTCGGAGCTTACACGTACGACATGCAGGAGCTCGATCCTGCCGTATTCGACAAGTGCGGAAAGATCTACTTCGATTCCGAGACTGCAGTGCTGTCGGAGTCAGGAGATATACTGAGACCACTTGACGAGGGCACTTTAAGCAAGGATCAGTTCACGGGAGACATCGGAGACTATATTCTCGGCAAGATCCCGGGCAGAGAGTCGGACGATGAGATAATCGTTTTTGAGAATGTAGGTATCGGCGCGCTCGATCTCTACACCGCTCAGAAGGTATACAATAAGGCAACTAAAGCGGGCATTGGCCTGAAGTGGGAATAAAAAGGAGGAATCATTATGCCACATGTAGACATCAGTATGTTCTCTGGAAGAGACGACGAATTGAAGAAGAAGGTAGCTGACGCAGTAGTCGAGACTATGATCAAGGAACTCGGCTGTCAGAGAAGCCATCTGTCGGTAGCCATCCACGATGTGGATCCGGCTGAGTGGAACGAAAAAGTGCACGATAAAGTGGATGCTTCTAAGGTGTATGCCGGAGAGGTGTTTGAAAACAAATAAAGTAAAAAGTGGTTGCCGTTGATTTGTAATATTTCACAAATTAACGGCGATTGTTTTTGTGAAAAAACATAATAATCGTTGACCTTATATAGTCGCAGTAGTAGAATACTGACGAAGCAAAAGGGTTAATATATAAAGCACTTACGTTGGAGCCGGTCGTACCGGCTTTTTCGTTGCCCAAAGTGCGGGCTAGTATGATATACTATTCCACGTGAAATTTATAGAAGTAAAAGACCTCAAAATTGAATTCACCAATATCGATGAGAGCGGTAAGGAAGTGCCGGGCAAGGTGGCTCTGGACGGTATCAGTCTGGATATCGAAAAGGGCAGTTTTGTCGCGGTTGTAGGCATGAACGGCTCGGGCAAGTCAACTCTGGCCAAATGCTTCAACGGACTGCTCGCACCAACAGAGGGGCGTGTGATCGTCAGCGGTTTTGATACTGCCGAAGATGAACATATCTGGGACGTCAGAAGCAGGGTAGGCATGGTATTCCAGAACCCGGACAACCAGATAGTTTCGTCTATCGTTGAGGACGATGTCGCCTTCGGACCTGAGAACCTCGGCGTTGAGCCGAAAGAGATAAGGCGCCGCGTGGATGACGCACTCAAAAGAGTCGGTATGTATGAGCTCAAGGATAAGGGAGCCCATATGCTTTCGGGCGGCCAAAAGCAGCGCATCGCAATTGCCGGCGCTATTGCCATGAGACCTGAGTGCATCGTGTTCGATGAGCCGACCGCTATGCTCGACCCTAAAGGAAGAGCGAGCGTGATGAGCATTATCAAGGAGCTAAACGCTGAAGGTATCACATGCATACTCATTACGCACTTCATGAGCGAAGCTGAGCAGGCCGACCGCATTATAGTGCTTAAAAAAGGAAAAGTGCTCTGCGACAGAACGCCTGCGGAGCTGTTCTCAGACAGAGAGATGATAGAAAGAGCCGGCCTCGAGATGCCGACAGCAATCGAAATACGCGACAAGGCAAATCTTCCGGAGTCTATTACGACTGCTGAAGATATTGCTGAGTACATTGCAAAACACTAGAGATGCCAATATCCGTCAGAAATTTAAAGTATGTGTATAATCCCGGCATGCCGGGCGAGACCGTCGCGCTGAACGACGTCTCTTTTGATGTCGCCGACGGTACTATTCTCGGCATCATCGGCCATACCGGTTCCGGCAAGTCGACGCTGCTGCAGCATCTGAACGGACTCATTAAGCCGACTTCGGGCGAGGTCTATATTGACGGTGAGTGCATCACTGACGGCAAGGCGAAGATGACCGACATCAGGCGTAAAGTAGGCCTCGTTTTCCAGTATCCTGAGTACCAGCTCTTTGAAGAGACCGTCAGTAAGGATGTGGCTTTCGGTCCAAAGAACCTCGGCTGCAACGAGGCAGAGCAGGAGGAGCGGGTGAAGAAGGCCATCAGTCTGGTGGGTCTGGACTACGATGAGATCAAGGACTGCTCGCCGTTCGAGCTCTCGGGAGGAATGAAGCGCCGCGTCGCGATCGCCGGTGTTATCGCGATGGATCCGAAGATTCTCATCCTTGACGAGCCAACAGCCGGACTCGATCCATCCGCGCACAGGGAAATCCTGGCGATGGTAAGGCGCATACACGATGAGATGGGCATCATTCTGATCTTCGTATCGCACAACATGGCCGATATTGCGGAGATGTCTGACCGGGTCATGGTGATGAGCGGCGGAAATATAGCTCTCGAGGGAACTCCTGCAGAGGTGTTCTCACAGGGAGAAAAACTTGCCGAGATGGGCCTCGGTGTGCCGCCGGCAAAAGAGATAATCGATTTAATTAAAGACAGAAATCCGGGTTTCGTCAGCGAAGCACTGAGTGTGGACGAGGCGGCCCGTGATATAAAAGCTTATTTGGAGGAATCTGACTCTTGATCAGAGACATAACGCTGGGTCAGTATTATCCGGGCGATTCGTGGGTCCACAGGCTCGATGCCAGGACCAAGATAATCGCGACACTGCTCTATCTGATAGAGCTCTTTGTCGTGAACAATTTCTACGGATTCCTGATAACTGCCGTTGCGCTGTTTGCTGTGATAGCGATTTCCAAGGTGCCGCTGAAATTCATTTTCAGGGGCCTGACAGCAGTATTTCTCATCATAGCATTCACCTTCCTGCTCAATCTTTTCATGGTTGACGGAAGGGTGCTGTGGCACTGGAAGTTCCTCACGATTACATATGAGGGCTTGTCGAGAGCGTTCTTTATGGCTATCAGACTTGTGCTGATCATCATCGGCTCGTCCATAATGACCCTGACTACTAAGCCGGTAGAACTCACGGACGGACTCGAAAAGCTGCTCTCTCCATTCTCAAAAATAGGACTTCCGAGCCACGAAATAGCATTGATGATGACCATAGCGCTCAGGTTTATTCCGACGCTCATGGAGGAGACCGACAAGATAATCAAGGCACAGCAGGCAAGGGGCGCGGACTTTGAATCCGGCAATCTGTTCCAGAGAGCCAAGAGCCTCATACCTATTCTGGTGCCGCTCTTTGTAAGCTCATTCAGAATAGCTCAGGACCTGGCACTTGCCATGGAAGCCAGATGCTACCATGGAGGTACAGGCAGAACGCGTATGAACGAGATCCGCTTTGAGAGCGGCGATGCAGTGGCGGCAGTATTAATGGTGCTGTTCCTCGGAGTCATCATAGCGTCAAGATTCATTAGCATTTAATGCAGCCGCATCTGACCCGGATATGTCACTCGCGGAATTGATCGCGGGTGTTTGGCGAATGATCGGAATGCACAGGGCTGCAAGTAATATGAGACAAAGGAAACTACGTAATCTAGATACTAAATACGAAGCCTACGCGGACATTATTGTAGATATGCCGGCAGAGATGTGCGGCAGGTGGGCTGAACTGTCCGGAGGCGCGCCGCTCTTTATAGAGATCGGCTGCGGCAAGGGCAAATTTATATCCGAACTCGCGGCGCGCGAGCCGGAGCACTTTTTTGTTGCGATAGAAGGCAACAAAAGCGTGATGCTGCGCGCCATGGAAAAGATAAGAAAGTTCGGACTCGGGAATGTAGCATTCATACCGGAGCTGGCAGGAGACCTTTCAGAGTGGTTCGCGGATGGTGAGGCTGACGGCATCTACCTCAACTTCAGCGATCCTCTTCCTAAGAACTATTGGTATAGGCGCCGCCTGACTTACAGGGACAGGCTCAAGTCGTATTTTAGGGTGCTGAAGCCGGAGGGCACGGTCACCTTTAAGACCGACAATACCGATCTGTTCAACTGGTCGGTCCTCGAGATAGTGGCGGCAGACCTTAAGATACTCGACATCACGCGCGACCTTCATGCCGATCCGGAAAGGAACGCGCTTAATATAGAAACAGAATACGAAGCCAAGTACAGCGGCTTCGGAGAAAAGATAAAGAGAGTGGTGATTGGACGCAGACATGATGCGTGATCACAGGAGACGATGATTATGAAGAGCATGGCAGCATACAACGGACGTGAGATCCCAAAGGAAGACAAGGTGTTTGCAGCGTGTCAGAAGGCGAATGACGCAATCAGCAGATATGGTAAGGCTGATGTGATAAACGCAACAGTTGGCGCGCTTTATGATGACGAAGGGGAACTTGTCGTTTTCAAGTCCGTGGATAAAGTGATGAGGTCTCTGGAGCCAAAGGATTACGCTGCGTACGGACCAATTGCCGGAACTCCGGGCTTCAGGGATGCAGTCATGAAGGCGGCTTTCGGCAGCTATGAGCCGAAGAGCTTCACGTGTGTGGTCGCGACTCCGGGCGGCACAGCTGCAGTAAGGAATGCCATCGTGAATTACTCCTGCCCGGGCGACAGGATACTCACACACAGCTGGCACTGGGCTCCGTATAAAAGCATCGCTGCAGACATGTACCGCAGCATAGAGCATTTTGAGATGTTCGATGAAGAGGGCCGGTTCAATACCGCTGACTTCGATTATAAAGTAAAGAAGCTCATCAGGAATCAGGAGCATCTGGTGGTAGTTCTGAATACACCTGCGTGCAATCCGACCGGATACTCGCTCAGCATGGATGACTGGTATGCGGTCAAGAAGACACTCGACGAAGTGCCTCTAGAGAAGAAGGTGGCGCTTGTGCTGGATACGGCGTATATCGACTATGCGGGCAATCCGGAAGAGGTCAGAGAATTCCTTCCGGTGATCGACAACTTAAGAGCGAATATACTTCCGATAATCGCATACAGCGCATCCAAGACATTTACTCTTTATGGCGCAAGATGCGCAGCCATGATCTGTCTGGCGCACAGCCCTGAGGTAGCAGAGGAGTTCGGAATGGTTAATTCATTCTCGTCGAGAGCGGCCTGGTCTAATCCGCCGAGGGCTCCTCAGGAAGTGATCGAGCGCATTTATTCGGACGAGTCATTGCTTGCTGAAGTCGAGGCTGAAAGGGCAGAGGCGCGCAACATGCTTCTCGACAGAGGAAGGGCGTTTGAAGAGGAAGCTGCGAAGTGCGGACTCAAGACGGTTCCGTTCACCGCCGGATTCTTCGTAATGGTGCCTTGTGATGACCCTGATAAACTCCTCGATAAGCTTAGCGAAAAGAACGTCTTTCTGATGCCTTTCGACGATGGAGTGAGGGTATCCGTGGCAGCGATCTCGGAAGCGAAGTGCAGGAAGCTGCCTGAAATAATCAGATCGGCCATGGAAGAACTGGACTGATTTACAGGTTTCCGTGGTTTCGGATATAATAAGTACAACACCAACAGGAGGATGTAATAATGAAAAAAATCATTTCTGTAATTGCGATCGCTGTACTGGCGATGTCAATGCTTGTAATGGCATCCTGCAACAGAACACCACTGGCTGCTGACTGCAGTAATGAAAAGGACGTAGTTATCACTGCAGATAAGGCTGATGCAGACGATTTTATCGTCACAGGAACTCTCGAGGTAGGAGAGGGTGAGCAGGTCACTATAGAGTCAAAACTCAGCTCCGGTAAAATCGAGCTGCAGCTCATCAGCGCAGAAGGCATGGACAACGCTGAAGAGCTTCCGGATATAGAAGGGGCAGAGCCTACATACACAGCATATCTTGATGGCGAAGGAACTCAGACTGTAAGCTTCGGCGCAGGTTCGTTCATGATAAAGCCTGTTGTTACCGAAAAGGCGACAGGTACCATCGAGCTGATCGTAACACCTGTAGAAGGAACAGCTGAAGAGTAGAAGTATGTTCAGAGGCGCGCTCATAACTCTGTTAGGCGCCGGGCTTTGGGGACTGAACGCAGTAGTCAGCAAATACCTGATGGCTCGTGGCATAGACACGATGTGGATGGTAAATTTCCGCATGATCACATCGGGCTTTACCTTGCTCATATTTGCTTTTATTAAAAACAGACGCGGTCTTTTCGATATATGGAAGGACCGCGCTTCCGTTATACGGCTGCTGATCATCGCACTGTTTGCGTTTGGCCTTTGCCAGCCGACATACTATCTTTCGATCGACTACAGCAACGCAGGCATCGCATCTGCCATACAGCAGACGGCGCCGGTGTTTGTGCTTATATACGTCATTGCTAAGGAGCGCCGCAGACCAACGCTGGCAGAACTAAGCGCGCTTATACTGGTAATGGCCGGTTCCTTCCTCATATCTACTCACGGAGATACAGGAGCACTCGCGATCCATCCGATTGCCCTGATATCCGGGCTCGTTTCCGCACTCTGCTGTGCGCTCTACATAACGCTGCCGTCAGATCTCATCAAACGCTACGGCACTTTTGAGACTGTCGGCTGGGGCCTCTTCCTCGGAGGCATATTCATCGCTCCGGTGTGCAAACTATGGAACTTCCCAACTCAGTGGGATGCAAGCTTGATAGCAGGAATGATTTTTATTATCCTTCCCGGAGCGGCATTTGCATTCGCGCTTTTCCTTTACGGAACGAGCATCGTCGGACCGGTTCGCGGAGGAGTATATAATCTGTTTGAGCCGGTAGTCGCACTCGTGGCATCGGTGATACTGCTGAGCCAGAGCTTCCACCCAACCGAGATAGGAGGCGCAGCAGCGATACTGGCAGGCATAGCGATATTGACCGTCGCAAAAGAAAAAACAGACTGACAAAAAAGAGCTTCTGCGGTATACTGTAGGAGCACAAAATAATGCGGGTGTAGTTTAATGGCAAAACTTGAGCTTCCCAAGCTTACG
>JAFQZQ010000044.1 GCA_017405845.1 Mogibacterium sp. | reverse complement strand
ATATATATCATATCATTCTTGCTGCGTCTAAGCTCAGCAATTCTTTCTGCCATTTTTTCGCGATCCTCATCATCAGGTGCGAGATGAGCACCTTCGTCTGTAACAGGCACGAATTCTATGTAGAACACGGCTTTACAACCGCGCGACCTTAACGATTCCAGGAAAGTGTCAGAGAAGACCTCATCAAGATTCTCTTTAGTTACTGTTACAGATACTCCATATATGATGCCTCTTTCCCGGAGCTTTGTCATCTTCTCCGTGATGGTATCATATACGCCGGTTCCTCGCCTGGCATCGGTCTCTTCTCGTCCGCCTTCTATGCTTATGACAGGCACAATGTTGCGGCAATTGTCCAGAAGGTCAAGATGCTTGCCTGTCATGAATGTACCGTTTGTGAATACAGGAAACATCAGGTTCTTCATCTTCCCCGCTGATTCGACAACATCCCACCTCAGCATCGGTTCGCCGCCTGCAAGCAATATGAAGCTAACGCCCAGGTCTTCCGCCTCACGGAAGATTCTGAGCCATTCCTCTCCCGTAAGCTGCATCGTTGGTTCGCAATCTATAGTAGCGTTATTGGCCCTCGAGTAGCAGCCTTCGCAATGCAGGTTGCAGCTCGATGTTATGCTCGCAATAAGATACGAAGGTACATGAAGACCTATTCTTTCATTTGCCTCTCTTTTCTTCGCCGCTGAAGCACATGAAAGCGCAAACTTAGCCAGAAAAGCGCTTTCGCGTGGATCCCGGAGAGTAGCCTTCAGTGCATCTTTTATTACCTGTTCGACTCCGTCCGACAGGTATTTCTGTAAATCAAATCTTTCTTCCATTCTCTTCTCTCATTTACCTAAGCGGTCACACAACCTCAGGCATACAGTGCATATGCGCCTGTCCAAGCACGCGGAAACCTTCCGCATGGGTGCACAGGTTTCGGATCCCGAAGTCTGCCGAACGCAGCTTCAGATACAGCGAAAGCTGTTTTGTACCATCGCTGCCTTCAGGGAACTGGCTCAAATGGCAGCCAAACAGCGCTTCAAACTGTGCGTTTACCATCTCTTTTGTTACTTTTACGAATCTGTTTGCTCTCGCGGTCATATAGAACGCGATCGCTTTCACATCTGCCGATGCTGCTCCATAATTTGCCATTATCCCCGGATACGGAGCCATGTATGCGACATGTGCTGCAGCATGTCCTGCACGAAGATGGTCAACGTGACACTCCTGCCCGGTATCCGGATCCGGAGCGAATATCACCTCAGGTGCGCATTCTCCGACAATTACAGCTACCGCCTTCATCATGTCTTCATAGGAGTAGAAACCTCCATCGCAGAAATCCAGAAATCGCACATCTTTTACACCAAGGCGTGCAGCAGAATCCATTGACTCCTGCTTTCTGAGTGCAGCGAGCTCATCTCCCTTTACTCCTCCGGAACAGCCGTCGCCGTATCTTCCGTCAGTCAGTATCAGGAATGTTACCTGCCTGCCTTCAGCTGTGAGTTTTGCCACTGTTGCTCCGGCACCGATCTCTATGTCATCCGGATGCGGTCCTATGAACAGAAATCTTGAAAACTCCTCTATCCTCGGAGCCGGCGCTGCAATTTTCAAAACAAGTCCGGTCAGTCCCATGTCAGTTCTCCATTTTCAAATTTTTGATTGCATGATTCTTTTATGTATTCAGCTCCGCTTTAGCATAAAGCAATGCTACTGCGGCATCATTAACGTTTGTTCCTGTCGGCCCTGTTACCAAAAGCCCTCCAACACTTTCAAGCGCATGATACGCGTCATTGTCAGCAAGCACCGCCTCAACATCCCAGCCACTCTCATTCAGGAGCCTGAGCGAGTCCCCGTCTGCATAACCTCCTGCTGCGTCAGTCGGGCCATCCGTACCATCACTTCCGAATGAGAACACCGCTGCTTCAAGCCCCGAGATCAATGGAGCAGCTGCCAGTGCTATCTCCTGATTGCGTCCGCCGAGGCCTGTTCCCGTAACATGTACAACCGTCTCACCGCCTGCGATGAACGCGAGCTTCTTATTGCAGTCTGCATTTTCTATAAGCTTTTCTGCAAGCATACGTCCCGCATCGCGAGCCTCGCAGTCCAGGCAGTCTGTAAGTATGACCGGCTTATAGCCCAGCTCTGTACACTTGTCAGCAACAGCTTTACAGAGCTCCCGGACACTTCCTGTCACCATAGTAGTAACATTATCAAGCGACTTCGGTGTTTCATGATGCAGGAGTTTCATTGCTTTTTCTGTCAGTTTAAGATCGTACTTTTTTACTATATAGAGCGCATCCATGCATGTAGAAGAATCAGGGTATGCCGGTCCGCTGGCAATCATATCTAGCGGATCCCCTATTATGTCGCTGAGGATGATAGTAAACACCTTTGCAGGTGAGCAGATTTCTGCAAATCTGCCGCCTTTTACCCGGCTCAGTCTCTTACGTACCGTATTTATCTCAACTATATCCGCACCACATGCGAGCAGTTGCTTTGTTATATCCTGCAGCTCTTCTCCGGTGATCAGAGGAGATTCGAACAGCGCACTTCCTCCGCCTGATAAAAGGAACAGAACCATATCGCCTTCTGACAGGTTACCGGCGAGCTCTATAGCCTTTTCTGTTGCATCGAACCCGTTCTGGTCAGGAACCGGGTGTCCGGCTTCATAACATGCAATTCCCGGCAAGGCATTAATGGCATGATCATACTTGGTGATAACGATGCCAGCATCTACCTTTACAGTATTAATTGCTGCCCTGGCCATCTGCCAGGCAGCTTTGCCCGCCGCTACGAGTATCAGCTTTCCGGCAGGCATTTTCATTTCTTTTAATGCTCTTATAACTGCTTCATCCGGCAGTACCGCTTTTATTCCTGCCCTGACGATCTCGTCTGCATCTCTTCTAAGCCAATCCATGCTCCTGTACCTCCGCTCAGTGCGACGTGCGTTACGCCCGGTGTTCTTCTCCCCATATGCACAGCTGATCCAAAACAGCCATTAGCGATTCTCCACGCTCACTAAGCCGGTACTCCACCTTAGGAGGAATCTGCGCATACTCTTTCCTGACGATGAGTCCGTCAGCTTCAAGCTCCTTGAGGTTTAAGCTCAGGGTCTTATCGGATATGTTTTTCAGATATCGCTTGAGTTCATTGAATCGTACCACCTCATACTCCATAAGGCAGTACAGTATCACCATCTTATGCTTGCCTGATATCAGCGAAAGAGTGTAGCAGAATCCGGTATCTTCAAAATTCGCGTTCTCTATATAGTTCTTGATCATGTTACGCTTTCCTAATTGATAGTACTTGAATTATTTTCCTGTCTGCTAAAAATTCTAATCAGCAACAATAATGCTGTCAATATATGTATTGATTGCTGTTCATGTTACAATTAATTACATAGATATGATCATAAAGCATGGAGAATAGAGATGAAAAAAAGCATGAAAGAGGTACGCGAACAGATCGGACAGGTTCTTACTACTCAGTATGACTATCCTCCTAACGGAGAGGGTTCAGTCGGTTATAAAGGAAACAACCTATACAGATTCAAGGTCTCCGATCTTCCCGAGATACAACTCTTCCTCGCGGAAAGAGCTGATACATACGAGCATTCATACAACATCGACACACTTGCTCAGGAGATAATCACAGACCTGCTCGATCAGGGCCTGATAGTTTACGGTGGATACGACTTTAAAAAGCAGCAGAAAGAGCGTCACAGCATCTAATGAATAATCAATCAATCAGAGAAAATATACACGCTGAAATGTATAGCCTTGTAGCATTCCGGCATGAGCTTCATCGCCATCCGGAGCTGGCTTTTAGCGAGACCGAAACAACGGACCGCATCTGCCGTGAGCTTGACAAGGTTGGAATCGCTTACAAACGAATGGAGCCCACCGGGGTTGTCGGTGAGCTCAAAGGGAAAAAGTCTGTCAGCGATCACGTTGTGCTTCTTCGCTCCGATATGGATGCTCTTGAGATCTGCGAAAAGACCGGTTTGGATTTTCAAAGCGAAAACAGCGGACTTATGCACGCCTGCGGCCACGACATACACATGACCAGCCTACTTGGTGCGGTCAGATTTCTGTACGAGCATCCCGAAGAATATGCAGGCACCATACGCTTTGTCTTCCAACCTGCAGAAGAAATTGCAGCAGGTGCAAAGCGAATGATCGAACAGGGCGTACTGGAAGGTGTGGATCACGCGGTCGGTCTGCATGTTTCCCCATCCCTTCCTGTTGGTATGGTATCCGCTATGCCGGGTGCATGCTGGGCTTCCTGCGACAGCTTCATGATCACCGTTCACGGGATGTCGTCACATGGGGCTACGCCTCAGAACGGGCACGATGCTATAGTCGCCGCCAGTGCCATTGTAATGGCTCTTCAGACTCTTGCCTCCCGCGAAACAGATCCTCATTCAGCTTTTGTTCTGACAGTCGGTTCAATCAGTGCAGGATCAGCCTACAACATCATTGCAGGAAAAGCTGAACTGCTGGGAACATGCCGTACTTTCTCACGCGAGCTGCATGCTGAACTGCCTGAGAAAATTCGCCGCGTTGCAGAGAACACCGCTGCCGCCTACGGCTGCAGCGCAGAGCTCGAATATGAGATATTCGCAGAACCACTGTGCTGCGATCCCGATACGACTGCCCTCGGCCTTAAGAGCGCAGCTAAAGTAATCGGCACTGATAACGCCGTTCCCGGCGAGCCGACGATGATCGCTGAAGATTTCTGCTACTATGCTGAATGCGCCCCAAGCGTTTTCTTTACCCTCGGAACCCGTGCAAATGATGGCGGAACAGTTTATCCGCTGCATTCCGATCGTGTGGTTTTTGATGAGAGTTCCATCGAAGTCGGCGCCGCTGTACTGGCACAAACCGCCATCGATCTTCTTGATGCGTTCACGGCTTAATCGGTCCCCTTAAGTGCCTCTACCATGTTTATCCTGCGGTTCTTTCGGGATATCATCCAGCCCACGATCATTGCCACGCCAAGATTCAGGGCTGCAGCAGGCAATATGCTCACCGGTCCGACCATAGTCTCCATCTCGTATTCGCCTGCCAGAAGTACCATCAAATAATCCAACGCCCAGATGCCTGCAGGAATACCCAACAGTGTACCGGCCATGGATATCCAGAGATTCTGTGATATCAGCAGGCGTCCTATGGCTTTGTTCCTGAAACCAAGGACTTTAAGTGTCGCCATTTCGCGGTAACGTTCCATATAGCTCATGATACCGAGATTATACAAGACGATCAGGCACAGCAGTACGGAAGCTACTATGAGCACTATGATGAAAAAAAAGAAAATCTTCATGAACGCGTCAAACGAGTCTATAATATCCTGCTTTCTCTGCACGCTGGTGACATTGCTGCCGGTGCTGATCCGGTCCTTATCGGTCAGGGTATACACGCTGTTTATCCTGTATGCTTCGCTGTCAGTCAGACCCAGTGAGTCTGCATATTTTTCCGTCATGGAAATGCTCTCTGTAAGAGATCCGTTAATACCCTTGATCAGAATGTCATAGCTCTCATCTGTTCCGTATGGCTCTATGGTAACAATATCTCCCGCGTCCACGTCAAATTCTCTGGCAAGCCTTTTACATATAAGCGCCCCTTCATCCGGCAACGGTACGACATTTGATTCTTTATCTATGAATCTGCACATTCCATGAGAGATGTTGTAAACATCAGCAGATATGGTTTTGTCCCCTACCTTGGCGCTGACAGAAGCGCTGTAATCTCCATCCAGTTCCTCAGCGAGTTTTATTGCATCTTTGTTATCGGCGTCTGCTGACATGAATATCTTCGAAGAATATATCGCGGTATCATCATAGAAGGTGTCAAGAAAGTTATCCATCGTCTCGTTGATTCCAAACGACGCAATAAGCATTAGCATGCACCCGAAGGTACCGATAAACGACATGGCGCTGCGGGATTTGTGCCGCAGGATATCTCTGAGATTCCACTTTGTACCGAATCTCATTCTGTTCCAAAGCGCGGTTCCCTCGATAAGCAGTTTGCGGATGTGTTTCGGAGTATATGGGCGCAGAGTCTCCGCGGCTGTTCCCCTGAGGAGTTCTCTGACAGACAAATAACCTATAAAAATCGTGAGTATTACTATCATCAGGACTATGGCCCATATCCATGCAGGAATGTGTATAGTCCAGTCCGGCATTACAAAGTAAGTGCCCATCATGCCTTCCTGTGACATCACCATTTTGCATATCAGGTAACCAAGCGCAATTCCCAGCACCGAGCCTGTCAGGGATATGATAACCGCATATGAGGTGTAGTGCCGTATTATCCTTTTATCTCTGAACCCCAAAGCCTTGAGCGTACCTATCTGCGTCTTCTCGCTGATAGTTATCCTGTTCATCGTGGTTATCATAGTCAGTATCGCTATCGCAAGAAAGAGCACCGGCAGAATCGCTCCCATCGTTTTGCCTTCGTTCATTTCGCCTCTTGACTCTGAGTATGACACATTCTCATTCTTGGTAAGTATCAGCAGTGAGCGTCCCAAAGCCTTATCAACAGCTGCCTGAATCTCCTGCTTTTCCATTGACGAATTGACATTCACCTGGCATAAGATTTTGTCACATGCTTCTTTGACGGCGATACTGATTACGTCGTCATCGATATCAGGTTCTTCCTCTCTTATCTCACGTTCTATCACCTTTCTCAGCATCGCAGGCGCAGCATATACATATCCATATGAATTGAAGTCAGGCATTACCTGGGATTCATCTCTAACGCAAATGAGATATTCCGCCGATTCGATCAGCCCCCTGACAGTACCGGTAAACTCCATGTCCTCAAATGTTACCGTCAGTTCATCTCCGGGTTTTATTCCATTCAGCTCGGCATATTTATCCATGAGCCAGAATCCGTCGGGATCCCATCTGTCATTTTTTTCGCCTTCCATCAGAACAAATCCTGATGTGTGCTCGCTCTCTGTTATCGTAAGTGCAAGCTGGTTATTGGAGTTCTTGACATCGGCATTGACAGAAAGGAATCTGCTGACACCTGTCACCCTGTCTATTTCCCTTATTTTGTCCACATCGGAAGATGATATCCCGTCCTCGTCTATTATTCTGTAATCGGCAAAACCGCAGTCTTTGAAGAAAGACGTTGTATCCTTTCCGATAGTTACCCATTCAGCATTGAATCCTACGAAAACCCCTACGCCCAAAGCAATCAGAAGTATCATGGATATAAACTGAACCTTATATACCTTTGCGGTCCTCCATAGTTTACGTACAAGCATTACCAATCCACCTCATCAGCCGATAACGGATGCGGCTGTTCATCGACAGCCGTGACTTTGCCGCTCCTTATGTGTATTACAACATCTGCCATTCTGGCGATATTCTGATTGTGAGTCACTATGATTATTGTCTTTCCGTATTCTCTTGCCATCTTGAGCAGGAGCTTCAGCACTACAACTCCCGTTTCGGAGTCAAGTGCGCCGGTAGGCTCGTCACAGAGCAGGATCTTCGGATTCTTTGCCAGCGCCCTGCATATCGAAACTCTCTGCTGCTCACCTCCGGACAGCTCATGCGGGAACTGATGGGCATGATCATCCAGCCCTATTTCAGCCAGCAGCTCTTCAGCGCTCATATAGTCCGGCGCTATCTCCTTTACAAGTGAAATGTTTTCCAGAACGGTGAGCGTCGGTATCAGATTATACGACTGAAATACAAAACCGACTTTGGCAGCTCTGTAATCTGCCAGCTCATCGCTGGAAAGTGTGGATATATCAGTGCCATCCACAACGATCGTACCGCCGGTAGGACTATCCAGACCACCCAGCAGATTCAAAAATGTACTCTTGCCGGCTCCCGACGGGCCAAGAATTACAACGAATTTCCCTCCTTCGATCTCCAGATTGACATCCGCCAGAGCATTCTGTACATGATCTCCTGTAACATATGTCCTCGTTACATCTTTAAATTGAACTATCCTCATAATTATTTTGCCTCAGTTATCAATAATAGTTAGTTATGTCTAACTTAATATAACACTTTCTTTTCCAAAATCAAAGGGTGGACAGCGTTTTTAAATTATTACAGAAATAAAAAAAGCTCCGGGATCATCAGTCCTCAGTGCTTTTACATTTTTTACCTATAATCTTTCTCTTTGGAATCACACTGCGGTTATTGTGATAACAACATTGCTTCCACTGAGAAGTTCTCTCAGCTCGTCCTCACTCTTGTCTTCGATATGACCGAGTCTTGTGTATGACCAGGAATTGCTTCCGTAAAACACAACTATACTGTCACTTGTGTAAAGCACTATATCTCCGGGCTTGGTTTTTGTGCTGACATCGTTGCCTGGAAGAGTGGTTCCTATGGACCCCACCTGCTCAAAGCCGCCATATTGAGAAGTGTTGATTATCAGCGGTGTTTCTGAAGCAAGCTCAGCAAGCGCTTTTACAGATTCATTGTTCTCCCAGCTTACCCTGACTTCCTCATCGTTGATCTTCATCGTAATAGTTTTCATTTCAACGTTCTCCTCCGGTTGCTCCGGCTGCTGCAAATTGTTCTGACCTGAGCACGACGTCAGGATTGCAAGGATAATAATCAGCAGCAATATCCATACCCTTCTCATAGTTACCCCCTGGAGGTTTCTATCCATTTCTCAAAGAACTCCTGCAGTTTGTCGAATGGGATAGCATCATTTTCACCGCCATCATAGAGGTCGCAGTGAGAAGCACCTTCGATTGTCAGGAACTCTTTGTTGTCGGTGTACTTATTTCCGTCAATCATATTGGCATATGCATCTTTGCCAAAGTAGTATGAATGAGCCTGGTCTCCGTGCATGATCATAACAGCGCTCCTGATCTCGTTCGAATACTTCAGGATCGGCTGATTAATGAACGACTCACAGCCAATCACGTTCCAACCGCCATTAGAGTTAAGCGATCTTTCATGATATCCTCTGTCAGTCTTATAGTAAGCGTGGTAGTCCGCTACAAACTGCGGGATCCCCTCCGGCAGCGGATCGATCACTCCGCCTCCGAGCTTGTATTCGCCCGCCTTCAGATCAGCCAGCCTCTGCGCGCACATCGCGGCTTTTTTCTCATAGCGCTGTTCCTCGCTGTCCTCCGAATCGAAGTATCCGTTGGCATTTACCCTTGTCATGTCATACATCGTGGAGACTACGGTAGCTTTGACTCTTGTATCAAGTGCCGCTGTGTTGAGCGCCATTCCGCCCCATCCGCAGATGCCGATAATACCGATGCGGTCAGCGTCAACTTTATCATTGAGTGAAAGGAAGTCCACAGCTGCCATGAAATCTTCCGTATTGATATCCGGCGATGCCATGAATCTTACATTACCGCCGCTTTCGCCGGTGAACGAAGGGTCAAATGCGATAGTGAGGAATCCCCTCTCTGCCATTGTCTGCGCGTAAAGTCCGGAGCACTGCTCTTTCACTGCGCCGAAAGGTCCGCTTACAGCGATCGCAGGGAGTTTTCCCTCCGCATTCTTCGGCACATACATGTCTGCAGCCAGGGTGATACCATATCTGTTAACAAATGTTACCTTGCAGTGATCTACCTTATCGCTTTTTGCGAAAGTCTTGTCCCAGTCCTGTACAAGTGCGAGTTCTTCTTTCTTTATCATTTCGGTTCTCCTTTTTCTGTTGCTCTGATCAGGTGATCCATGCAGTCCACTCTGCGCTGGCTTCTGTGCAGCTCTTCCATCAGGTCGCACCTGCATCTGCGCAGGCATCTGATGATATCATCGTCAATGCCCGCCTCATGCAAACCGCGAACCCTCTCTATGTCCGCGCCTGAACAGCCCGCATCACACATATTGATCAGTATTTTTTCTATATCTATGTTCTTCATGGCTATATGTTATTCGATTGCGGTGTTATTCGCTAATGGTTATAATGAATATCATGATATTCTATTTTTGCATATCACGACAAGGAGCTTATATATGGATATCCGCAATCTCAGATACTTCCTCGCGGTCGCGAGAGAAGAAAACATGACAAGGGCAGCAGAGCTGCTGCATGTGACTCAACCCACACTTTCAAAGGCACTCAAGGCCCTGGAAGAAGAACTCAGCAAGAAGCTTTTCACACGCAAAAGTTTCAGCATACGACTGACTGATGAAGGAATGCTTCTGCGTGACAGAGCTGAAGACCTTGTGGCAATGGCTGATAAGATAGAGCAGGAATTCATGTCACTCGATGACATCACAGGGGGAGATCTGTACTTCGGACTTGCGGAATCATATCAGATCCGATACCTCGCAAGAGAGATCAGCAGATTCAAGGCTGCATATCCCGGGCTGAATTACCATATCACAAGCGGAGACACTGAACAGGTCACGGAAAAACTCGACAAAGGCCTGCTCGATTTCGCGGTCATCTGCAGCGAGCTTCCTGATACCCGCAAATATGACTACATTGAATTTCCGGGTTCGGACACATGGGGCGTCGTGATGCCGGCTGAGCATCCGCTCGCAAACAAAAAAGCCATCCTTATGGATGACCTTGTCGGCGAGCCTTTATTCTGTTCAGAACAAAGCTGGAATACCGAGATCCGTGAATGGGCCGGCGCGCGCTTTGACGAGCTCCGCCTGGAGGGATCGTTTCGGCTGTCTTACAATGGCTCTATGTTTGCCCTTGAAGGTCTCGGCCTGCTGCTGACTTTCGAACATCTGACCGATTGTTCCGAAGGCAGCGGACTTGTATTCAGACCACTCAGCCCTCATCTGGGCTCAGCTTTTTATCTTATCTGGAACAAGCATCAGACATTTACACCTATCGCCGAAAGATTCCTGACACAGATTACTCAGTCGTTTCACCATAGACTTCCTTCAGGATCATAGCCATAAAAATGCCCGGCCTCCAATAGCCGGGCATTTTGTAATATGTATTATCATTTTTAATTAGCAGTTGCTTACGAAAGTTTCTTCAGGATCCAATCTACGTCACCTGTGGTCTTCATCTTTTCAAGGACCTCAGGATCCTCAAGGCATCCTGCTATCTTTGCGAGAAGATCAAGATGTTCTTCACCGATTCCGGCGATGCCGAACACAAGCTGTGCTTTCTCAGCTCCGAAGTCAACGCCTTCCGGGTACTGGACCATGGAAATGGCTGTCTTCTTTACCGTTCCCTTTGCCTGAGCAGTTCCGTGTGGAATAGCTATACCCATACCCATGTATGTGCTGACCATGCGCTCTCTTTCCTGCATTGCGTCAACATATGCCGGTTCAACTGCTCCGCGTGCAACAAGGAGCTCACCTGCTTTGCGGATCGCTTCTTCCTTGGTTACGGAAGGCTGATTCAAAAGGATGCTTTCTTTAATAATAACATCTTTCTTTACGCTCTTTTCTGCTGCTTCAACTGCCTTTTCAACATCATCTTTTGCCTGTTCCTGTGCAGGAGCATCAAGTGTTGTCAGCTGCAGATAGAGTGCGTCCAGTGCAGGATCATTCAGGAAGTTCTCGATAGTAACGAGCTGTGCCTGAGGAGCAGACTTCTTAGCTCTCTCCTGCAGAGTAGTCTGAACTACTGCGATATCACAATCCGAAGGAATGTTGTCTACTGAAGTGTTCTTTACTTCGATGTCAGGTCTTGCTGCCTTGATTCTGTTGCGGAACTTTGTTGCTCCCATAGCGGAGGAGCCCATTCCTGCATCGCAGGCAAAGATGACCTTGCGGACAGCTTCAGACTTGCTTACATTTACAGTTCCCTTTGCCTGAGCTTTTCTGTCAGCTACTTCAGCCTTTGCCTCATCGATAGAAGCAGTAGTGCTTGTAGCCTTGATGATGACAGAAGCGATAGCAAATGATACTGCTGCTGCGATAGCTACGCCGAGGAAGATGAAGATCATCTTGTTCTTAGGTGCCATAGCCATGAATGCGATGATCGATCCCGGTGAAGCAGGTCCCTTCAGGCCGCAGCCTGTTATGAGGAACCATGTGATTGCGCAGATGTTTCCTACGATAGGTGCGATGATAACTACCGGGTTCATCAGTACATACGGGAAGTAGATCTCGTGGATTCCTCCCAGGAAGTGAATGATGATAGCTCCAGGAGCCGAGTCCTTAGTTGCCTTGTCCTTTGCAAATGCCCAGTAAGCCAGGAGTACGCCGAGTCCAGGGCCCGGGTTGGCTTCGAGCATGTACATTATGGACTGTCCTGCAGCCTTTACCTGCTCAGCACCGATCGGTGTGAAGATACCGTGGTTGATAGCGTTGTTCAGGAACAGCACCTTAGCAGGCTCAATGAAGATAGCTGCCAGAGGGAGCAGGTGGTGGTTGACGAGCACGTCTACACCGGCAGTAAGTACACTCAGTATTATTGTCATTACCGGACCGATCACGTAGTATCCGAAGATTGCAACGAGCATTCCGATAATACCTACTGAGAAGTTGTTAATAAGCATTTCGAAGCCGGCAGGCATTCTGCTTTCCATGAAGCGGTCAAACTTCTTGATGATCCAGCCTGCGAAAGGTCCCATGACCATAGCGCCCATCAGCATAGGCTGTCCTTCAGTTCCGCCGACACCGGCAATAGTTCCCATTACTGCAATGGCGCCCATTACGCCACCGCGGTCGCCTCCTACCATTCTGCCGCCTGTGAATGCTATTAAAGCAGGAAGCAGGTAAGAAAGCATGTATGGCTGGATGGAAGCAAGCTGCTCATTTGGCAGCCATCCATCCGGAATGAATAAAGCTGTTATGAATCCCCATGCGATAAATGCTCCGATGTTAGGCATTACCATGGCGGATAAAAATTTTCCGAAACGTTGTACTCCGCTTTTCATATTTATTCTCCTCATCCTTGATTAATCTAATATCTACATAATTATTATCAGGACCGGGGATCAACAGACCGTTCCGGATCGTCAGATCCGATCATGCTGTTGATAGTATGAGAAACGGTACCGGAAGTAGTATTTCTGTTTTATATGACTTCCACGTTATTTTCTCTGCAGGCTGCCAGGAATGATTCCGGCAGACCGCCATCAGAGATCACAACATCAACATCCTGTAGTGAGCCGAATGTAAATGTGCTGTGTTTGCCGACTTTTGTGGAATCCATCAGTACGATGGTCTTGAGTGCCCTATTGATCACAGTTTGTTTGAGCAGAGACTCCTCATATACATTACATGCAAATCCGGATTCCTCATCGTAGGTCGTGACCCCAATGAAAGCCAGATCAAAAGTCATTTTCTGCAGTTCACTGATACCCTGCGATCCGCAAATGCTCAGGCTGTAACGGTTCAACGAACCTCCCGGGATCAATACACGTGGCTGCTCCAGGCCGGCAAGCTCCATGGCACAGCTTATGCTGCTTGTTACGATCAGATTCGGCTGATCATCAAGCTCAGCGGCAAGCATTGTAGTCGTGCTTCCCGAGTCGAGAAAGACCGATGTCCCCGGAGCGATCATCTCCTTCGCTTTCATGATGATGGTTTTCTTGGCGTCAACATTTCTTATGCTTCGACGGCTCATGAAGTCGTCTGTGCCTACAACCACATCCACCGAGCGTGCTCCTCCGTGTATACGGACTATCCTCTTGTTATCGTCCAGATTCTTAAGATCTGTGCGGAGAGTCATGTCCGATACATTTGGAAACGCTTCTTTCAGCTGCGCGAAGGTAACCTCTCCTTTTTCGTTGATCCATGCGACAATAGCACTGCGTCTGCTTTCAACAGAATCCATACTTCCCTCCTTCCGGGATCAGTCCATCATTCCCGGAAGAATTCTGTACCGATCCACTATTCAGTAAAGTTCGCCAGAAGATATTCTTCTGCTTCAGGGCACCAGAGACCTCTGTGTGCGTCTACGATATCAGCAAGAGCAGTAAATCTCTCATCCTCTTTTCCCTTTTCTCTGAGATCAGTCAGAGCGATAAGAGGCAGATCGATATGGTTGTAGATCAGTTTCTTTCCTCCAGGGATCTTAGGCAGGTCGAGGATAGTCTCTCCGGCTACTGCGAGTCCGCCGATGTGTGTGATCATGACGGCCGGATTGATTCTTCCTGCAGCCGTCAGCTCAAGACACTCGATCATGTCAGCTGTGTTTCCGCCGGTAGTACCCATTACATGAGTTGAGTTGTAGTGAACATCATAGAAATTGATCTTTGCACTGAACTCTTTGTCTGTCGGGCCTGCGAAGAAATTGAGGCAGCCATCTCTACCGAGGATACCGCTTGACTGTTCAACGACTGCAGCGACCGGAGCATAGCACAGAACATCATCAAAACCTGTTCCGTCAGTCATTCCGCGAAGATATGCAACAGGATCATCTACCTCAGCTGTATTTACAAAGTGAAGTTCGATTCCGTTTTCCTTTGCCTCTTCAATCGGGAAGAGCTCTTCCGCTCTTGCGAGTCTGTCCTTGTTCACATCAGTGACGACGATCATTCCGGGACGTCTGTCGCAGTTCATGGCATAGCTCAGAGCGCCAAGTCCCATCGGACCTGCACCGGCCAGGATAGCCAGCTTGCCGCCTTCTACGATACCCATTTCATGAGTATATACTCCCATCTTTGTGTGGTATGCTGCGTGGAAAGCGCCTACGCTGCATGAATACGGCTCTGCCAGAGAAGCCTCATAATAAGCGCGTCCCTTGTATTCGAGCATGCATCCGAGTTCCATTACCTCAGCAGGAATGATGCAGTATGTAGCATTTCCGCCGAAGAATTCATATGAGTATCCAGGGCTCCACATCGTTCCCTTGTAGTTAAGGGCAGGCTGAAGAGTGAATTTCATGCCTGGCTTGAACTTATCCTGATGAGCCTTTCCAACCTTTACGATATCACCGGCCATCTCATGACCCATGATAGCAGGATGCTCAGCCACATCTTCGTGTACTCTCTTGTGCTCAACGCCCAGGATCGCACACTTGTGCGTGGACATGCAGACTGTGTCTGATATCACCTTGACAAGGATCTCATCATCCTTGATCTCAGGAAGCTCAAACTCGTCAAGACGAAGATCGTTTGCAGCGTGAAGTCTGACTGCTTTTGCTTTCATAATTACCTCCTTAATGATAATACATAAGAGTTGTTGTGTCGATAGTTTAAGCGATACGCTTCTTATAATTTGTTGTTGTTTTAACAACCTGGCTTATTATAATAACAATTTTATATGGTTGTCAACTGTTATTTTGAAAATTTTTCATTTATTTTTATTTTTATTTCAACAACTCGCTCAATACTGCATAAAAAAAGGCCATCATTATCGATGACCTTAGAAGATTACTATCAATCTTGTTTCTTTTACCTGAATACGTTTATGTACGATGAATGTATTTGCCTATCAGATTCACCAGCGGTATAGCATAACTATAGATTGCAAATGGCACCGCTGCATATGTGACGCCCAGGATCGCGAGAGGTACACTGCACAGTATGCACCACGGAATGAGCGATGGAAGTGTTATCGCAGTATTCTCGATGTCAATGGCAAGTTCTTCCGGAGCTTTGCCCGATGTCTCATAACTCTTCTGCAATAATTCCTTATTCATGATGATTGCTACCACCTGGTTGCAGAATATCGACGAGGAGATCAGCGAAATCAGCATCATGCTTGGGAATAACCCTATCCTGGCAGTCAGCTTATCTGCCCTGCTTCGGATCAGCTCTATCATACCGGTTCCATTCATGATTCCTGTATAGCTGCACGCAAGCGCTACGATGACCACCGTACCCAGCATGGATATCATGCCTCCCCCGTCTATAACAGATGATATCTCCGACACCGGCGAATGATAGCCAAGAATCATTGTATGGATAAGCGAAGCCACGCTTTCTTTCTGCACTGTCAGCGACACTGCCGCTGCTGCAGCGATGCTCGATCCAAGAGTTATAAGTATGGGCACGTGTATAAGAGGAAATATCAATATAACGGCCGCCGGGATCAGAGTTACCGCAGAAATATTGAAAACGGACTCAAATGCATCCATCACCTCTTGATCGACAGCAGCCAGAGGGTTTTTTATCGAAAGAAACGAGTATACGGCCAGGCATATCAGCCAGGGTATCAGACCGGTCTTCAGCATATTGCGAACATTGGTGTACAGATCCGTACCGGTCACAGAAGCGACCGTGAAGGCAGTAGATGAGGCCGGAGAAGTTCGGTCCCCGAAATAAATCCCGGAGAGTATCACACCTGCAGTGATGGTCGGATCGACTCCTCCGCTGCGGGCAAGAGCCATGAAAATAACACCGGCAGTCCCGGCAACTCCGAAAGATGTTCCAAGCGCGTAACTCATCAGACATGTCAGTACAAAAGTGACAACGAGGAAAAGCCGGGGCTTTATCAGCTGGATACCGTAATATATGAACGTGACAATAGAGCCGGCGCTGCGCCAGCTGCCGGTCAGCACTCCGATCAGCAGCAGTATTATCATCAGCGTAAGCGCGGTTTTCAGCCCATTCAGGCTCATTCGAAATATGTCCGGGATCGAATATCCCATTCTGACTCCAATGAGCATGAACACAAAATATCCGATTATCAGTGCTGTTATTATGTACCTCATATATCTGCAGTCACATTGCAATATTCAAATCGGCTTTTGAGTATAGTACAGCTTTTCCGGCAAGTGTTATCCGGTCTCCATTCACCTTGCAGTACAGCACTCCTCCTCTTGCAGATGCCTGATATGCTGTAAACGAATCCCTGCCGTAAGCCTTCGCCTAATATGGGATTATGTGGCAGTGACCGGATCCGCAAACCGGGTCTTCAACGATCTTCAGCTTTGGAGCAAAGCTTCTGGATACACAGTCATAGTCTTTGCCTGTCGCAGTTATATGAAGAAGCGCTCCTTCAAGCGCAGTCACTTTATCCATGTCCGGTGACGCGTTCCTGACAGATTCCTCATCCTTCAGAACGCAAAGCAGATCTCTTCCCATATATGCAGCGGACGGTCTTGACCCTATCGCTGCCTCCATCTCATCTGTTACCGGAACTTCTTTCAGCTTATACACCGGAAAGTCCATCTCATACAGATCACCCCTGCGAACGACCGTCAACTTGCCGCTCAGGGTGTCAAAGCTGACTTCCGCGCGCTCTTCCTCGTAATAATTCAGGATGACAAAGGCGGTCGCCAGTGTTGCATGGCCACAGAGATCGATTTCGCCACCCGGCGTGAACCACCTCAGGTGATAGCCATCGCTGTTTTCCTTTACTGCGAATGCTGTCTCTGACAGATTATTCTCTTTTGTTATACTCTGCATCAGCTCATCAGGTATCCATCTGTCCATAACACATACTGCAGCAGGATTCCCGCTGAATACTCTGTCTGTAAATGCATCGACTATATACTGTTTCATCTCCGGTCCTTTCTGTTCATTTGTACTGTATGATCGTCATCATATTTCTCACAGAATCCATATTCGACTTTTTCATTCAGTCTTTCGAGTTCTTTATTTTCCATTATACAGAATATGTTCACATAAGAAAGGCCCACTTAACTGAGTAATACCACCCTGTCATGCAGGTACAGAGTTTACCGGGATTTCTTCATGCATGCTGCAAATACAGCAAGAATAACAGCCAGTATTGCTGCCCATATGAAAGGAAGATGAGCAAAGCCTGCACTTCCGGCTGCCATTGTTACAGCAGACATGATAAAAGGTGATAAAAACTGTGCGATATACATAGCTGCAGAAAGCAGTGGCATAACCGTAGAAACAGCCTCTTTACCTGCTTTACGCGATGCTGCTGCTATTATGCATGGTATTCCGGCACCGTTTGCAAACCCCACCATGAATGATCCTGTCACTGAAAGCAACACATTAGGCGCAAATGCCATGATCATGTAACCAGCGCAGAATAGCGCGGGAGCAACAAAATGAGTATTGGTTCCCAATGCGCCGCGTATTCTAACGTAACAAAGGCCACCCAGAAATGCCACTACATCCATAAGCGCCATTACCGTTGCTATACCCTGCTGAGAAAGGAAACCGTCTTTTGCTGTTTCAATAGCATAGTTAGATGGATATATGAAGAATGCAGACATAAGGATGAACATGGCTGCTACATATATGAAATATTCTTTCAGAGCACTCTTCTTTTGGCGTCTTCCTTCTTCTGCTTCCGGCTTGATTTTTCTTCCGGACCTGTTTCCTGTGACCCTGTCATTCGGCAAAAACAAAATAACCGGCACCAGACTTATAATGCCCATAAGATATACCAGAAATACTGCTCTCCAGCTGACCGTTGCGAGAAGACCTGCTATGAATGTTGCAACTGCCCCTCCCATCTGATTCATCGCTGATGACAGACCCATCAGACCGTCGAGCTTCTCCGGCGGATAATAATATGAGAGCAGTCCAGTAGACATAGGCATTATCAATCCCACGCCACAGCCAACTATCGCTCTGAAAACAAGGACAACTGCTATGTTGTCCGCTATCCCCGCCATGCATCCTCCGGCAACATAAAGAACAAGTCCGATAAGAACTATAGTTTTGGATCCCAATCTTTCACATAGCTTCGGAAATATGAAGCTGCTGAGAAATATGAACAGCGCAGGCATACTGATTATAAGCTGGACTGTTGTACTGTCTGAATCCGCAAAGTGTTCCTGTAACGTGCCCAACGCCGGAGCGACCGCCGCACCAGCCATCACTGTCAGAAGAGACAGAGACAATATTGCAAACATCATTCCTTTAGTAGTTTGTTTCTTTTCCATTTATTCACTCCATTTTCTTCAATTATGTTATTGCACATCCGCGTAGCGCGCGGCATACTTAATGACCGCAAAAAAAAGAAGCGCAGGTCCGTATGTCCGGACTTACGCTTCTCAGCTGCTCAACAACTCTATGGATTATAGCCAAACTTGCTGATTATTTCATATGTTTTTTGATTTTGAACGAAAAAAAGTTATCTCTCGAATTCAGATCTCCATGCAGCAATATGTATACTTCGTGTGGCGCTCATTCACGTCATGATTGATACTGGCACAGAATCGTACAAACGTTGAAATTTCATGGAGGAAAAGCGCTGTCCCCGTTTGTAGCAGGTATTGTACCCAGAATAAAAGGGGCTATCGCTCCACGGCTCTTCTCCTTTATTAAGTTATGTGGTTTTTACATTCCCAGTGCAATGCCAACCACAGCTGAGAATGCTATATAAAAAATCGGATGAATCTTCTTAAGTGGTGAATATGAAAAACACACAAACACGACCGCAGCGAGAATTATGGCCGGCCAGTAAAACATCTGTGTAGTACCGTTATCCATCGTATGATTCATCAATGCAATATTGGCGACCTGAAGCAGCGCTGCCGTTATGAGCGCTACCGATGCGGCTCTCAATCCATAAAAGACATTGTCTACGATTCTGGACTCACGGAATTTGTTAAGAAAACCGGCTATGATCAATATGATTATGAGCGATGGAAAAACCAATCCCAGTGTTGATACAATGCCGCCTGGCACTCCTGCAGCAGTGTATCCGGCATATGTAGCCATGTTTATACCTATAGGTCCCGGAGTTGATTCCGAAACGGCAATCATATCTGCAAGCTGCCCTGATGTGAACCACCCCGTTCTGCTTCCAAGGTCACTGAGGAACGGTATCGTAGCAAGTCCGCCTCCGACAGCAAACAATCCGACCTTGCAGAATTCAAGAAAGAGACGTATATAGATCATTCTTCACCGCCTCCTTTCACTGAACGCTGAATGTTTCTTATGACCAGGCCGGCAACACCTGAAATAATAACAAGGAATACCGGTGATGTTATGATCTCCCATACCTTTATGAGACGTTCAGGAGCAACCATGAAGTTTCCTGCTGCCGCAAGAGCCAGAACTGTGATATATATTATCCTTGATGGCCAGTCTTTGACCGACCCCTTAAACAGCTTTATAACGCTCGCCAGTATAAGTGCAGTGACGCATGCGCGGATACCGTTGAAGGCATGAGCGACCATCACACTGTCCATGAAACTGCTTAAAAATGCCGCTATAATCAGGATCAGTATAGATGGTATTGTCACTACTCCAAGCGTTGCTGCTATTCCCCCGGTGATCCCTGCCTGCTGCGAACCTATAAAGGTAGCTGTATTAACAGCTATTACTCCGGGTGTACACTGGCCGACTGCATAATAATCCGCCAGCTGTTCTGCCGTTGCCCACTTTTTATTATCTACTACCTCTCTTTGCAGGATAGGCAGCATAGCATACCCTCCTCCAAACATCATGCCCCCGATTTTTGTAAATGTCAGGTACAGATCAACTAAAATGTGCATTAAGCGTTTTCTCCTTTATCTTCCGTGCAATCCTGCAGCTTTACTATTTCTCCTGCGTTTGTTTATTTTTCTTATGCTTATTAGTTCTGAATGTGTCTAACGTATGATAATGTCATTATGATACCACATTAACAGGCCCCAGGGACCTCATTAAACAGCAGGCTATATTTGACAATGCTGTGACTTTGTGGTAAAAACTGCAATTATATTTTTTATTATTGAGCTTTTCTCTGCGATGAACACGAAAAAAAGGCATCGCAGATCGACATATAAAAGGTAAAACTATGGAAACAAACAGAACCATGATGCAGTTTTTTGAATGGTATCTGCCTAATGACGGGTTCTGGTGGAAAAGATGCGCCGCAAAGGCACAGAATCTGGCAGGCCTTGGTATAACAGATATCTGGCTCCCTCCTGCATATAAATGCACATCTCAGGATGATGTAGGTTACAGTATTTACGATCTTTATGATCTCGGGGAATTTGATCAGAAAGGAACAGTACGGACAAAGTACGGGACAAAAGAAGAGTATATCGAAGCTGTTAAGGCATTGCACGATGAAGGCATACTTGTTTACGCGGATATCGTTCTCAATCACAGGATGGGCGGCGACAAACTTGAAAAGGTCCGCGCGGTACCCGTTTCACCTGAAAACAGATATCAGCCTGTAGGTGATGAGCAGACGGTCAGCGTGTGGTCAGAGTTCACGTTCCCGGGAAGGAATAATAAATACAGCAGCTTCAAGTGGAACCATACTCATTTCACAGGTACAGACTGGGACGAAGCTTCTAAAGAATCCGGCAAAATTTACCGTTTCACAGGAAAGAACTGGGAATCCGATACGGATCCGGAATTCGGCAGTTTTGACTATCTGATGGGAATGAATGTCGACATGGAAAACCCGGAAGTCAGCGATGAGCTGAGAAGGTGGCTTGAGTGGTATCTTAAAGAGACAAATGTCGATGCACTGAGGCTTGACGCGGTCAAGCACATAAGTTTTTCTTTCTATCGTGATTTCCTGAAAACTATCCGCAAGGATTCCGGAAGAGCATATCCGGCAGTCGGTGAATACTGGAGCGGCGATCTTGACAAGCTCCTCTATTATCTGGATTCAGTGGAAAATACGATGAGTCTGTTTGATGTAGCCCTGCATTTCAATTTCTACAATGCAAGCAAATCAGGCAGTGATTATGATATGAGCAATATCCTTTCACGCACTCTGGTATCTGAAAGGCCGGCTAATGCTGTCACGTTTGTTGATAACCACGACACTCAGTTTGGGCAAAGTCTTCAGTCATTCGTGGAGGACTGGTTCAAGCAGCTGGCATATACCATTATCCTTCTGAAAAAAGACGGTCTTCCTTGTGTCTTCTATGCGGACTACTATGGCAACCCGGCACATAACCGCCCTATGGTACCTAACCTTGGTAAACTGATCAAGCTGAGACACTTATACTCGTATGGGGATCAGACAGACTATTTTGATGATAATCATATTGTAGGCTGGGTCAGAAGCGGTGATGACCGGCATCCTGACTCGGGTTTTGCTGTTCTGTTAAGCAACGCAGATGGTGGAAGCAAAAAAATGTTCATAGGTAAGGACCGGACAGGTACAAAGTACTATGACGCACTTAGTAACAGCCCGGATCCTGTTATCGTTGATGAAGATGGGTACGGACTCTTCACAGTCGGTGAGAAAAGCGTGTCCGTATGGGTTCTCGAAGGTGCACTTGAAGAACTGACAGTAAATGAGTAATACATGTTACCCCTTTTCTCGTTGTCATAATCAGGCTCCTTCATCATTTGATGATATTGCTGCTTCCGGGAACAGCGGATCTGTATAGTATGGGTTCTTTCTGGCTTTGCTCATCCAATAGAAGTTATAGAGGTTCAGACCCATGCAGAGGATAGCCAGCGCCAACGCCAGGCCTCCCCATTTATCTATTAATGATGGATCAAGGACAAGGTCATAAGTTCCGTGAATAATGGTCGCTATAAGGACAGCCGGCATGATGGACATTTTTCCGTTTTTCCTGATCCCTTTTGCCAGGGTATAGCCCATGATCAGACCGAAAGCCGCATGCATGCTTGTGACACCTCGCACAAGTATCTGCGGGACATTGGTCGAAAACAGATAAACAACGGCTTCCATAATTTCAAAGCCTATTGCGGAAATAGCAGTATATGACATCAGATCAAGGAAACTGACTGAAGCAAGGTTTTATTGATGGTCTTTTTTGTACTCAGCATCATCTTTATGAGCACCTCTCAGAAAGATGAAGATAACAAATGGAAAGATGAAACTGACGAGCAGCGCTCCAATAAGTACCAACATATCAAATTCTCCCTTTTACCTCTTTGCTTTGTATTCGTAAAGCAGCTTATCGTAGGTCTTTCCGCCGGCCTCGATGCCGTCTTTTTCAGTGTGAACGAGTTGCATCCCTGATTTTTCAAGCACTCTCCGCGATCCGGTATTATCCGCGGCGCACCAGGCAGTAACGCAGGAGATCCCCTCATTTTCTGTAAGGTATTCAAGCACTTTCGTCAAAGCTTCTGTTGCTAAACCGCGGCCCTGCCAGGCCTGCACGACACTGTATCCTACCTCGATCTGATCAGAATTACTGACGGGATCGAACATATAGTCATAGGCACCGATCGTTCCGACCAACACATCATCGACATCCATTACCCACGAATATGAATGCTCATCGTCATAACTGTCGATAAATCTGCGCACGGTCTCCTGAGCCATTTCCAAAGTCTCATATGGATTCCATCCCGAGTATTGAGACATCGCCGGATCTTGCCCCAGACGGCGATAGAGCGGTTCTGCGTCTTCCATGGTGTATCTGCGCAGAATAAGACGTTCTGTCCACAATTCAGCCGTGCCATGAGGTACGATCTCCTCTATAGACTCGATCTGTGAGTTGTAGATCAGCCAGTCTTCTATGAAAATGCCGTCTTCATCTCCGCCGTACTCATGCATCAGGAACTCGTAGTTACCATGGCTTGCCCGTCCGATGAAAGTTTGTCCGTATACATCTTTAAGACGTATGTATTTCCCTTCGTATTGTGACAGATTCATTTTTCTGTTTATTTTATCTTTCCTATGGTCTTTATATGGTCTTGGTGATTAATATTGATAATTAATAATAGCACATTCATATAACAAAAAACGGCTGTATATCTCAACAGTCGTTTTTTAGCAGCCCTTTAACTTTGATGGGGGGGTGTTGTGTTAAAGCGTCGCTTTCCGCTTTTGCGTTATTTGGGGTCTTGCTGTTAAAGCGTCACTTTCCGCTTTTGCATTAATTGGGGTCTAATATTTCACACAAAAAGAGACACATTGCCGTTCATAGCAATGTGTCCTTTTCTGTTCTGTGCTAATCTTTATGTTGCGTCAAAGCAGCTCAGAACAGGAGCCTTTGTATGAAAGATACTATCATAAAGTTATTCAATTTAGAACCTTCTGAACTGCAGGATATTGAGATAGTGAGTACCGACTTTTCAGTCAACGGCATCATTACCCTTAAGGTCAGGCGGTAATGCTGCCCTGACTGTGGGTGCTCTACAAAGCGGATCCATGATTACCGAAAAAGATCGCTTACTCATGCCGTGATCAATGATGTTTACACCAACATCATTTTCAACCAGAGAAGGTATCGTTGTACTGGCTGCGACAAGTCTTTTCCGGAAACTAATCCCTTTGCATATCCCAATCGACGGGTTTCAGCTTTACAAGGATGTCGCAGAAGTTTACTTTCCCTGTGCGAAGATCTGTATCGACAGCTTTCATGTGATCCAACAAGTGAATACTGCATTCAACAACATAAGAGTCAGGGTTATGAAAAGCTTCGAGACCACTTCGGAGGAATACCAGCTGCTGAAACGATTCAATTGGGTACTGATGAAGAACTCCTCAAGGATCGATCTGTATGAGTCGATCGATCTGCGCAAATACTACTACTGTTTCAACAGTCAGTATGTCACTCCCAGGGTCATGATCGACAAGATGCTTTCCTGGAGTTTCGAACTCAACGCTGCTTATTCCATGAAAGAGAATATGCCTACATCAACGCCACTTCTATCCCGGAGAATGCTGAACGCAGGATAGATAATTGTATCGCCGAACTGTTTCTTTATGACATTCGCGAGCTTACGAGGATCGCCAGAATGCTGCGGCACTGGAAGTCTAAGATCATCAACAGTTTTGACCGCGTCAATGGGCAACGCATCTCTAATGGCCCGATCGAATCCGTCAACTTTGAGAGATTCAAATTAAGAGTTCTCTACTCCCTGAACGATAATTCTTCGATCAAATCTTAATGCTTTAGAGCTGCTTTGACGCATACTAAATGGGGTGAACAACGTCTGTTGCTCACCCCGTGTTCGCCTTTACCCCAAATATTGCAAAAGCGTCTTTTTTGCTAGACCCCCATTTAAGTTAAAGAGCCATGAAATATCCGTTGATTTGTATGCATCATATATAGAGGACTCACTGCAGAAGCTGAACCGAAGCGAAATCGATTTTCTGATACGTCTCGACAGAGAAAAACCACATCCTGAGCTTCTGACCTCAGCCGGCAGGCAGGAAAGCGTTGTTTTTGTCACCTGGCCGGGTAATCCGCTGCTGAATAAGAAGGACCTCACCCTTTCTGACATTGCACAGGCAGACTTCATTGTTTCAGGAAGGAACATAAGTTACAGCGCGCAGCTTGAACGGGAGTTCATATCCAGAGGGATTGAGTTCAGACCGGTCATGGATATCGGCTCAGTCGGAGCTATCATCAGCATGCTGCTGAGCGGTTACGGTGTCTCTTTCCTTCCTGAGTTCACTGTTCGTGAGCAAATAAAAAAGGGCGAGCTGATCGCCCTTAAGCTTCAGGATGAGATATCCGTCGATTTATATGCATCATATATATGCAATCCGGACCGCTGGATCAATCCTGTAATGAAGGAATTCATACGCATCGTACAAGCACATTGCATTGCCGGGATATAATGATACTTCGATTCCTTCAGATTTGAGCTGAGTGTCTTATCCGAAATGTTTTTCAGATATCGTTTCAATTCATTGAGCCTTACTATCTTTTAGGATAGTACCTATCATTAATACCAGTACTTGAATTGTCTTCCCATATGACTACAATTCTATTCAGGATGATCATTACTGTTGATCCAATAAAAAAGAGAGGTTATAAGAATGAGAAAAAGACTCAATATCACAGAAGGCATTTTCCCGATGCCTGTCCTTATGGTAGCAACATATAACGAAGACGGTAGCGTAAATGTGATGAACGCTGCATGGGGAACAATGCAGGAAAGAGGAAATGTAGCCCTCAATCTGACAGAATCCCATAAAACTGTACAAAATATCAAAGCCAGAGGAGCGTTCACGGTAAGCATAGCGGACGCGGATCATCTGGTGGAGGCTGATTATTTTGGAGTTGAATCAGGCAACAGAGTCCCTGACAAATTTGCAAGAAGCGGTCTAACCGCCGGCAAGGCAGAAACCGTTGATGCTCCCGTGATCAATGAATTTCCTCTTTGCCTGGAATGTGAATTCATTGAATACCAGACTAACGAATACGGATGTGGTGTAATTGGTAAGGTTGTTAATGTTACTGCCGATGAAAAAGTGCTTGTGGACGGGAAACCGGATATGTCTCTTGTCAATGCCATAGCATTTGATCCATACACTCACGGTTACTACAAAGTAACAGATCGTGTTGGTAACGCCTTTAAAGATGGTTTGAAACTAAAGTAACATTGTTTCAGAAAAACACCTTATCCTTTGAAACAAAACGGCCCCGGGACATTGAAGCGGGGCCCTCCTTGTTGCAACGCCGTCCACGTTTGCACCAGACTTGTACCCAAAAGCAGTCCATATTGCAAAAATTGATTATAAAGTAAGGTAGAATTCTTTAAGATCATCAATGTCCGCAATCCCATAGTCCGACAGACAAAGCTTATCATTTATAATTGCTATGTTGTCATACCATTCTAAGAGCCTATCTATATTAGGCATTGAAACTCCGGCAATTGTTCCAATCTGTTGTATCACTGAAAGCCCGTAAGGAAAGTCTGCAGTGAAGTACCGCGAGTGAAGGTCAGGGATGAATCCTTCTGTATTCTCTTCAAATCTGCACTGTCGTTCTTCAAGGGTTGCTCTCCAGTTGAGCCTTCTTTGTATATGTTGCTCTATACGATACCATCTCTGTTTTCTTCTCCTCCTAAGCCCGGATAAACCTCTTCCACTGGCATCATACGCATTAGAACGTACCGCAGGTGTAGTAAGCCCAAGAAGAGATTCTTCCGTGCGAATGGCGGCTGTCATCTTCTCTACTGTATCCGCGTTATAGAATTCACGCTCAGATACCACATACTCAAGTCCGAATCCCGGTAAAGCTCTGCAGATCTCCTGTATCTCATCATCACATGCCAGCAGCAGTTCAGATGAGGCATCATCCCATTCTTCGTAGAACAGCGGCAGTGAATCATACGTCACACCCGGCTTATAGTCCTTGAATATGGTCATCAACCTTGCCGTATGCAATATAGGATTGGATGGCGTAAGAGTGAGAGCCATAAACCCCGGGAGCCTAACGCAAGGGATATCGTAGATACGTTCTACCAATGCAGCACATTTTTCAGTATGACATGACGGAAGCGCAGCAACAAAAAGTTCCTCTTTATAACCCGAGCAGCATACTGTCCTTCCTCTTTCCGTAAGTCTGGCTATAGCAGGTACACGGTCTATCCCAAATAAAACATTTCCTCTTTCTATGCAGTCCCTGAACGCAAATTCGAAACCTCCGTTGCCCGGTACAAAACCAATGATAGCATGAGGATCCGCATGTTCGTAAACTATCTGCGCAAGAGGGATCATCATTGTAGGAGGCATGGTTATCATAATCATTTCTGCATCATGAAACGCCTCATGCGGATCGCTCGTAGCAAGAACTATTTCGCCTTCTTTTATGATATTGCCTGATTTATCTACTATGAAAAGATGCTTTGCAAAACGACCCGGACTAGAAGTAAACATTTTGACAGAATGCCCTTTTGCCGCACTATGAACAGCAAACTGTGTTCCGATATTTCCTCCTCCTGCTATCGTAATATTCATATTGATTTCCCCGCCCAATTGTTAACCCAATGATTGTCTGTACATTATACATATTGAACAGCAGATAATATGAAGATTGGATGAATTGTGTACGGATTTTAGTACAAATTGTCACCCTGTTTTGAAGCAAAGAAAGTTTCCCGTTTCACTTTATTCCCTTGCGCACCCATTAAACTCATAAAACATGCGATATGATGATTCTATTGTCTCAAAGTCTGGGAGTAACAGAATAAAAAGAGCTCTGAGAGATGGTCTCTCAGAGCTGGTCAACGGCGGAGGACCGAAGGGAGGACTCCATGTAAGGGATCCTCCCTTCGGGCAATCCTTACAGGTGGTCCGTCACTTCGTGACACCTCACATCAAGTATGGGACTCGAATTAGTCAGGATTGTACCCAATTATCTGTAAATATCTCTTCGATGCCCTATTTCTACAATAATAATTATGATTTCAGCATCATTTATCTCTGCTAAGATCCTATAATCTCCTACTCTATACCTCCAGTATTGACTTAGGCTGCCTGTCAAGCCTTTGCCATGCTGTCTGGGATTATCTGTATTTAAAAGGTTTTTCTCGATCCACGATTTGATAAGCTTTCTGGTTGCCGGATCCAGCTTCTTGATTTGCTTAACAGCTCTCGCTTCGTATTTAAGCTCATAAATCATAAGTCGCTCCAAACTTCATCATGACTGTAAAGCTTTACTTCTCCAGCAGCTTTGCGTTCTTCATACTCCCTCAGGGCCTGAAGATCATATTCATTTTCAATGCGCTCCAATGCCGCCATACGCAAAAATTCAGATACTGTTAATTGATTATATCGCGCATAGTTTCTGATAAGACGTTCATCTTCAATTGATAATCTAAGTGAAAGCATAGTGACTCACCCCCTTTTGTAATACATTGTAATACACAAAGGGTTTTCTGTCAATCTGTATTATCTTTCGCGTTGAAATAACTCCCAACCAAAAGCAATAAAAAACGACTGTATATTTCAACAGTCGTCTCTGGCGGAGGACCGATGTCAGGACTCCGTCACTTCGTGACACCTCACATCAAGTATGGGACTCGAATTAGCCAGGAAGGCGCAAGCGTTGAAATTTCAAGGAGGAAACACGCCGCCCACGCTTGTACCCGGAGTTGTACCCGACATTAGTATGTTCTGTAATAGAAAGTGCTCTTTCCTTTCCCTTCTCTTTTTATTTCGCCATTATCTACCAATTTTCTTAGTGAACCTTCGATGGAGCTAATACTAAGCGATGGACATAGTTCCCGAATATCTTGCTTGGTAAAACGCCCTATCTTATACTGTGTAGCAAGTCTTACCATGTCGAGTGCGGATCTTTTAACTTCTACTAATGCAAAACGATCTTCAAAGTCCCTGTAAGCAGCAAGTATTGTTCCAAGCAAGTATTTGATAAATGGTACAGGATCGTCGGAACCCTCATGCCATCCGTTTTGTGATGCGGAAAGCGCATCATAATACAAGTCTTTGTGCTTTGCGATCTTTGCCTCCAATGAAATGTATTTTCCTACATAGAATCCGCTTCGGTATAGGAGAAGTGTAGTTAGAAGTCTGCTCATACGTCCGTTTCCATCGTTGAATGGATGGATGCAGAGAAAATCATGAATGAATACGGGTATTGCAATAAGCGGTTCAAGTTCTGCATTACCAATGACACGATTGTATTCATCGCATATCCTGTCGAGAGCCTCCGGTGTTTCATAAGGTGCCAGCGGGATAAACAAAGTCTCAGTATGTCCATCAGGAAAAGTTGCGCTTATATAATTTTGAACAGTCTTAGTTTTTCCTGCTGCCGGATTCCCCAAATGACTAAATAGCATTTTATGCAGCTGGAGGATGTAGTTTTGCGTGATCGGGATCGCGTCAAAACTTTCGTGAATGATCCCCAGCACATCCCTGTATCCGGCGATTTCCTTTTCATCGCGGTTTCTGGGTGTTGTCTTATCCTCCATAAGCTGTCGTATACGTGTGTTGGTTGTTACAATGCCTTCAATTGCATTTGATGCCTCTGTACTCTGTATCTTTGCAATTTCAACCAATTTCTCAAGTTCCTGAGGCTTTTGTTTCAGATACATTTCCTGCTTACCGGCCTCTTTGTATATAGCTGCAATAAGACCCAGCAGTTCAGAATCCCATTTATTATCTTTTATCAATGAGTAATTGAACGTTCTCATTCCCTTACCTCCTTGCTAATTCCCTTATAATATAACAGTTTTTAAGGGCATAATCAAGAAATTAAGGGAATATTCCCTTAATTTTTTCTGTTGTTTGCGGGAATATTCTCTTGTCCAAATAATCGCTTGCAGAACAGCATATCAACATAGTCATTACTCGCAAAAATGACTATGTTGATTCATAAAATGACGCAGTTGAACAATTAAAGACCTTTTGCCCACAAGTCTTTTGTTTCCTGCCGTATCATTTTCTTCCATAATGGTATTCTGTAAGGTTCTACTATAGGTGCTTTCGCTTTCCACAATTCAATCATTTTTGATGTATTGACAGATATTAAATCAGCAACTGTCTGAGGTAGATATCTAAGTATCTTCAAAGCCTCTTCATCAGAATATCCCTGCTGGGTTATATGCTTAAGATACATCTCTCTGTTTCTTTCAGGAAAGCATTCCTTCCAATCTTGTTCGACAAATTGCCCATACTGCTTGTACCAATCTGCAAGTGCAAATGCCAAGCCAGAGTTATTTCCATCGAACACTCCATCTACATATGTACTCGGGTCTTCCCCAACCCAAAGCCTAAAGCTATCCCTCTTTGGTGACAGGCAATAATGAATTGTTGTTTCTGGATCAGTCCGTTCATTGTTATCGTAATTATCAAGCTGTTCCTCATCGGCTTCATCCACCTCAGCAGCAAACACCGCAACTGAATAGCATTCTTTGAATGTTTCCCAGTCATCTGTGTCGATTGAATCCCCGATAGCCTTCCAGACAATAATCTCATAATAGTACCTCTCAAATTCAGTCATCTCGGCATGAATACTATCAGCAAAACGCACCGCTTCTTTTTCTGTGTCAAAGACACCTAACTGTTCGCTCTCGAAAGCAGACTCTTCTACTTCGATTTCCTTGGTAATAATGTATTTGATCATCTCGAACCTCCTTAACAAAAAAGCGATAGAACAGCGCGCCTATAATCACGCATATCCTATCGCACTCCTACCCGCGATTGGGTCCGGCCGGAAAAGACCTAATCTATTAACATGTGAATACATGATATCAAATCCAGGATTGAAAGTAATGGTGGAAATGTGAAGGTTTCTGAGAGCAATGAAAAACGACTGTGTATTTCAACAGTCGTCTATGGCGGAGGACACCGTACAAGAAAGCTGCTGTAGCCCTTGAAATTACTGCATTTCATTAAGCCGCTTTCCTGCCAGACCCACTCTCAGACCCAATCTTTTCTAATCTGCTGATTCTCACACCGAAGCATAGAAAAAGTGCAGCCGCAAAGATCATTCTCTGATAACTGCACTTTCATTGTCCTAAGCGGCGGATATCATTCTCGCCATTAGTTGATTACCGCTGAATAATCAGCCCAATAGATCCAGATGATTGTCGAGCATCTCTATAGCATCGTTGTCCATAGACTTGAAGACATCTGTATATGTATCGAGAGTTACATGGATATCTGTATGACCTAGCCAGGTTTTAAGTACTACAGGTGGTACACCTGACTCTATGCACCTCGTTGCAAATGTGTGCCTTAATGCATGCTGTCCATCAGACTCGATGCCTGCAGCTTCACAAACCCTCTTATAATAGCAGTTGACCTGATTAGTAGTAATCACTTTCTTTGTCTTATGGTCGAAGAAGATCAGGTTTTCCTTATTCTTTTTGTACCGCTTGATTGCCTCCTCAAGATAAGGTTTCAGTGTATTACTGATTGGTACATCCCGTATGCCCGTCTTCGTTTTTGTTCCCTCTTTTACAAAAGACTTGTTATCTGCTCCTTTTGAAATCGTTGCACTTACATGTATGACATTGTTATCAAAATCAATGCTGTCCAGCGTCAGTGCATTGATCTCTCCCATTCTCATTCCGCTGTATAGTTCAATGAACAGCTGAAGCCTGTAGTCATTTCTACCGGCTGGTGGGTTTTTATTCGTCATCACATCAACCAGCGCCTTCTGCTCCTCTGCGGTCAAACCTCTGACTTTTTTATCAGCTTTTTTTGATTTCGGTCTGCGTATACTCTGCGAAAGCATGGGGTTATATGTAATAATTCCTTCATCCATAGCTATCGAAAACGCCATCTTGATCTGGATGAAAATCTTTTCTATTGTACTGTTTGAATAATGTGTGATTTTTGATGAATACAACTCTATGTGGCGTTTCTCTAATGTAGCAATCGGAACGTTGCCGATAGAACTCTTTTCAAGGATTTTTACGCTATCAAGGTTCCTTCCGTATCCAGCTTCACTGAGGAAATTCATATCGTAGTCTGCCTTATACTTCTGCTTAAGAATGCTGACCATTGAAGCATTCTTATCTATCTGGTTTTTCAGCTTTGCACTTCCGGCAATGAATTCATCTGCTTTATCGATGCATTCCTGTCTGGTGTTCCCTGAAACAGATTTCCTGATTTTCTGTCCGAATTCATCAGTATAGAAGAAACGGTATTCGACCAGTCCACTTGGCTTTATCCTGAATGATCCATCACCATATCCTTTTTTCTTTGTTTTTTTACGTGGCATGTCTGTCTCCTTTTTTACTGCCAGTATTTTTCGTATTCTTTCTCATGTCTCTTTGAGAAATAATCTATCGCTGCATGTGCCTCAACAACCTTGGTCTTACCGAAGTCAGCTGATGGGAACGCTGGATCATTAAACAGCTTCTTTACTGTTTTTTCGCTCCAGCCAAGCAGCTTTTGAAGCTCGCTTATTGTGTAAAAACGCAGCTCGCTCGATATACACTGGCCGGTATCTTTTATTTCTCTCATATCGTCCTCCGTGTGCACCCGGAGTTTGTGATGTCACAATACTCCGGGAATTCAAATATTCATATCTTATGAGCAAAAGCCCCGCAGTCTTGCTATTTCTTCGCTTTTCTGCACTTTATTTTCCGTCCTCGTTCTGCCAGGCGACAGGCTCTGGTTATCTTCTTCATGATATCCGGCGGCAGTGTGCAGCAGTACTTTTCAAGCTGATTCACATTCACCACGCCCCTCTGCTCGCAGCAGAACATCGTCTGTTTGGCCAGGCCTTTTATCATGGGCATCACAATATGCGTGCGCATCTCGGTTTTCTTCAGCTCGGATGTCCCCGGAACTACTATCACAGATTCGGACTTCCTGTTCTGCCAGTCACTCTGTGTGACCAGTAGCGGCCTGTAGCCCCGCTGAATGCCTTTTTCCGGATCTGCATCCAGATTGATTGGCCCCATATACACGTCCCCGCGCTCTATGTGGAAGGGCTTTTCCCACTTATTGATCTTAGCCATAGTAACCTCCGAGATAATTCTCTTCGATCTCCTGATCGAGCTCGTATAGGAACTTCACCGGATCGTTGATGTAGTACCTGACCTTAGGGTCTGTAATGAGGAAGTCTTCGCAATCCTCCATCATCTCCAAAGCCTCTTTGTCTGTCGGATCCTTCAGATAGATCCTGTACCAAATCTCATAATCGCTGATCGCATCAACGATGTCCTTGCCTATCAGCATGTCGTCAACATCTTCAGGTTTCAGATTACAGTAATAAGCGTGCTCGGCATCTTTCTCTATCCTGTAAAGTATTTCCTCCGGATCCAGATCGCAGATCTTTCTGAACCATCCCGATTCGAAGAAGTCTTCGCAGTCTTTCATCATTTTCTCTGCAGCCTCATTGTATGGATTCCTGAGGAACACTCTGTAAGAGCGTCTGTAGTCTTTGACGGCCTGCAGCACTATGCATTCAGCGAGTGATTCATAGCCGTGATTGTTATCGAAAATAATTCTTCTCATATCTGTCACCATTTACATCGCTGCAAGCAGCGCCTTTCTCATTTCTCTGAGTTCCATGCGGATCTCCGTGATCGTCAGGTTCAGTTCCCTGTGGATATCCGTCACCGTCTTGTCTTCGAATATCAGCTCTTCGATCATCCTGAGCTGCATCTCAGACATGTTCCAGAGAGCAAATCTCATGCCCTCATCTGCGACCCTGCTGATCCAGCTGCGGTCATGTTTCTTCATATATATGTAGCGAATGCCCTGAACCGTGATCAGCAGATCCGCCATCTCGCTTATCTGGTCCTCGAACCAGACGAAGCCGTCTTCCCTGTAGTTATTCTTCATCGTTTCCGGCCTCCATCATTCTGATTATCGTTTTCCCTACAGCCCTGTAATCCGCTTCCATCGTTTCGCTAAGAAAGTTTGCGAAGTCTACGCAGTAGGCTCTTACCATCGCAGCACGTATATCATTAGGATTTCTTTCCATAACTTTTTGTGCTTCGTCATAGTCCCTGCAGAAGCTCGAAAGTACATTGACCATTCCATAAACGTATGGATTGATCTGATAGTTGTTCTCAAACAGTTTTGCCATTTCCTATTCCTCCGTTTTCTGTATCGAATACACAGGCTTCCCTGTACCGAAGGTCTCGAGTCACAAGTCGAAAATATGTATATAAGGAAGGCGTGCCGGAGGATGCAAAAAGTATCCTCAGACACGCCGTCTTACTTATCATTGTTTCGATCCTGTATTTGTCCTCGACTCCCCCAGTCCTCCGGGAAACCATCAGGCAGGGATTAGCGGATCCCTTCATAAGGCGTTACCCTTCCCCGCAGATCTTACGGAGCCGCCCTCATTGCGATGTGCTGTGACTGGACGGAAGTATCATTGTACCCTGGGATTGTCATCGCACCTTGAAGTTGCTGTCTTCCTTTTGGATCCATGATGTTGATCGCTCTTCCCGACAACTGTGGCGGGAGTCTCGGCGCATCGATCCTGCATGCTCGAAGCTTGTGACCTCATATTCCAGGGCTCGTACCTGATTGAATGTGTATTCAGTTTCTTTAGGTTCCCGAGAGGATCTGATAAGTCCTCTCACTAATGGGAAATAGATTTTGAAAATGGACACCCAGATTACGAAATTTTTTTGAAATATTTTTCAATTGCTTTTCTCGCTGCAGCAACAGATTTTTTCACAGAGCTGTGATAGGTATTTTCCAGTTCAGCTATTTCTCTGTAAGATTTGCCTTCCGCATAGAACATGATCGCTCTTCTTCTCTGTACTTCCGGCAGTGATGCCAACGCCTGCTTCATCATCTGACATTTTTCTGCATACTCTTTTTCTTCAATCGCATTCACTATTGCATCAAGAGCATTCGGTTCAGGATCTGCATTGACTTTTTCACATTCATGCAGAATCTCAGTGAGTTCGCCTGTATACCCATAAGGGTCATGACAATTGGTTCCCCTCATGCGGAACTTGCTGTCATTGTTCTGTGATTCAAGGATCGCAGCGTATTCTTTCCCGGTCAGGAAAATATATGGTCTGAACTCATCCAGGCTTTTGCTGAAGCGCTTCTCCATTTTTTCCTGACTGTGCTTTGATGCTATGGCATACTTGCATCCATTAAGCTTTGATCCATATTCAGCAACCAGATTGACTGCCTGGTACTGCATTCTTCCGTTAACGTAAAGTGACGCATCGTTTTTGACGATCTTTATCTCGCCTGTATTTGTTTTCATTTGTAAGCCTCCGTATTCTTCGAAAAGTGATGTAACTTGCGAAAAATACGCGGCTTACGGTGGTCTGCATTTAAGCAGAAGGAGTGACTGTATACGCATGTCTGCCAGGCTCGTTTCGGTAGTGTCTGGCAGACATGCAGCTGTATCAGGGCATAAAAAATGCCCCGCACCCACTTTCGTGAGTACGGGGCTCGCTGCCCTTCTTATTTAGTTTTGCGCTGCTGGTCTCCCAGCATACACAGTATACATGGTGCTGAATCGCATGTCAGTGGCAAAGCGGTCGCAATTCAGTCGTAATTAAGTGGCAGTTTAGTCGCAAAAGAGTCGCATTTCAGTCGCACATGAGACTGAGTCTCTGCATCGTACCGGCACTTCCCCTGATCTCAATACCTGATTCCACATTCAGGAATGGATAATCAATATCATCCCTGATTCCAGTGAGATCATCTCTGAGCGGAGCAAAGCCAATCACGTCACCGCTTTCTTTCTTGAACGTAAGGCCCGGATTTGCTTTCATTCCGGTGAGTATGCATGTGCATTCATCTTTAAGCTCTATCTCGCAGATCGCTTCCTGTATGTCCTTAGTCCAGTCGAGCAGAACACAGCCATTATCGATGATAGTGCTCAAAAGAAGCTCATGATCACTGTACCTCATCATATCTCTCATAACAGGCACTGCTCCCTCGGGGAGTATTTCTTTCATCTTGATTCCCATTGTCGTTCTCCTTATATACAAATAGTAGAAATCTTATCAGTCACATTTAAGACTTATTCTCTGCATGGTTCCGGCGTAACTATGATCTGGGAACTCCATAGGCTCCCCTATCTCAAGGAAACTATATTCGATGTCTTCTCTGATACCGGTATAATCTTTCCTGAGCGGAGCCACTCCTATGATTTCACCTGTTTTCTTCCTGAACTGCAGTCCCGGTTCGGCCTTAGTGTTGTGAACAAGGGTGCAGACATTATCTGCTCCGAGGTATATGCCACATATAATCTCTCTGATACCCGTCGACCAGTCAAATACAAAACACGTATCGCACTGTATTTTGCTGAGATACATATCGTGACTGTCATACATCATAGTGTCTGTGAAGACAGGCAGTAATGCGTCCGGAAATATATCCATTACTTTGATGCCCATTCTCTGATCTCCTTTATATATTAATAGTAGTAATCGTATATGGTCTGCTGCACTCCCTGAGCACCGGACGGCGGCAGCATCATGATCCTGCGGAACTCATCTATAGAGTCTCCCCACAGTGCGAGACCGAAAACTTTGATAGCCTCTTTCTTCTTTCTGAAGAAAGTGCTCCTGTCAAAGCCGAACTCTGTTTCTACATCCTGATCAACATTGAATTTGAATCTGCTCAGATAGTAGACCGATAGTATATCAGCATACAGCTCTCCGTGATCCGGATACTCTCTTACCTTCATCATTGCAGAATCAACGATCTCGACCACCCATTTGACCTCGAACAGATTCCTGATCCTTCGCGCGAACTGGTCCTTTTCCCTGTCCGGTGCAAAGTTCTCAAGGTATACCAATGCCGAATTAAGGTCTGTACTGCAGTAGTCATAATCACTGACAAGCGCATCCCGAAGCTCATCAGCTCTGCCGGAGGTCTTCCAGCATATGAATCTGTATGACTTAAGCAGCATCCTTGACCTCTCATAGACAAGATTCTCGTTGATATCTGTAGCGTCATACATCATTGTTATAGTTTCTTTAGTACCTGACATTTCCTTTCTCCTTTCCCTTGTGATCCGTTCCCGAAGAACAGTACTCTTACGTTCATGAGCCAGGAAGCATAGAGCAAGGGAAAAGGTTCTGTGGTATCCCAGCAGCATGATCTGTGAGTTGATCCTCTTTATATAAAGAGACGGATCATCGAATGCAGCCAAGTCAGGCTGCACCATGCAGTGTGTTTAATGATTATTCTGTTGTAATGATGTCAGCGTTGGTACCAGACGCCGGTTATCGATCGATGTAGACATTATAATAATTACAGAACATATGTTCAATAGTATTTCGGCATGTTTTTTTGCACGACCGAAAAGGCGGTCAATAATGACCGCCTTGCTCACAGATGCTTATTATTCCACGATTTCTGCGCCTGTTGTTTTTCGTAAAAATTTATGTTTTTTTGAGCTACCAGTTGAACTCCCCTGTTTCGAAAGGATCAGGGTTCTCTCCGTAGGTGTCATTCAGCAGTTTATCGAAGTCTTCATGATAAAAAGGTTTCTTCGGATCATAGACCTTATCAAGTTCATCATAGAAATCCTCCCTGACAGGAAATCTCGGGATATTGTACTTATTGAGTGACGCTACAGCATCTTTATACTCCGATGTGCTTGGCTCATATTCTTCAGGATATGTCGTGAGATTATCTGTATCAATTATTTCGTATATTGAAGCAAGCAGGAACTCAAGCTTTTCCTCTTTGCTCATATCCTCAAAATTGACAAGCTGACAATGTATCAGAGCATCGCAGTACATCGAAGTCGGAAGCGTGTATTCTACCTCGTTGAAATAGTCGTAAATGTTTTTTGCTTTTTCCTTTCCGAATAGCTCCTGCACATTATCCCAGAAGAGTCCGACCAGATTAATGATTGCCGCTCTGTCTCGTTTTGCATCTATCAAAGAATAACGCTCACCCCACTTCCAGCCGAATTCAGCTTCGGTCTCAAGCCACGACTCTTCAGGTTCCTCTAACAGGATCTCCTCAAAGGCAACCAGATAGTGGAAAATGAGAGGATACAGAATCTCTACTGAATAGTACAGATTGCCATGCTTATGATTGTTGTATAATTTCTTCAGTTCTTTCGCTGCTTTATCAGTGAAACCATAGTCTCTGGCGGCACTCGCCCATTCGCCGTATCTGTCTGCTCTATTCTCAACAGTCTCATATCCCCTGTCGCCCATATAGCAGTGGCGGATATCGTAGTTCAATGAGAGCAGGTACTCATACTCATGATACGGGTAATACTCTGCATTATCCTTATAGAATGCTAAATAGTCGCTCAGGCTGTCATAGAGTTTGTCCAGATCCTCGTAGTCTCCCATAAGAGTGACTCCGTATAGGTTAGGTGTTGTCTTTATTTTGATCATTGCCGTTTCCCTTCTCCGGTTTATCCGGGTCTGTAACATGTTGGTATCTTGCTCTAAGATAATTGCGGACTGTGCGTTCCCCGCCGGTGTAGCCTTCACTGACAAGTTGATCCGTTATCAGGCGGCTGATCTCACAAATGCCGAAAGGCTCGTCATTATCGATATAATTCTCATACAGATATTCCAGCCTGTCTATGAACGGTTCCAGCTTAGTCGGCACCATCTGTTTGCCAAGTTCCGAGCTTGATCGGTTATGCAAAATGGCACTTTTAACAGTTCTGGAGTCGCAGAAATACTTTTCGGCAATTTTTTTAAGTGTCATTCCAGACTCGTAATCCCGTCTGAAGTCACACCATTCACTCTCCGGATAATCCGGCATTGGTATACGCCCGCGCTGCCTTGTTCTGTTGTCGATGATTATTTCTTTACACATGTGCTATTTCAATTCTCAAGGCGTTGTCTTACGTCAAGAGATTAACATGCCCGCAGCAACGCGGGCAACGACAAACATTTTTCCAAGCTATGATGGGAGATCATGACTATATATCTGTCACGCCTGTTAGATATTTCGTTTGACTTTTTCCATGATAGATTTGATATCCTGCTGTAATTTCATGTCCTGTTTAGCAGCTTTCTCTATCTTTTCTACAGCATGCATCACAGTCGCATAGTGTCTGCCGCCGAACAGTTTCCCTATGTTTGAAAATGAAATATCTGTATTCTCTCTGATCAGGTACATGGCAACCATTCTTGGCATAGCAATGTCCGCATTGCGCTTACCGGAATCCATATCTGATTTTTTCACACTGTAATACCTGGCAACTTCATTCCGGATCCTTTCCGGCATCACTGCCTGACTGTCTTTTCCGAAAATATCCTTCAGTATATCTTTCGCAGTATCGACATTGATTTCGGTATCCATCATTTTTGAAAAAGCAACCACTCTGTTGAACGCCCCCTGAAGCTCACGAATGTTGTCAGATAGTTTCTCTGCAATCAGGCACAGCACATCATATACATCCTGTGTTATTTCCAGACCCGTTTTGCTTGCGAAATGCTCAAGAATTGCTACTCTTGTCTCATAATCCGGATGCTGTATATCGGCTACCATATTCCATCCAAAGCGTGTTACCAGCCTCTCATCAAGTCCCCGGAGTTCTGACGGCGGACGATCACTGGTAATTACTATCTGCTTATTGTTCTGGTACAGTTCATCAAATGTATGAAAGAATTCCTCCTGTGTTGCAGTCTTTCCTTCAAGAAACTGTATATCGTCTATGAGGAGTACATCCAGTTTCCTGTACTTGTTTCTGAAAAGCCTTGGGTTTTTCTTATTGAGAGATGTTATAAGCTCATTTGTAAACATCTCAGATGATGTATAAAGAACCTTTGCAGACGGATTATTCCTTATAATATGTAAACCTATTGCCTGCATAAGATGCGTCTTCCCCAGGCCTGAGTCTCCATATATGAATAGCGGGTTGTATATCTCTCCCGGAGTCTCCGCAACTGCAAGGGAAACAGCATGAGCAAACTGGTTTGATTTCCCGATCACAAAGTTCTCAAACGAGAACCGCGGATTAAAAAGCTTTTCAAGTTTGAGCTTATTGATATCGTTAGCATTCTCTCTGGTCTCGACAGGATCCGCTCTGTTTAATTCTTTCTCTGCTTTTATTGTGACGCGGTACTTGCTTTTTCTGTTATCATTGATAGCTGATTCAATTTTGTCGAGGTAACGGTTCTTCACATGATGAATGAGCTGATCATTACCCGGCCACGCAAGAAAAACAACACCTGCATCCTCATCAACATGGTGCACGTAAAGAGGTTTGACAAATGTCGAAAAACTAACCTCCATTAGGCTGCTTCTCATATATTCCAGAGTTTCTTCCCAGAATTCGTAACTCATAACAGTGCCACTATCTCCGTTGCAGTTCTCCCCTGACTAAGGCGGCGGGAGTATCATTATATTACATACTTACCACCGCCGTGCATGGATACAATGTATTTAAAAAATACGGTCATTCCTATTGCAATCTTCACAATAAATCGTCTGTTCTTTTTCGACCGTGCAGGTCACTGGATATGCTTAGCTATTGTATTGCAGCCACGACAATTTGAAGTCATCAATCGGCTTCCTGATGCTGTTATTGATCTTCTCTTCTGCTCCCGCGCGAGTTGTTCTCATCAATAGCATCCACTTTTCTTCTATCTGCTTTTATTAGCACAATGGCCCCGCAGTATATGGATGCTTTCGATACCGAGGTGTAGATGTAGTTTCTGTAGTCAGGAAACAATCCTGTCCTATACCTGATGCCTATCAAGTAATGGTACGGATACTCTCCTGCCACCATATAATCAAGAGCAGTTTTAAAATAATCCATCCCGCGTATTTGTCTGAGGTGTTCTCCAACACGGAGATCACACACTATGCTACTTCTATGCTTATTAATTCCTTTTGCGTTATTTGAGTTCTTCATGATGTAAATATCTCCTTTTTCCTTAATGAATATTGGTTTAATGTGATACCGTCCTGCACATACAAGACTCGCTCTTCCGGTACTATTGCATACACATACAGCCGATTGATTTTCCCGTATTAAGTTGTCAAGGTGCGCGGTCTCCGTGAGTGTTTTCAAGAAAAGCAACACACGAAAAAACCGATGTACAGGCAAATCCAAAAACTATAAAAGAGTCTTTAAATTTGCTTGCACATCGGCCTGTATATGCCGTATCAGTCATTCAAGAATTATGTCATCGTTTTTTCATTCTCTTCTGTCCTTATGTCAATTGTTGCAGGCTGTTAATTATTATATCATAAGTTCTTTAT
>JAFQZQ010000043.1 GCA_017405845.1 Mogibacterium sp. | reverse complement strand
TGGAGCGGAAGACGAGATTCGAACTCGCGACCCTCGCCTTGGCAAGGCGATGCTCTACCCCTGAGCCACTTCCGCATATTTGGTCGAGGGGGATGGATTCGAACCATCGAAAGCAGTGCTAACGGATTTACAGTCCGCCCCCTTTGGCCGCTCGGGAACCCCTCGAAAAGTATTGGAGCTGATGGAGGGAATCGAACCCCCAACCTGCTGATTACAAATCAGCTGCTCTACCGTTGAGCCACATCAGCGTATTGGCGACCGGGAACGGGCTCGAACCGTCGACCTCCAGCGTGACAGGCTGGCATTCTAACCAGCTGAACTACCCGGCCCCAACGTGTTTTGTTTAGGTGCTGCATCTGAATCGTTTTCAGACGCTTGATTATAGTAGCACGATTGGGTATTCGTGTCAAATACTATTTTGAGTTTTTTTAAAGATTCTTTTTTTAAACAAGATATCTGCCCAAAGTTGTGCTCTCATCGAGCAGCACAGCTTTGCCCGAAGTCATATCGGAAACCGCTGATTTCAAGCGTTCCGTGTCTTCTTTAGGGCAGCTGATCACTGCACTGACCGAATCCGTGTATTCGATTTCACCCAGTTCGAAGCCCCTGTCAGATACATAATTTGTTATTTTACTGAGGTGTGTATAGTCAAAAGAATACTTTAACAGAGTACTTTCCTTAACGTCACATATACCCGCAGCTTCTATACCCAGCTTTGCTGCATGTGTGTACGCCCGCGCCAATCCGCCTGTGCCGAGTTTTATTCCTCCGAAGTATCTGGTTATCACTATGGCCACGTTTGTCAGTCCCTCGGCCGTTATAAGCTTCAGAACGGGCATCCCGGATGTGCCTTGTGGCTCTCCGTCATCACTGGCCCACTGATGCTCGCTCCCTGCCCCGCATACAAATGCCGGTACGTTGTGCGTAGCGTCCTTATACTTTTCTTTCATGCCCGCAATGAAAAGCCTCGCCTCCTCCGGTGTTTCCGCCGGGGAGACGTGGGCTATAAAGCGTGACTTCTCAATTACGTATTCGGCCTCGCCGATATCTAAAACGGATTTGTATAAAAACATTCTGTCTCTTTTACAGGATATATTTATCTACGTCGACTTCCCTGATCTTCTCGCCAAGTCTGTCGAGCACGTATTCTCTGTCGATATGCACTTCTGTTATCTCAGGATCAGGCAGATTGTACGATATGTCCTCAAGAAGAATCTCAAGGATGGTGTGGAGCCTTCTGGCACCGATGTTCTCTGTCTCTTCGTTCATGAGATATGCGAGATTTGCGATCTCATCAATGGCGTCCTCTGTGAACTCCACGTTGACACCTTCAGTCTCAAGAAGCGCTTTCTGCTGTTTTGTGACAGCGTTTTCAGGCACAGTGAGGATCTTCTTGAAGTCCTCCTTGTCGAGATTGCTGAGTTCTACATTTATTGGGAATCTTCCCTGCAGTTCAGGGATAAGGTCGCTTGGCTTCGATACATGGAATGCGCCGGCTCCGATAAAGAGCATGTGGTCTGTCTTTACAGGACCATACTTCGTGTTTACAACGCTTCCCTCAACGATCGGCAGGATGTCTCTCTGTACGCCCTCTCTTGAAACGTCAACGCCGGATCTCATTCCGCTTCCGGATGCAATCTTGTCGATCTCATCGATGAAGATGATACCGTTCTGCTCAGCGTTCTGCAGAGCTTCGTCTGTCACCTGATCCATGTCGATGAGCTTTGAAGCTTCCTGCTCCCTGAGGATGCGTCTGGCGTCACTGACCTTGCATTTCTTCTTCTTGGTCTTCTTCGGCATCATGCTGTCGAAGATGTTGCCAATTGCGATCATGCCTTCATTCTGGTTGTCGAGCTGATTTGTCTTCGGTACGTCATCTACCTCGATCTCGATGATCTGATCTTCGAGGAGGCCCTGGCGAAGCTGCTCTCTGACCTGATCTCTGGCCATTTTGATGTCAGCGTATTCCCTGCTGGATTCGTATTCTTTCTGTTTGTTTTCTTCGTACTCCTGCCTCTGGGTCTTGTATCCGAGGTTTCCGAAGATGTTGCCGAGCTGCACGCCGCTGTTGCTTTCACTTTTTTGCGACGGGATGATCGACTTTACAATAATATCTTCTGCGAGTACATCTGCCATTTCGGCATTTTCGTCCATTCTCTTCTGCTTGCTGAGTCTCATTGAAGCCTCAACGAGGTCTCTGATCATGGAATCAACGTCGCGTCCAACGTATCCTACTTCTGTGAACTTAGTAGCTTCTACCTTTACGAAAGGAGCGTCCATGAGTTTCGCCAGCCTGCGGGCGATCTCAGTCTTACCAACTCCTGTAGGACCCATCATAAGGATGTTCTTAGGCGAGATCTCCTCTCTCATCTCTTCGGAGAGAAGGCTCCTTCTGTAACGGTTTCTCAGTGCGATTGCTACATATTTTTTGGCCTCGTCCTGGCCGATTATATACTTGTCGAGCTCCGCAACTATCTGTTTCGGAGTCATGTTCTTGATATTGTCTGCCATGGTCTCCTCCTAAAGTTTCTCAACTGAAATGTTGTTGTTGGTATAGACACAGATGTTCGAAGCGATTTCGAGCGACTTTCTTACAATAGTCTCTGCATCGAGGTCCGTATTCTCATAGAGCGCTACGGCAGCTGAATATGCGTAATTTCCGCCGGATCCGATAGCAACTACGTCCTTGTCAGGAGAGATGACTTCGCCGTTTCCGGAGATAACCAGAAGGTCCTCCTCATCAGCGACTATCATGAGTGCCTCGAGGCTTCTCATTGCCTTGTCTGATCTCCAGTACTGAGCCAGATCGACTGCAGCTCTCTTGAGATTGCCTGCGTGTTCTCCGAGCTTGTTCTCAAACTTTTCTGTGAGCGAGAAAGCGTCCGCAACAGAACCCGCGAATCCCGTGAGCACCTTGTCCTTGTAGATTTTCTTTACTTTCTTTGCGCCGTTCTTCATGATGGTAGTCTCACCCATCGTAACCTGTCCGTCACCGCCGATGGCGATGTCGCCGTTAGGTCTTCTGACAGCGCAGATGGTTGTTGCATGAAACTGTATCATTTCTTTTTCTCCTTGTATTTACATTCAGGATTGGAGCACTTTACCGTTGCGCCCCTTCCTTTTGACTTTACCAGCATTGATCCGCAGTCCGGGCACATCTCTCCGGTCGGTTTGTCCCAGAATACCACATCGCATTCAGGATATCCGCTGCATCCGTAGAAGAGCTTGCCTGTCTTGCGTCCCTTTTTCTCTATGATATCCTTGCCGCACTTAGGGCACTTTACGCCGGTCGACTTAACGATAGGCTTGGTGTTCTTGCACTCAGGATATCCCGTGCAGGCCAGGAATCTTCCGAACCTGCCCTCTTTAATTGCCATAGGCTTTCCGCAGATCTCGCACACCTCGTCCGAAAGCACTACTTCCTTCTCTATGCGCTCCACCTCGCGATCAGCTGCCTTGAGTTCTTCACTGAATCCCTTGTAGAAATCCGCGATGACCTTCTTCCAGTCCTTCTCGCCGAGCTCTACTCCGTCGAGGTTGTCCTCCATCTCGCCTGTGAACTTCACATCGACGATATCCGAGAAATAAACCTGCAGTATACCTATTACATCAAATCCGAGTTTTGTCGGCTCTAAAGCCTTTTTAACGCGTTTTATGTATTTCCTGTTGACGAGCACGGAGATGATGGAAGCGTATGTACTCGGTCTGCCGATGTTCTTCTCTTCCATCTCCTTTACGAGACTTGCCTCGGTGTATCTTGCAGGAGGCTGGGTGAACTTCTGCTCCTTGATGAGCTTCTCGAGATTTAGTACCTGTCCCTCCTCAAGCCTCGGCACATTCACCTCTCCTTCAGGATTGGAAGTCTTGTAGACCTTCTTCCATCCGTCGAATGTCATGTGCGCTCCATTGGCCTTGAACTGGTATTTGCCGTTGTCGATGAGCACCTGCATGGTGTCGTATTCGGCAGCTGCCATGCGCGAAGCAACGAATCTCTTCCAGATGAGATCGTAGAGCTTGTACTGATCCTGCGTGAGGGAATCCTTTATCATGTCAGGCTCGAGAGTAACATCAGACGGTCTGATAGCCTCGTGAGCGTCCTGCATCGCCTTGTTCCTGTTTGTGAAAACATTGTTGCCGACGTACTGCTTGCCGTACTTGTCCTCGATGTACGATGAAGCTGCAGCTACAGCCTGCGAGGATACTCTTACGGAGTCTGTTCTGATATATGTGACCAGACCTCTGGCTCCGATGCCCTTGAGGTTGACGCCTTCATAGAGCTGCTGCGCGACCTGCATTGTCTTGCTGGTCTGGAAGCCCAGCTTGATGGAAGCGTCCTGCTGCATGCTCGATGTTGTGAAAGGCGCGTAAGGCTTGGTCTTCCTTTTGCCTTCCTTGATCGATCCTACAACATATTCGCCCTGCTGAAGCTCTGCCTCGATGGCGTCTGCAGCTTCCTGATTCTTCACTGAAGCCTTTCTGCCGCCTATCTTGCTGAGCTCAGCTACGAAACCGTTACCGAAATCAGCCGCGATGCGCCAGTATTCTTCAGGAATGAAGTCGAGTATCTCGCGCTCCCTGTCGCATATCAGTTTGAGAGCTGCGGACTGAACACGTCCTGCTGAAAGGCCCCATGATACCTTCTTCCAAAGCAGAGGGCTTATCTGATAGCCTACAAGCCGGTCGAGCACCCTCCTTGCCTGCTGGGCGTCTACAAGTCCCATGTCTATGGTTTTCGGATCCTTTATGGCCTCCTGCACCGTCTGCTTGTTGATCTCGTTGAACATCACGCGGCACTTTGTGTCCGGATCGATATCCAGTATGTGTGCAAGATGCCACGAAATGGCTTCTCCTTCGCGGTCAGGGTCGGTTGCGAGAAGAACTTTGGATGCTGATGACGCTTCCTTCTTGATCTCCTTGATAGTATCGCCCTTACCCCTGATATTTATGTATTCCGGCTCGAAATTGTCCTCTACATTTACGCCGAGCCTGCTCTTAGGCAGATCCCTTACATGGCCTACAGATGCGATGACCTTATACTTTGAGCCGAGGTATTTGCTTATAATCTTTGCCTTTGACGGCGACTCCACTACCAGCAGTGTTTTGTTGGCTTTTGCCGGTGCCTTCGCCGCTTTTTTTGCAACTGCCATTAACTTCTCCTTATTTATATATAATGTAGAATTTTTACAATTTGAAACTTTAGCACATATGATATATGTGTTACAAGTGGTTTTTTCTTCACATTGGCGGCAATTGTTACCTGCTTGGATATATCCTCCCGGCGTAGGATTCCACCACGCCCTTGATTTCCATGACTGTCACCAGCGAGTTAGCAAGTCCCGGGCTGAATCCCGTGCCCCTGATAATTTCTTCCATCGTAGCTCCGCACAGCTCTCTTACGACATCGAAAATCTTCTGCTCGTCCGCGTCGAGGCAGTTGTTTACGGCATCAGTCGCTTTAGGCATCGCTCCTATGTCGCGTATAAGATCATCTATTATAATGAGCGGCACGGCTCCGTCCCTGATGAGCAGGTTGCAGCCTATGCTGGTCTGACTGTTTATATTGCCCGGCACCGCATAGACGGTCCTGCCCTGGTCTGAAGCGTGCTTGGCTGTGATAAGAGATCCGCTGTCAAGCCCTGCCTCTACCACCACCAGAGCTTCCGACAATCCGCTTATTATCCTGTTGCGCGCCGGAAAGCTGGCCTTGAAGGCTGCCTCCTCGGGAGCATACTCACTGACAACGAGTCCGCCGTTCTCGAGGCCTCTCATCATCAGGCCGCGGTTGCGCTGCGGTGTCATGTGGTCGATGCCGCTTCCCAGCACGCCAATCACCTTTCCGTCTGCATCAAGAGCTCCCTCGTGCGAGTAACCATCTATACCAAGCGCGAGGCCTGATGTAACAGTCACACCGCACTCAGCAAGCCTTCTGCCTATCATTAGTGCCACGTTTTTCCCGTATACGGTATTTTTTCTGGCCCCCACGACCCCTATAGACCTTTCTTTCAGCAGCGAGACGTTTCCCGTGCAGTAAAGCTGCCTTGGAGGATCGGGTATCTCCCTGAGTCTCGCCGGAAAATCGGCAGATTCGAAGTCTATTCTTACTGTTCCTATCATCGCTCTACTCCTCTCCCATCCTGTATCTGAGGGCTTCGGCCAGATGCTCCGTTTTGATGTCTTTGCTCGCATCAAGATCTGCTATGGTTCTGGCTACCTTCAGAGTTCTGTTACAGCCGCGCGGAGACATGGCGAATACATCGTAAGCGCGGTTCATGAACTTCGTCTCTTCGCTTCCGAGCCGGCACCACTGCTCCAGCTCGTGATCGGGGATCTCAGAGTTAAAGAAATGCCGGCCGCTCTCAGAGGCGAATCTGACAGCCGACTCCACCTGCTTTCTCATCTCGCCGGTGGTCATCCCCCTGTTTCCGCTTGTTAGTTCGTCGTAGCCCACTTTTTCCATGCTAATTTTCATGTCTATGCGGTCAATAATGGGACCGCTCAGCTTGCGCCTGTATCTCTCTATGTCGGCCTGTGTGCATGTGCACTCCCGATCCGGATCGCCCAGATATCCGCACGGGCATGGGTTTGCTGCCATTACAAGCTGAAAATTGCACGGAAAGATGAATGCTTCGCCCTTTCTGAAGTGAGTTATCCTTTTGTCTTCAAGCGGCAGTCTTAAGGACTCAATGACCTCTCTTTTGAATTCGCATATTTCATCAAGGAACAGAACCCCATTGTGCGCGAGGGTTATTTCTCCCGGTACGGGATATGACCCTCCGCCAACAAGGCCGGCGCGTCCTATCGTATGGTGAGGCGCCCTGAAAGGCCTTTTGTATCTGAGGCGTATACTGTCCGTGCCACGGCCTGCGACCGATCGCACTATGGCCGTCTCAAGCAGTTCGCGATCGGTCATCGCGGGCATCACACCGGCCATCCTGCCCGCGATCATGGTCTTCCCGCAGCCCGGGCTTCCGACCATGAGCAGGCCGTGCCTTCCGGCCGCCGCTATTACGACTGCTCTCTTGGCATTCTCCTGCCCGGCGATGTCTGCGAAATCAGCATCATCAGCTTCATCCTCGATCACGCATCCATCAGCATCTACGAAATCCATTGCATCTACGGACCTGACCCTGCATAGCAGCTTCTCCTCATCAGCTCTGGCCGCAACTTCCTCAGGGTCTGTGGATATCAGCATCGCGCATTCTCTCAGACACGTGACTGCATAAATATTTCCTCCGGCAAGCGCTGCTTCGGCCCTGTTTGCTTCAGGCACAATTATGCCTTTGAGCCCGGTATCGTTCATATGGAGTATCATGGGCAAAGCGCCTTCCACGCCCAGCACCCTGCCGTCCAGCGCCAGCTCGCCGATAACTCCCCATTTATCAAGCATTCTCGATCTTATGCAGCCCTCGCTGGCGAGTATCCCCACCGCTATAGGCAGATCGAGGCAGCTAGAATTCTTTCGTAGGCTCGCCGGTGTCAGGTTTACCATGATGCGTCCCTTCGGGAATTCGTAGCCCGAATTGATTATCGCGTTCTTTATCCTCTCACGGGACTCCATAACCATTGTCGATGCAAGGCCCGTCATGCCTATTCCCGGCAGCCCTTTTGTAATATCTGTCTCAACAAAAACATCCCGTCCATCCATACCCAGGCAAACCGCCGATCTTGTTCTGCTGTACATGGCTCACCTCACATGCAGTCTTCAATGAGATCCGTCATTATCTCGTAGACGTCAAAAGAGACCTTGTTCCACTGCATCCTGCGGCCCTGCAGATATTGCTCAGCCGCCTTCTTGATACGAAGCTGCTTCGTCATGGTCACCGACTCGGACGGATAACCGTACTGATCGCCGTTGCGCGTTTTTACCTCAACAAAATGAAGCACGCCGTTCTTTATGGCTATGATATCTATCTCGCCCGTCTTGGTACGGTAATTCCTTTCTATGACCTGAAAGCCCGAATTAGTCAGAAGATCTGCCGCAAAATTCTCCCCAATATCGCCCACGTTTTTTCTGTATCTCATGTGAAAATACCTCCTTCGTTTTACGTGCGATAATGGTAGCAATATGCCCTGGACCTGTCGAACGGAAAAGTCACTCAAAACAACAAAAAATGACCTTTTACAGGTCATTTTCACGGTTTTTTGATTTAGGCTTGATATCAGCGCTTCAGCACAAACTTTTCTATCGCCAGTGCGACTCCGTCGTCATCATTGCTCGCTGTAATGTAGTCGGCGTGTTCCTTAAGGCCGCCCCATGCGTTAGCCACCGCAACGCCTATGCCGGCGAGGTCGAGCATCGCTGCATCGTTTGGCGCATCGCCGCAGCACATGAGTTCGTCTGTGCTTATACCCAGTTTGCCGGTCAGCCAAAGCAGCGCGGTTTTCTTGCTGGTATTAGGACCGCCGACCTCAAGATTATTGATGAACGAGGAAGTGACGTTAGCATTCTTCATGGCGCACAGAATCGGCTTCGCTTCAGCCAGCATTTCGAGAGTCGGGAATATGAAATTGACATTCTCTATCTCGTGCTTATGCTCCAGCATCATCGCTGTTACATCAGGCACCGGCCTTCTGCTCCATATGACGTACGCTGCGTTTCTGTAAGGGCAGCCGTTCTCCTTGACATCTTCATAGTAGGACTCATCAGTGTATGCCCTGCCATGTATGAAGACCTCTATGTCTGCACCCGTTTCGATCTTCAGCTCAGCGATCCTTTCGACCGCTTCAGGATCGAGATAATCGCTGTAGATCTCCTCGCCGCTGTGCATCAGGTTCACATGAGCACCGTTAGATGTAATGGCATATTCGATGCCTGACACGTCCTTTATGAACTGCGGAAGAGATGCGTATGAGCGTCCGGTAGACACAACGATGTGAGCTCCGGCTGCTGCAGCTTCCTCCAGCGTCCTTACGGTATGCTCCGTGATGTCGCCTGCACTGTTGAATGTTGTGCCGTCAAGGTCGAGCGCCACCATACGTATATTCTTTTTTAAAAGCTCTTCAGTTTTCTTCATAACCAGTAAATAGCCGCACCCTAAAGGATGCGGCTGTTTAGTTCATATTTCGGAATGATGACTATTCCTCTTCCTTAGCCTCTTCTTCTACAGGAGCTTCCTCTGCAGCTTCTTCAGCTACAGGCTCTTCTGCAGGAAGTGTAGCCTTGATGCTGAGGCTGATTCTTCTCTTGTCAGGGTCGATCTCCATGATCTTGACATTAACAGTCTCACCAACCTTGAGCTCGTCGAATACGTTCTCGACTCTCTTGTTAGCGATCTCGGAGATGTGGACGAGTCCGTCCAGACCTGCCTCGAGCTCTACGAATGCGCCGTAGTCCTTGATCTGTACTACCTTGCCCTCGAGTACATCGCCTACCTGATACTTCTCGCCAACGAGTGTCCATGGCTCAGGCTGAGTCTGCTTGAGGCCCAGGCTGATCTTGCCCTTCTCTTCGTTGAGGGAGAGGATCTTAACATTGATGATGTCACCGATTTTGAGAACTTCTTCAGGGTGTTTGAGCTTGCCCCAGGAGATCTCAGAGATGTGGAGAAGTCCATCGACTCCGCCGATATCTACGAATGCGCCGTAGTCAGTAAATCTCATTACCTTACCCTCGACGATGTCGCCGACGTTCAGGTTCTCCCAGATCTCAGCTACAGCCTTGCGCTTCTCATCAACCAATATGGCTTTTCTTGAGAATACTGCTCTGTTACGCTTGGTATCTACTCTGATTACTCTGACATCGAAAGTCTGACCGAGGAACTCTTCTGCGTTTTCGACGTATCTGTCGGAAAGCTGCGACATAGGGATGAAGCCCGTGATCTCCTTGTAAGCTGCGATAACTCCGCCATTTACGGCTCTTGTGAGTGTGACAGTGATATTCTCTCTGTTTTCCATCGCTGCTTCGAGCTCTGCATAGTTCTCAACAGCCACAAGTCTCTTTGTTGAAAGCATGATTCCGCCTTCGCCATCATCGGACTTGATGACCTTCGCCTTGATCTCGTCCCCTACCTTGTACAGGTCTGCGAGGGTCTGGCCCTCTTCCATTGCAACCTCGTCTGACCTTAAGATACCATCCTTCTTGCAGCCCATGTTGACGATAACGGCGTCGCCCATAACTTGATCGACTTTTCCGTCAATGATATCGCCAGGCTTTGGTAAACGTAAAGATTTCTCAATGTCATCCATGAAATCCATCATTGGATTCTGTTCCATACTTTTGTTGACATTTTCGCTCATGTGGGAAATAACCTCCTTGATAATCCACTCGGGTGTCGAAGCGCCCGCTATGCAACCAATTCTATTACATTTTGTCAACCTATTCAACAGTAAATTTTCAGCATTCTCTATAAAAATGCTGTTTTTATTGTTTTTTTTCGCGATTTCATAAAGCTTTTTGGAATTGGAGCTGCGTTCGTCACCTATAACTATCATGGCATCGACCTGCGAAGCCAGTTCTGCACAGCTCTCCTGCCTGTCGCGGGTTGCGTTGCATATGGTGTTGCGGATGTCATATCTGATACCTGCTGCGTCGAAGACCTCAAGCACTTCCTTCAGGAGTTCCTCCTTGATGGTTGTCTGGCACACGACTATCGGCTCGGTTCCCTTAAGGGATTCTGCTTCGGTCTTTGCCTCTTCAGCATTCCCTATGAGATGAGCCCTGTAGCCGCACCATCCGTTGGTCGCTTTTACTTCCTGATGCTCCCTGTCTCCGATAAGCACGACCGGAACATCTTCTTCATGAGCCTTGGATACGATATCGTGTATCTTCTTTACAAAAACGCAGGTGGTATCAATAAGCTCAATGCCCTTTTCGGCAGCTTTTTCGTAAAACTCGCGCGGCTCACCGTGCGATCTTACTATCACCGTATCGCCCTCGGCTGCTTCATCGAGAGACTCTATCATGGTTACGCCCATTGACTCGAGCCTCTTTACAACTTCCTTGTTATGTATAAGGTAGCCGCATGTGAAGAGACGACCCTTGCGTTCCTTCTTTTCTGCTTCGCTGAACGCCATGTCTATGGCCCTGTTTACTCCGAAGCAGAACCCTGAATGTTTGGCTAAGATTATTTCCACTTCTGTCTCCATTCGTAATCAGGCCGGCGGGGATGCCGCCGGCCGTGTTTACATCTTTTCAGATAATTTGCTCTTCAGCTTAGAACTTGCCTGCTGTAGCTGCTTCCTCTACGGAAACTGCAACGGATACAGTCATTCCAACCATAGGGTTGTTGCCTGCTCCGATGAGACCCATCATCTCTACGTGTGCAGGTACCGAGGATGAGCCTGCGAACTGAGCGTCGGAGTGCATACGTCCCATTGTGTCTGTCATACCATAGGATGCAGGACCTGCAGCCATGTTATCAGGATGCAGTGTACGTCCTGTACCACCACCGGAAGCTACTGAGAAGTACTTCTTGCCGGCTTCGAGTCTTTCCTTCTTGTATGTTCCTGCTACAGGATGCTGGAATCTTGTAGGGTTAGTCGAGTTACCTGTGATGGAAACGTCAACGTTTTCCTTCCAGAGAATAGCTACGCCTTCCTGTACATCGTTTGCGCCATAGCAGTTTACCTTTGCTCTTGGGCTCTCAGGATCCTTTGAGTAGCACTTTCTGAATACTTCCTTGAGCTCTCCTGTGAAGTAATCATACTCTGTCTCAACGTATGTGAATCCGTTGATTCTGGAGATGATCTGAGCTGCGTCCTTGCCAAGACCGTTCAGGATTACTCTGAGCGGTTTCTGGCGAACCTTATTAGCCTTGGAAGCGATACCGATAGCTCCCTCAGCAGCAGCGAACGATTCGTGGCCTGCGAGGAATGCGAAGCACTCGGTGTCCTCTTCGAGGAGCATCTTGCCGAGGTTGCCGTGTCCGAGACCTACCTTACGGCGGTCAGCTACGGAACCAGGGATGCAGAATGCCTGAAGGCCTTCGCCGATTGCAGCAGCTGCGTCAGCAGCCTTGCGGCAGCCCTTCTTGATAGCGATAGCAGCGCCTACTGTATAAGCCCATTTTGCGTTTTCGAAGCAGATAGGCTGGATGTTCTCGATCATGTGATAAACATCAAGGCCTGCGTCCTTTGTGATCTGCTCTGCTTCTTCGATTGATCCGATACCGTACTCAGCCAGCTTGGAAAGGATCTGTTTTTCTCTTCTTTCGTAAGATTCAAATGTAATCATGTCTCTTTCCTCCCTGTATTATTCTTTGCGCGGATCGATCAGTTTAGCAGCATCAGCCACACGTCCGTACTGGCCGGATGCCTTCTCGAGAGCCTTTGCAGGATCATCGCCAGCCTTAATGAAGTCCATCATCTTTCCGAAGTTGAGATACTTGTATCCGATGATCTCATCATCTTCGTCAAGAGCAAGCTGGGTGATATAACCTTCTGTCAGGTCGAGATATCTTGGTCCCTTCTCGAGTGTGCCGTAAGTTGTACCAACCATGGATCTTGTTCCCTTGCCGAGGTCCTCAAGACCGGCTCCGATCTGGAGTCCGCCCTCAGAGAATGCGCTCTGCGAACGTCCGTAAACAATCTGCAGGAAGATCTCTCTCATAGCTGTGTTGATAGCATCGCATACGAGGTCAGTATTGAGTGCCTCGAGTACTGTGAGGCCCGGCAGGATCTCTGCTGCCATAGCTGCGGAATGTGTCATTCCGGAGCAGCCAAGAGTCTCAACCAGTGCTTCCTGAATGATGCCGTCCTTAACGTTGAGTGAAAGCTTGCAGGCTCCCTGCTGAGGTGCACACCAACCAACACCGTGAGTATATCCCGAAATGTCGGATACCTGCTGAGGTTTTACCCACTTTCCTTCTTCAGGAATAGGTGCAGCGCCGTGGTGTACTCCCTGATGAACAGGGCACATGCCTTTCACTTCTGCTGAATAAATCATAATAGTTTCCTCCTGATACTCAGTGAAATTGATTCTAGCTTATACACTTCAATTGTATCTCATACAAAGAGATACAACAAGTTCTGTTTTAGAATGTGTTTAAACTTCAAAGTCGCAGGCTACCGATCCGCTGCGGACCTCGTGCATGCGCTTTTTTACCGGCATATGGACCGGATGTGTCTGATATGCGTCGAAAGCTTCCCTGTTCTCAAACAGAGTGACCAGAGCCAGATCATACGATCTCTCGCTGTGCAGTATGTCTGCGCCAGCTTCGAGCTCCAGCATTCCTTCTATCCTGCCCTTCATGCCGTAGAAATTTTTCACCAGCTGAGGGATCTCATCCTTGAACTCATCCTTTATTTTGAACATTACGATGTGTCTGATCATGAATCTGTCCTCCACTTTCAACTTATCAATAACGCCTGACAAGTTTGATTATAAAGTGTACAGACCCGCGATTGCAACAAAAGGCACTGATGTCAGTTCATGCTGTTTTCGAGTCTCAGTATCGTCTTGTCCAGGAACATCTTTAACCGGTTTATATCTCCCGGCTCCGCAGCCGCTCTGATGCGCTCGGCCATCTCGCGCTCCTCCCTGATACCCTTATTGAGTATCCTGTCTGCAAAGAGAACAATCTTATATCTGAACTCCAGCTTCTTTACATCGGGATAGTACAGAAGCTTCAGGCTGCCTATGTCCACATTGCCGCCCTTTGCGTATACAAGCTCCGGCTCCAGCAGATAGCTCTCTGCACCTATAAGATGATCAGATGTGTTCTCGCTCATGCTTATCAGGTTTCGTATAAGCAGAAGCTTGTCATAAAGCTTCATTGCCGACGGGTCCAGCCTGCTGAGTCCCGCAGGCTTATAGCTGAATGAATAATTGCCGCTGTCCCGTATTATCGACATTCTTACGAAGTTCTTGCAGTAATTTTCCGTGAGTATCTCCTCTACGTATGCAGGCATTCTGTAGCCTGTCATATTCTGATTTATTCTTTGCATGTATCCCTCCTTTCTAGCCTCCGCACTTGCTGCACGCCGTATATCCTCTTCTCAGTGCGGTATCCCTGTCTATCTCTATGTAATTCCTCTGAAGAGAAGAACAACCAGGCAGGTGATAATCTTCTCCGTCAGACGGAAAGTAATAGACCAGCGCGCCGTTCTCCGCCCGGCCGCTGTGACATAGCGGGCACGCCTTATATTTCCTTTTGATTGATGCTGACAGAGTTGCCGAAGTAGAGGCTGCTTTCAGGAAAGCACAGCCCTTTGAATGATACTTTTCACCTCTCTTCGGAAATATATACACCGCTTCTGCATCATCATCCATAAAGTCCCCTGCGGACATATTGCTCTCATCCCGCTCCCGTCCTACATATGCCCTGGTCACCAGTGCAAGATCATAGTCGGCCTGAGCCCGTATACCAAGGGGATTGTTCGATTTCAGCTGCAGCTTAAAGTCGACAAGAAGCAGCTCATCAACTCCCCATCTTTCGCACCTGAAGCCCGCGTCCCTGATCCTTGCTGCGTGCACCTGTGAATGACCTTCCACGATCTCTTTTTTGATCCTGTACGGGACTGCAATGGAAGTGTCTGCCATCACCGCCTCTGCTGCTCCGAGCCTGAGCTCGTTGGCAGCGATAAAAGCGCAGTCCTCTATGCAGGCATACATCAGAATGACAGAACTCATTATTATGACTGCTATAATGAATACCGGCAGCGAGATGGCGGCTTCAAGCAGATAGCTGCCCTTTTTATTTATATGCATCCTCAAATTCATGGCTTTTACCGTTAGCGTCAATGGTGAACCTTACGCCCGTGTAGTATTCCATCATATTGAAATCCGCGTAATATCTGTATTTCATGTTTATCTGGATCAGATCCATTATCCTAAGAAGCCTCACGTTGTCGCTCAGGGCGGATATCATCAGCATGAGGTATTCGTCGTAATTGAGCCCCTCTGCAAACTGTGTCACCGTGCTTACCGTTCCTGAAAGATCGAGTATCTCGCTGCGCTTTTCCTCGAGCAGCTCCTTTGACTCGTCATCGAGCTTGTCCTTCACTTTCTCTGAGCCAAGCACCGCCCCTATATCAGTCTTCCATTGTCCGGGAGATTTCAGCACCGGGACCCGCCTGTCATGATACAGATCTTCAAGATCCTCTTCTGTCTCCAAAGCCGCCCAGGCCTCAGCGATCAATGCCTGCGTGGCAAGTCCCAAAGGACCGGGAGTTATTGCTTCAGCTATCGAAACTATCATCTCCACCTTGGACGGATCCTTGTAAATGGCAACAAGATTGAGTGCATTTCTGGCTACAAAGAGCCGTCTTCTTATCGCGCGGTAGTTCTCCTCATCATCGAGGCTTCCGCGTATTACATATTCCCATTCGTTTACCAATAAGTGGTTTTTGTCATCCGGTGTTGTGACGTGGTTATCAAAGCACCTTTCAAGCAGAAGCACTTCAGCACCGGCTCCTGATAGCATTCCAAGCAGGCCGTTTTCGTCTCCTGCCTGCTCAGCCCTCTCTTTCAGAGTCTCACCCGATACGCTGCCGCCGGTCCCACGAGACGGCAGCGTATCTATGACCACAGGATTGCGAATAACGCGTCCCTCTTCATCAAAGCCCTCACCCGTATCAAGATCACGGTAAATCCTTCCTCTTCCGTTAACGATTTCGGATGCGGCGTTTGCCGCAAACCCCAGTTTAAGTGCTTTTCTGAAGTTTGCCGGATCACCGAGTTCATAGCCTGTGAGGTCCGCATTCGCACCCTTAATATGTGCCCCTAGCCTGCCCTGTGTTGAGTATTTCAGATATGAATCCAGCTTTGCCGTTACCTCTGCATCGTTGCCGAAGTACGCCATTATGGAATAATCATCGAGCAGGTGTACGTCGTATTCTGAGAGCACCGCTTTGGTCCACATTCTCCCGAAAGTCTCGCACTCACTGCTGACTACCAGCCTTCTGGATACACCTATGGCCCCTGCGATACACATCGCGAATCCGGTGAAGATGATCGCCAGCATCACCAGAGATGACCCTCTCTTATTCATCAACAATTTATTCAATCGCTTCACCGCTTCTTACCAGAAAATCCTCGTTTATAAGATATGCTTTTACATCTATTTCTTTACTCACATTCCGTCTGAGCACTCCGCCCCTTAGCATCACTACCTCGTGTTCGGTCTCATAAGTCCGTATCATTGCTCCCCTGTATGCGTCCTGCGCATCGAGAGCCTCCCTGTGCTCTCTTATGCCTGTCGTAAGTATGTCCAGATAGAACACGAACATCCTTATAAGAAGCATGGCTGTAATGATGATGAGCGGCAGGGACATCGCAGCTTCCACCATCTGCGAACCCCTTTTATTGCTCAGAAGGCGTATTATTCTCATCATCAGAAATTCGCCGCGTCGAGGTTGCCGAATATGCGGTTCACGAAATCCACAACAGACGACTTGAATATGATTCCTACTGCTACGGCTATGGCCACAAGTATTGCTACCTGCACCATCTCCATTCCCTTCTTGTTGCCAAGAAGCATCGCCGTCTTTGTCTTTATCCTCTTCATAGTTCATCTCCTTTCGCTTACATGTTTAGAAGTGCCGGTGCCATCGTGATAACGATCAATACTATGAGCAGCAGTCCGAGCGGATAGGACATCTTTGTATCTATGGCTTTGCCGCACTCCCTTGCCACAGTCTTTCTTTCGTCCCACAGGTATCTGCTCTCCCGCTCCAGACTCTCTATAACATCACTTCCTCTTTTTTCATTCTCTGTAAGTATTGCGGCTATCCTTATCATTTCCTTTACATCGTGTTTTACCGCGTACTCGTTTATCACCTGCGCCGTGCTTATTCTGTGTTCGTCAGTAGCTTCCCTGAGCTCAGCCAGGTCTCTTTCAAATGAGCTGCAGTCTTTACTGTCCGCATACCCCTCACTGATGGTGTCAAATGCGTCGCTGAGGATCAGCCCTGCGTTCATCATCAGATAAAGCTGATTGCAGAATCTCGGGAGTCCTCTCATTATTGATCTGCGCTCCTCCGCAGCTGTCTTGTCGCCCTTCATCGAACTCGATGCCATCAGTATCACAAGGCTTACATACATGAGCGGTATTACTATCATCACCGGGCCGCTGCCTTGCTTTGTTCCGCTCCACTTTATTGCCGTTCCATCCGGAAGAGCCGACGGCAGTCTTATCTTCTTTTCTCTCGAATACTCGATACCGCTTATTATGTTATCTATGGCCGCATCTATCTCGGCCTCACGGCTTTCTGCACGGCTTAACCTTGATCCGCTCCTTCCGGTCATCTCTGCCTGGAGCGTCAGCGTCACATCGCGTATCATGGGATCCTCTTCATCATCCACTTTTATGCTGAGATCATATCTCTCGCTTCTGTCCAGGCTCTTCCTGTTTATCCCTATGATGTTGCCGTCTCTGTCCGCTACAAGTTTCCCGCTTTCCTCCGGTCCTTTCACTACCAGGGCGAGTATCAGGAGTGCTGTAACGAGAGTCACGGCGTAGATGCCCGACATCAGCTTCTTATCATGCAGCAGTTCTTTAAATCTCGACATTTGTGATCCTCTGTATCATCGCGTATATCCCAATGTTTGATGCCAGTACGGCAGTCATTATGACTCGTCCGGCAACTGTCTCGTAAAGCGGCGCTATGTAGTCGGGAGCCGTAAGATTCAGAAACAGTATTATAAGTGCAGGCATTGCAAATATGACGATGCCCTCGCTCTCCTTTCTTCGCACCAGTTCTTCTATCTCCCTGTCAATGCTCATCTTCTCCATGATGACGCCTGCCGCCTTTCCGAGAGCGGTTATAAGGCTCGCGCCGGTCGTCTTGCATATGGAGTAGACGGTAACGAAATCTTTCACGTCTTCTATGCCCGAGGCGTCCGCAAGATCCCGCAGCACGCTTACGTCGTTCTCACCGCCTGCCTCCATGCGCTCGTGTGCCTTAGCGAGGTCCTTTGCGAGTATCGACTTTTTCCCATAGATGTTCAGGAGCGACGGAATGGATTCGGAAATGGCGTCCTTCATGGATCTGCCGGCTCCTATGGCAGTCGATGCCATGAAGAGGAAATCCTTGAATTCGGCCATGTAACGCCTGCGTCTGCTCTTTATGATGCTTTCCGTTACGAAGCCCTTTATCTTTCGCGCAAACGGAACTATTACGGCTGCAAACAGTATGTTGCGATACATGAGGTATGAGATGATGAGCCCGGCTGCAGCAAGGCAGCTATAGAAGACTGCGTTCTCCTTTCTGCTGAACTCGTATTTCGATAGTTCTGTCATATATCATCACCTAAGCGCTCTTTATCCCAGTCATCATCGACTCATATCCGCACCTGACGAGTCGCTCCCTGTCGAAGAGCCCGTTACCTGTAGGGGCCAGTACTCCGTCCTCTCCCGCTTTATATAGGTAATTTAGCTTGTAGTCCGTTCCGTCATAGTCCCTCATCTCAGCCACTTCCTCAACGTAACGCCTTCCCCTGGCATCGCGTCTTAAATGCACGAATATATCTATCGCGTTGGCTATCTGATTCCTCACGGAATCGACAGATACCTGTGAGTCCGTAAGATACATGGTCTCAAGCCTGTTGAGCATGCCTTTTATTGAATTGCCGTGACCGGTGGACATGCTGCCATCGTGTCCTGTATTCATAGCCTGTACCATGTCTATAACTTCCTTACCTCGCACTTCCCCTACAATTATCCTGTCCGGTCTCATTCTGAGGCTCGTCCTGATGAGCTGAGTCATGCTTACCTCGCCCTTGCCGATCGAGTTTGCAGCACGGCATTCCATTTGCACCTTGTTTTCTATGTGGCTAATGACAAGTTCTGCCGAGTCCTCTATTGTAATGACCCTCTCATTAGGCCCGATATATGCCGTCAGTGCGTTTAAAAAGGTCGTCTTGCCTGATGATGTGCCGCCACTGATAAAAACGTTGTAGCCGCTTCTGACGAGCGCTGCGAGGTCCTCCGCACACTCTTTCGACAGACTTGCGCATCCCACCAGCTCATCCATCTCTATTTCTTTCTCCCTGAATTTACGTATGGTGAGGATAGGTCCGTTGAGAGCTATGTTTTTGAGAACTCCGTTTACCCTGAATCCGCTCGGAAGCCTTGCATCCACGATAGGGTTTGCTTCATTTATCTCCCTGTGCACGTCTGATGCGAACATTCTTATCATCTCCTCGAGCTCATCGCACGAGGTGAATGCGTCATCGACCCTTATCAGAACTTTCTCCCTCTCTACGTATATCCTGTCCGGGCCGTTCACCATTATCTCGTTTATCAGCGGATCTTCCAGAAGCCCGGTAAGAATGCCGTATTTTCCACTCAGCCTGGTGCGAAGGCTTTCAATGATGATCACCGTCTCATGGGAATTGGTCCTGAGTGAAGCCTCCGAACCGAAAAACTCATCTTCGCATTTGGTAAGTATCTCTTCTGCTGAAGGAGGCTGATCACTCTCGGTCATCCACTTTCTTATCGTCCTGACTATCCTGTCTATCTCAGTTCCGTATTTCCTTACTGTTTCTGCCCTTGATACTTTCATTTCCGGTCGTTCCGTATATCTGTTTCATGCATTCATCCATGGCGAGCACATCCTCTGTCCCGCCTCTTAGTTTTATTCTTGTGAGCTTCCCTATTGCCTCTTTGCCCAGCACCTCCTCGATGCCGCTCACCCGCCTGCCTCGTTCAAACAGGATTATGTTCTCTGATTCTTTCATGATGCTCACGTTCTCGCTTCTGAAGCATGTGGCCAAATCAGCGATTATGGTGTCGTATTTCTTGGATAATCCGAATACGAGAGTTCTGAGTTCATCCTCATCGAGATATGCAACTGGATTTCTGCCTCTGCTCAGAAGCAGTGTTGATACACCGTAACTGTCGGTATATGTGACACCTTCAAGACCCTTTTCTCTTCCGCACTGTATGGAATAAAGCAGTCTCGACAGGCTGTTGCCCCTGATTTCTTCATTCACACCGTAATCGTTTATGTATGAAAGCGGCAGTATAAGGACGCTTCCCCCATGCGAGTATATGATCTGCCCCGCCAGAGCTCTGCAGCATTCAGCTGAGTACGCATCCGATTCACAGCAGACACTGATAAGTCTGGCTGTATGATCGATGCCCGGTCCAAGCCCTCTCCAACGGTTATACACAAGCGACAGCTCGGATATGATCTCTGGAATACTGCTGAATTTGAATACCGTATAGCAGTTATCCGGGACATCTTTTTCAGTGTCAATTATGAAGACCGTCCTTTGTTTTAATGCTGCCAGAACCTTGCTTTCGAGCCCTGTAGGCGGTATATCCGTAAGGATCACGGCTCCGGATGCGTCTTTTATGTTCTTGCCAATAATGTTTACGTATATATCATTATCGTAAGATGATAGTTTATGCACCAGGGCATCCCTGTATTCAGTGTCCTTGATCATTATCCCGAGTCTCATTTCGTCCCTCCCGTGACCCTAACTATACGCGAACTGCCCGAAAAAAACTGTACAGATATTGCCGTGAGAAAAATGCCGGATATCATGCAAAAAATGACGTTTTGAGGGCATAAAAAAAGGCTTCGGATATGTCTTCCGGAGCCTGGAATTCCTGCAATCACAAATGTACAGACCGGTTACAGAAATGTTATTTTTCGTTATTGGATTTTTCTTCTGTTTTCCACATTCATAAGGGTTTTCCACAAGGTAAAAGAAAAAGCATCCCTGCTCTGCAGCAAAGGATGCTTTATGGTGCGGACGAAAGGACTCGAACCTTCACGCCTAAGCACAAGAACCTAAATCTTGCGTGTCTGCCAGTTCCACCACGTCCGCATATCTGAGATACATAAAAAGGGAATCCTACGATTCCCTTCCTAATGGTGACCCCACCGGGACTCGAACCCGGGTTACCGCCGTGAAAGGGCGATGTCTTAACCGCTTGACCATGGGGCCTAAAGAAAAAGCGGCGACGTCCTAATTTCCCAGAGGGTCACCCCCCAAGTATCATCGGCGCTAAGGAGCTTAACTACTGTGTTCGGGATGGGAACAGGTGGATCCTCCTCGCTATTGTCACCGCAAGTGGCTGAGAGTTCAGCCT
>JAFQZQ010000042.1 GCA_017405845.1 Mogibacterium sp. | reverse complement strand
GAGGCGTTTGACCGCGTAGGTGAGTGCGTAAAAAGGCTAGACTGGCCGGTTTCACTCGTAGACTCGCTAAAAGAAAGAGGCTACGGAGTATACTTTCTGTCAAACATGTCTGAGCATATAAAGGCTTCAAATCCCGCAGCATTTGATTTTGTGCCGCATATGGACGGAGGAATCTGGTCGTGCGATGTGCATAAGATCAAACCGGATGCAGATATATACAGATGCCTCTTCGACAAATACGGACTTGTTCCGGAAGAATGCATTTTTATAGATGACCATTGGGAGAATATTGCCGTCGGAAAGAAATTCGGAATGAAGGGAATAGTCTTTGAGGATCACGACCAGCTGATCGCAGACCTCGATAAGGCTCTCACCAAAGATGCCTCACACGACAGGCTCACAGTACTTTGCTATGGTGATTCCAATACTTACGGCTATGATCCGTTTACCGGAGGCAGGTATCCTTACGATAAACGTTGGACTACGATCCTTGCCGGTATGCTTGGCAGCCGCTACGAGGTGATCCCTGAAGGCCTGAATGGCAGAACAACAGCATACGACAGACCGGGTGCTGCTTGGAAAAACGGAGCAAGCAGTTTTACAGCCTGCCTCGGAACCCACAAGCCGGTCGACTATGTGATCATAATGCTCGGCACAAACGACTGCAACTCGGAGCTTGGGCTTACAGCCATAGACATTGCATACGGCATGGAAAAACTTGTAAGTATGGTTGAAGAGGAGACTCCTGCTTTGCAGGGCTATGTGCCTGAAATCATAGTAGCTGCACCGGCTGCGATACTGGCTGATTATGAAAAATCACCTTTCGCGGATAAGCTGACGTCTGAATCCGTGCAGAATTCCAGGGACATCGGGCCGCTTTACAAGAACATTGCGGAGAAACATGGAGTGCGCTTTGCTGATGCGACAAGCGGCATAGAGGTTTCTCCTGACTGTGAGCATCTGACAGAAGAAGGGCACAGACAGGTTGCAGAGCTGTTCGCTGAGGTGATCAGCTCACTTCCGTGAATAATTATTCTTTAAAATATGTAAGAATACAAAAAAGGACGCTCTCAGCGTCCCTTTTTTTTCCCATAATGTGATCGTTTTGTGATAGAATACTTTAGTGTTACTTTTTGGGTAACACTATACCACGAGAAAGGACGTGATAACTTGCTTATATACATAGCTAAGCGACTGGCAGCAGCAGTGGCAACTCTGCTCCTTATCATGACGATCACTTTCTTCCTGATGAACACCATTCCGGGCAGCCCGTTCCTGACTGAGAAATCGACTCCTCAGCAGATAGAGCTGGCGAATCAGAAGTATGGTCTCGACAAGCCACTCGTAGTTCAGCTCAAAAACTATCTGGTGAACTACTGCAAGGGAGACCTCGGTGTTTCGCTTAAGATGCAGGAAGGAACACCTGTAAAGGACATTCTGTTCAAGCAGGGAAAGTTCGGCTTATCAATGAGACTGGGATTACTTGCGGTACTTGTCGCAGTTGTCCTGGGCATACCTCTGGGGTGCCTTGCGGCGTATAAACGAGGTACCTGGGTGGACGGATTGCTCAGGGTACTGACGACTGTCGGTGTAGCGATACCGACCTTCGTACTCGCTGCGACGCTGCTGATTTATTTAGGCGTTAAGGCTCAGATCTTCCCGGTGCTTTCGGGCAGCCTTACAAGCTGGAAGGCATATGTAATGCCGGTAATATCGCTCTCGTTCTATGACGTTTGCTATATTGCAAAGCTTACAAGGACATCGATGCTCGACGCGATCAACCAGGACTACATCCGTACCGCCAGGGCAAAGGGTGTAAGGAACAAGTGGATCGTGCTGAAGCACGCACTCAGAAACTCGCTGATCCCTGTAGTCACATTCCTCGGACCGCTGATCGCATTCATTATCACTGGTTCGTTCGTAGTAGAGACTACATTCTCCATTCCGGGACTCGGCAAATACTTTGTAGAGAGCGTAATCAACCGTGACTATACAGTAATCATGGCGACCACGTTTGTAGTATCGATACTGGTTATCGTGATGAACCTGGTCGTAGATATCGTATATAAGGTTATCGATCCGAGAATCACGCTCAGCTCAACAGACGAATAAGGAGGAAACATGAAACAGGCATTCAAAGAATTCAGCCCGTTCCAGGTTAATCCTGACAAAGTCTGGGCTGACTACGACTTAAACAGTTCTGACTTTGCTCCGGCAACCGAAGCAGAGAAGGAAAACATGGTAGAAGTAAGAAAGAGCGTTTCCTACTGGAGAGACGCAGCCAGAAGATTCAAGAAGAATACCGTTTCCATGGTAGCTCTCGGCATCTTCATCATTGTGCTGCTCTTTGCGTTCCTCGGACCTTCGCTTATCCCTTACGACTACGCAAATCAATACAGAAGCTCACAGAAGCTGGGACCATTCGAGTACTCTGATAAGGAAGCAAAGATCAAGAGCATAGAGAACCAGGTAGACTGCATGTTTGCTACAGCTCTCCAGCCGGGTTCATCCACGGGACTCGATCCTGGCGACTATTACTTCAAATACAAAGGAACCACATATAGCTTCAATCTTGATAAGAAGCTGTCCGATTCAGTAATCATTCTTAAGGACGGAGAACTCTCCGTTGTAAGAGAGGTGCACATCCAGAACGGAGATATCAAGAGAGCGACACCGCTCGCTTTCACAAGCGAGGTTCCGGATGGTGCAAAGCAGCTCACGACAGCCAAGAAGGTATTCCCTCACATGGTTGGTACCGACTCACAGGGACGTGATCTGCTCGCCAGAACAATGTATGGTGCGAGAGTATCCATTGTAATCGGTATTGTTGCAGCTCTCATCGTGCTTGTGATCGGATCGATTTACGGAGCTATTTCGGGACTTTGCGGTGGAGTCGTTGACTTCATCATGATGAGAATAGTAGAACTTATCTACTCTGTACCGGAAATCCTGCTCGTACTGCTGCTTCAGGTAGTACTTAAGGATCCTCTGCAGAAATGGTTCGACGCTTCCAATTCGTGGTTCGCAAATGCGCTATCCACGCTTGGAGCCGGTATCGTCAGTATCTTTATTACATTCGCTCTTCTCTATTGGGTAACCATGTCGCGTATCGTTCGCGGACAGGTACTCATGCTGAAGAAGCAGGAATACGTTACTGCGGCAACAGCTCTCGGCGCTTCGAACGGCAGAATTATAAAAAGGCACCTGCTGCCTAACTGTGTAGGACAGCTCGTTATCACGACCTGCCTGCAGATCCCGTCGGCTATCTTCCTCGAATCATTCCTGTCCTTCCTCGGACTCGGTGTTTCAGCCCCGATGGCATCACTGGGATCACTTTGTTCGGACGCACTCGGAACAATCACCATATTCCCATACAGGCTGCTGTTCCCTGGCGCTGTTCTTACAATAATAGTTCTTACCCTGAACCTGGTCGGCGACGGACTGAGAGACGCTCTCGACCCGCGTCTTAAGAAGTAGGGAGGTGGAACGATGTCAGAAGAAAGAAAAACACTACTTGAAGTAAAAGACCTCAAGGTATCATTCTTCACTCCTGCAGGCGAAGTAAAGGCTGTTGATGGAATCAGCTATACCCTGAAGGAGCATGAGGTAATGGGTATCGTAGGCGAGTCCGGATCAGGAAAGTCAGTTGAGTCTTATGCTATCATGGGACTTCTCCAGAGCCCGGGCAAAGTCGTAGGCGGATCGATCACTTTTGACGGTGAAGACCTCCTGGCCTATGACGAAGAGCAGATGAGAGATTTCAGGGGAAATAAGGCGAGCATGATCTTCCAGAATCCTATGACCTGTCTTAACCCGGTATACACCATCGGAAACCAGCTGATGGAGGCTCTTACCTGCCACGATAAGGATTATCCGAAAGAAAAGGCAAGAGCGCGTGCTATTGAAATGCTCGAGCTGGTAGGAGTCAATAATCCGGAGCGGCGTATGGATCAGTATCCGCACGAGTTTTCAGGCGGAATGCGCCAGCGCGCCATGATAGCGATGGCACTCATATGCGAACCTAAGCTGCTGATCGCTGATGAGCCTACAACAGCTCTTGATGTAACCATACAGGCTCAGATACTCGATCTTATGAAGAGTATTCAGAAGAAGGTAGGTACTGCTATCATTTTCATAACACATAACCTTGGTGTAGTGGCTGAGATGTGTGACAGAGTATCTGTAATGTATGCCGGTAAGATAGTGGAGCAGGGCACGGACGAAGATATCTTCTACAGACCGGGACATCCGTATACTATGGGCCTGCTGGAGTCGATGCCTAGACTTGATGCTGATCAGCACGAGAGACTGATCCCTATAGAAGGAACACCGGTCGACCTGCTGAACCCGCCTCAAGGTTGCCACTTCGGTCCGAGATGCAAGCACTGCATGAAGATCTGTCTCACCAAGGAGCCGCCTTATGCGGATCTCGGTGACGGGCACATTTCTGCATGCTGGCTGCATTTCATGGGAAAAGAGAATAAACAGGAGGTAAGTAAATAATGGCAGAACAGACTAAACTCCTGGAAATAAAAGACTTAAAGAAGCACTTCACAGTCAAGAAGGGCGGATTCAGAAATCACTTGACGGTCAAAGCCGTTGACGGTGTCAGCATGGACATCTTCAAAGGCGAGACCCTCGGACTCGTAGGAGAATCCGGCTGTGGAAAGACCACACTGGGACGTACTATAATCAGACTTTACGAGCCTACATCCGGATCCATTTTTTACGATGGAAAGCCGATCTACGATTCTGAAAAGAAGATCGCAGAGAAGATGCTTCCTTACAGACGGAAGATGCAGATCATCTTCCAGGATCCGTCGGCATCGCTCGATCCACGTATGACGGTCGGAGAGATCGTAGGAGAAGCGCTCGACATCCACAAGCTTTACACCGGAAAGGGAGAGAGAACAGAGAGGATCAACCAGCTTCTCGAAGCGGTAGGCCTCAATACTGAGCACTCCAACCGCTTCCCGCACGAGTTCTCTGGCGGACAGCAGCAGAGGATAGGTATCGCAAGAGCGCTGGCAGTTGAGCCTGAGTTCATCGTCTGCGACGAGCCTATTTCGGCTCTCGACGTATCCATTCAGTCGCAGGTAGTAAACATGCTCGAGGACCTGCAGGAACAGCTTGGACTGACATACCTGTTCATTGCACATGATATCTCGGTAGTACGTCACATCTCGAACCGTATCGGTGTAATGTACCTCGGTAATATGGTAGAGCTTGCTGAGTCATATGAGCTTTACAGGAACCCTATACATCCGTATACTAAGACATTAATGAGCGCGGTTCCTATTCCTGACCCTGTAGTTACAAGGTCGAGGGAGAGGCTTATTCTCGAAGGAGATATCCCGAGCCCGATCAACCCGCCTTCGGGATGCAAGTTCCATACAAGATGTCCGTACGCAACAGAACGCTGCAAACAGGAGACTCCTGTTTTCAAGGACTACGGCGGCGGACACTTTGCAGCGTGCCACCTGCTCGAGAAGTAGCGGCACATGAATGAGTTATTAATGTAACACGAAGTTACTTTAATAAAATACAGTACTGTATAAGTTATTGAAGGAGGAAAAATTTTATGAAGAAATTTCTAACTCTGATCCTCTGCCTTGCTGTAGTCCTTTCGTTCACAGCATGCGGAGGCGGCGGAAGCAGTGCCGGCGGCGAAGACTTTGTTGCAACAGCATGCATCGCTTCCGAACCTGAGACCATCGACCCGAGCCTCATCAGCTCCGTTGACGGTTCAACATATGTAAACCATATGTTCGAGAACCTCATGAAGTACGTTCCTACAGACGAGAAGGCTGACGAGAGCGGAAACGTGATGATGACCAAGGTTGATCTGGGCCAGGCCGCAAGCTATGAAGTATCTGATGACGGACTCGTTTATACGTTCAAGATCAGAGAAGATGCTAAGTGGTCTGACGGTGAGCCTGTAAAGGCTCAGGACTGGGTATATTCATGGCAGAGACTGGTTAACCCAGCTACAGCATCTGACTATGGATACTTCCTGGACGGCATCGTTGTAAATGCTGCTGAGATTCAGGCAGGCGAGAAGGACCCTAGCGAGCTCGCAATCAAGGCTGTTGATGATTCGACACTCGAGATCACACTCTGCCAGGATACTCCTTACTTCCTCGAGCTGTGCGCATTTGCTTCGCTCATGCCACTGAGACAGGATGTCGTTGAAAGCGGCGACGACTGGGCTACACCAGAGAAGATGGTTTGCAATGGACCTTACAAGCTCTCTGAGTGGACTCACGACTCCGTAATCAAGATGGTTCCTAACGATCAGTATTATGATGCAGCTAACCTCGGACCAAGCGAGATCGACTGGTACCTGTCTGCTGATGAGACAGCTATCCTCTCCGCTTATCAGTCCGGTGAGTGGGCATTCATCGAGTCGTTCCCGACAGACATGATCTCCTCACTCCAGGATTCCGGTGACTGCTTCATCGATCCTTACGTTGGTACATACTTCCTCTACCTCAACTGCGACAAGATCCAGGATTGGAGAGTAAGAGCTGCTATGGTACTCAGCGTAGACAGAGACAACATCGTAGAAAACGTAGCTCAGGGCGGACAGACTCCTGCTACAGGATTCGTAGCTTCCGGAATTCTTGACTCCACAGGTCAGGACTTTGCTTTCGGATCATCTGATCTCGGCGCTATGTATGCATGGCTCTCCAAGCAGTATCCGGATGCTGACCTCACAACTTACGAAGGTAAGTGCGAGCTGGCTAAGAAGCTCTATCAGGAAGCAGTTGACGAAGGTAAGTGGGATCCTAACACAACCATCGTTTACAACTTCAACACTGATGATGCTCACAAGGCAATCGCAGAGGCTTGCGGACAGGACTGGAACAACGTTCTCGGAATCAACATCACACTGGAGAACCAGGAGTGGAATACTTACACCAACGGACTCGGCGAGCATAAGTTCGGCGTTGCACGTCTCGGCTGGATCGCAGACTACAATGACCCTATCACTTACCTCGAGCTGATGGTAACAGGAAACTCCTACAACTATGGTCTCTACAGTGACCCTGACTTCGACAAGGCTATCAAGACTGCAAAGGCTACAGCTGCCGGTCCGGATCGTGACAAGGCTCTGTACGCTGCAGAAGAGGCTCTCTTCGGAGAAGGCGGATTCCCTGTACTCCCTGTTTACTACTACACAAACATGTACTGCAACAAGACAATGAAGAACATCGGATACACACCGATGGGCTACTACTTCCTGCAGTATGCACAGCCAGCTGCTTAATCAGCATAATTGGCATCTCAAGGCCGGGCTTGTCCCGGCCTTTTGCTTTATGGGGCTATAAGCCCCGTCGAGGGCGCGAAGTGCCCGAGACAAGCAACCACCCGCTATGCGGGTGCGCGGTGAAGGTTAAACCAATAGACTCCCCGTTTGCTACAATGAGAGTGTTCAAGCCTCAGAGTAGAAAG
>JAFQZQ010000041.1 GCA_017405845.1 Mogibacterium sp. | reverse complement strand
GGCAATAGAAAAGCGCCTTTAGGCGCCGCCTGAGAATAGAGATGCGGTTGGCAGTCTATTCGGCGCGTCTTAAGACGCTTGCAAGCAAAAGGCCCTTTTAGGGCCAGTGCATACCACCAGTTCAACTGGTGGTTATGATTTTACAGGTCATCGTCAGTATTGTCCAGAACAGACTCCCTGAAAATTTTCTTCGATAACACGACCACCATGCTGCTTACGGCTGCAATAGCGATAACATATACGATCAGACCTGCGGGGATGCCCGCCGCTTCCTGTATTGTACATATGACAGGCTGAGGCGAGACGTGAAATGGGTTGAGATAAAACATCGCGGCCCAGTCATGTGTGACCGAAGGATGCGCAGCGCGGATCGCAGGCATGACAGGTTCAGCCACTATGTTGATGTTGAGTGCTATGATGCACTGGATCACGAATAGAACTGCAGAGCCGCGCAGTCCGCGCGGACCGGCATCAGTACAGCCTGTAAAAATAATCAGCAGACTCATGAAAAGCAGCAGTCCGTGCCAGATGAAGCCGTGGACTGTAAGAGATATATAAGGCCGCAGTATGTCTTCCGGATAGATAAGAGTTGCCGTGGCACTGATGAATATGTATCCGCCCATGAAGGTCATGAGTGTGACGCGGGATTCATCCTTAAGGAATGGCAGGAGCATGCAGAGATACATAGGCATGGAGCAGAGCTGAAAAGGGAAGAACCAGCAGTCGAATGCCCCCTCGTTGACTATGTAATACAGAAAATACTGCTTATAAACTTCGAGTATAAGAAGCAGCCAGCCCGTAAAAACCAGCGCCCTTCTGACATTTTTCTCTATAACGGCACGCCGCGCAAAAAAGACTGCCGCCAGTACTGCAGCAACAGCGGTAAAAAGTGAGGCGGCTATGTGAAAGCTGCCGAAAAGCTGCGGCGTGTCCATACGCCATGCGGTCCTGTTCAGTATGTCTGTTATCGTACCGGTATCCATAGAAAAATAATACTCTGCATGCTCCTCAAAAGCAATTGCGCTTAGTGCTTGACTGGAACTCATGCGCGGATTATTGTTAACTATATAGATAAAAAAGGTGGATAATCTGATGCGAAAGCGGATATTGTTTAAGGAAGAAGAGATAGCGCGGGAGATCATTCTGCTGATCGAAAACGCCCGTCTGAAGGAAGGAGACAGACTGCCTGCAGAAAGACAGCTTGCGGAGGAATTCGGTGTTCAGAGGGATACGGTCAGGTGCGCGCTTGAGATTTTGCTGAAAAAAGGAGAACTGGTAAAGGTGCCCCGTCAGGGTTATTATGTAGCGCCAAGGAAGATCGCTCTCAATATCAAGGACTTCAGCTCGGTCAGAAAAGATGTTGCGGACATAGGAAAAAAATACAAGGCCACCGTGCTCAGCTTTGAGAGGGTAAGCCTTGACAGTGAACAGTCTGAGATTGCCGGATTGCCTGAAGGGACTATCTGCTATCAGGTGCTTCGCCTCAGATGTGATGATGATAAGCCGATCTCAGTAGAGAAATCCTATCTGCCTGCAGACCACGCTCCGGGTCTGACCAAAGCGGATGTCCTCAGTAAACCTTCATCCTCTGTCTTAAAGCAGAAGTACGGTATAAACCTGGGCAGCGCACAGCAGAAAATTACTCAGGTGTATGCAGCTGAATTGGAAGCCGCTCTTCTTAAGATAAGCAGAAATGAGCCCCTGATCAGATATGAAGGGATTGTATATGATAAAAAGGGCAGAGTAGTTGAGTTTTTCGATAATTTTATCAGAATAGACTGCATAGAATTCCGCATTCGTGACTTCGCGTAGAATATTAAGGGTAAAAGGGCGAACATAATTATGAAGAAGGGACAGTATAAATCCATTGCAGCTCAGATAATGGATGATTACGGAAGCTACCTCGACGGAGAAGCACTTCCGGGTGAGAGAGAGCTTGCAGAAAAGTATGGTGTGAAACGGTCAACTATCCAGTACGCATTGGGGAAAATGGCTGAGCAGGAACTTGTATACCGGAGAAGGGGTGCAGGCACCTTTATCCGGAAAAAGAACAGCAGCATTATGAATATCAGTGATGCTGCAGTACAGGGAACAAAGGGAATATCTGCACTCGTGCGCTCGTATGGGATCAAGGTCAACACCGTGGTGTTGGTAAGCGGTACGATTACCGGAAACAGGTTCCTTGAGAACAAGCTGCAACTGCAGGAAGGTGAACCGATATTTGCACTTCACAGGGTAAGATACAGCAACGAAAAGCCTCTTGCTGTAGAGTATACATATATTCCCAAGGAGCTTTTCCCGGACATCGATAAAATGGACTTTAGGGAGGTATCCTTATATGAATACATGGAATCAAGGGGACACTTACCGGACAGATATGATAAACGGCTGCGGGTTGTAAAACTGTTTCCGAAAGAAGCAAGGTATCTGGAGCTGCCGGTGGATGATCCTGCATTCAGTTTCGAATTGATAGGAGTCGATAAGGAGCGGCATCCGGTTGAGTATACCGAGAGCTTTTTACGATGTGATAAGGCTGAGTTCAGGTTCACCACCAGAATTTGATACAGGCGGGAAGAATGCTGCTGCAGCCTGGTATAGTTTTTCTTGAACAACAAAATTGCAAGAAAATGCATAGATTTTAAAATAACAGATTTCTGTGGTATATAAAAAAACACCAAGAGGTCTGTTGTTTTTTTTTCCGTCATTTATACTTATTGAAAAAAACTGAAATATAATATAACAGAGATCAAAGGGTTTCCCACAGCAATGCTGCCGCATTCGGTGCTCCCTCTCTATACATCGAACGAGAAACCCAAAAGATCTCACCAGAAAATAAATAGCGGAATCTTTCGAAAAAGGGTAAGGGCTGCGGATAAAACCGCAGCTTTTGTTTCTTGATATGTTTTAACTGTGAGGGTACACTTGTCATAGGCAATAACACAAAGTTCAGACTGAGAGGTTTGTTACATGGCGGGAATGAATGAAACGCCTTCTGGTGAAAGGATACATATAGGCTTCTTTGGGCGCAGGAATGCAGGCAAGTCGAGCGTGGTGAATGCAGTGACCGGACAGGATCTCGCAGTGGTCTCTGAGGTGAAGGGCACCACCACCGATCCGGTGACAAAGGCGATGGAGATACTCCCGCTCGGGCCGGTGGTGATAATAGACACGCCGGGATATGACGACGAGGGCAGCCTCGGCGAACTGCGTGTGCAGAGGACCCGTAAGATTCTTGAAAAGACTGACATAGCCGTTCTTGTTGTAGACAGCACGGAAGGCTTCCGCAAGGTCGACGAAGAGCTGACCGGTCTCTTCAAGGAGAGGGAGATCCCTTGCCTCATAGTTCTCAATAAGAGTGATATTTCTGAGGACTCAGAAGATCATAATATCGGTGAGGAAGAACCGGGCCTGCTTCAGAGGATAGCGAAAGAGAGCCAGGGAATGCTGCATGTGAGCGCTCTTACCGGTGACGGCATAAAGGAGCTCAAGGACAGGATCGCTGCTCTTAAGCCTCAGGGCGAAGAAGGCCGTCTGGTCGCAGACAAGATAAACGCGGGTGACCTGGTGCTGCTGGTGGTGCCTATAGATAAGGCAGCACCAAAGGGCAGACTGATACTTCCGCAGCAGCAGACGATAAGAGACATACTCGATGCCGGCGCAGCCGCGTTGGTTGTGCAGGATTCAGAGCTTGCAGACATGCTCGCTAAGCTCGGCGATACGAAGCCTGCTCTGGTTATCACGGACAGCCAGGTCTTCGGCAAGGTGGACAGGATAGTTCCATCCGATGTGCCGCTGACATCCTTCTCAATACTAATGGCGCGTTACAAAGGCCTTCTTGACGATGCTGTAAAGGGTGTTGCTGCGATAAACAGTCTGAAGGACGGAGATAAAGTGCTCATCGCGGAGGGTTGCACGCATCACAGACAATGCGGTGACATCGGCACTGTAAAAATACCTAAGTGGCTCAACGATTTTACCGGCAAAAATCTCGTCTACGAGACCGCGAGCGGTACAGGCTATCCGGATGACCTGACTCCATACGCGCTGGTTGTGCATTGCGGCGGATGCATGCTGAACGAAAGAGAAGTGAAGCACCGCGCATCCAAAACGACGGCTCAGGGAGTGCCTATCACCAACTACGGCACCATGATTGCATACGTTCACGGCATCCTCAAGCGCAGCCTCAGTATATTCCCTGAATTAGCTGAAACGCTGTAATATCAAGGATTAAGAAACTCTTTTGGCGGGCATAGTTTCATTGATAAAATGCCCGCTTTACTGTATATTGAATTATGGGAAAAGGACTTCAGATTTATTGTGCGCTTAAATAGCGCATCAAAACTTTTGGAAAGGGATGAAGAATGAGAAAATATAAATGCAAGTATGACATAGAATTCCAGGACCTCAAAGAGATCATGGATTTTGTGGCAGATAAGTACGGAAAGAATATAGGCTTCATCTATAAGACTCCGGACAGAAAGAACAAGGTCGAGATCACATATAACAAGTTCAGGGAAGATATGGACTCGATTGGAGCTTATCTGATCAGCAAAGGACTCAAGGGTAAAAGAATCGTTGTTATAGGGCCTAACTCCTACACATGGCTGGCTGCATATTACGGAATAGTCATCAATGTCGGAGTGGTGGTGCCTCTGGACAAAGGTCTTCCTGAAGAGGAGATAGTCAATTCGCTTAGAAAGTGCAAGGCAAACGCGATCGTTTATGATGAAACGCTCAACATGGACTTCGAGAAGATCTGCAAGATGGACGGCGTCACGGTAGAGACACTGATCCCGATGTCCGAGATCTCGCAGGAGGCACTTGTTGAACACGCAAAACTCATAAAGCAGTACAAGTCCGAATTCAAGGTGATCGATAAACACGCTGTCGATATCATCCTCTTCACTTCGGGTACGTCTGCTGACGCCAAGGCTGCTCAGCTCACACAGCGCAATATCGCGTCCACCATCGCAGCGATGAGAAAAGTCGAGCCTATCTATGAAGATGATGTAGAGATGATACTGCTTCCGCTCCATCACGCGTTCGGAAACCAGGGCGTGCTCATGTTCATCAGCAACGGAGCCACGAACGTGTTCTGCAGCGGACTCAAATACATCCAGAAGGAACTCAAGGAATACGGAGTCACCGCATTCTTCTGCGTACCGCTCATCATTGAATCGATGATAAACAAGGTGCTGAAGACAGCTGAGAAGGAAGGCAAGCTTGAGAAACTCGAGATGGGCCGCAAGATATCCAAGGCGCTGATGAAAGTCGGTATCGATGTAAGACGCAAGCTCTTCAAGGACGTAATTGACGGACTCGGCGGCAAGCTGAGATTCCTCATCAGCGGAGCGGCGGCGCTTGATCCTAAGATCCTCGAATACACGACTGACTTCGGTATCCTTACCGTACAGGGCTATGGACTTACCGAGACAGCTCCGACCATTGCATCCGAAAGCTACTTCTTCCGCAGGCCGGGTTCAGTCGGACACGCAATGCCGGGAGTAGAAGTCAAGATCAACAACCCTGATGAAGACGGCATCGGAGAACTCTACGCGAGAGGCCCTAACATCATGAAGGGATATCTCGAGGATGAAGAGGCTAACAAAGAGGTCTTCGTAGACGGATGGTTCAATACGGGCGACCTTGCAAGGATAGACGAGGATGAATACATCTTCCTGACAGGCCGCAAAAAGAATGTAATCGTGCTCAAGAACGGCAAGAATATCTATCCTGAGGAGATAGAGGTACTTATCGACAAGATCCCTTATGTTGTTGAGAACGTTGTAATGGGCGAAGAAGAGGGCGATGATTACAGGCTGGTAGCGCACGTTGTTTATGATCCTGAGAACGATGCGCTGAAGGGCAAGAGCCTCGATGAGATTCAGGCTATCGTTGATGCTGATATTGAGAAGATCAACGACGAAATGCCTAAGTTCAAGCGCGTAAAGCAGACCTATCTCAGAACCGAGGAGTTCGAAAAGACAACGACCCAGAAGATTAAGCGCCGCAAGGTAAAGTAGGGGGCACAATGAAAAGGGGATTAAAACACCTGTCTCTCATAGTGATCATGATGGTGCTTGCAGTCGCAATGCTTAGCAGCTGCGGCCCTAAAAAGCCGGAGCCCGGGGAAGCACAGGCTTATGTCAAAGCGGTGATCGATCTCATGTGCACCGGTGATTACGACCATTCCGTCGAACTGGCCGACATTGAGGAAGGAAAGGAATCCGAAACACGCGATGCCCTTATCGATCAGATGGTCAAGGAGTTCAGCTCCGAGGCTAAGCTGAGCGATGAGGTAACTGATTCGTTTAAGGCATTTATGGTGCAGGCTCTCGAAAAAACAAAGTATACGATCGGGGAAGCTGCCGCTACGGAAGATGGCGGGTATGATGTAACTGTATCCATAGAGCCCCTCCAGATATTCACCGGCATTGACAAAGAGCTCGAGAAGGCTCTCGAAGACAAAGTAGCTTCAGAGCCTGACAAGATAATGGCTATGTCAGAAGAAGAGCAGACGAACTACGTAATGGGTATGGTGCTGGAGCTTCTTAACAAAAGGCTCGAAAAACCTAAGTATGACCCGGCCGAGGAAGTCGTAGTCCACTATGGACCGATGGAAGGTCAGAAAAACGTATACGGCTGCGAAGAATCCGAGGGCGAGAAATTGGGGGCAAAACTCTTTTCGACCAAAGGTCTTTAGACGCATAGAAACAGACGATAATGCAAACAGGCAGAATAGATTTTATCTATTTTGCCTGTTCTTTTTGTGATAGTAAAATTTAGTTGTAAAGATGTGCCTTCAGCGTAGCCGAAGGTGCATTAAAATACTTTTTCTAACAAAATAAGGGGAGAAATTATTATGGCAGACAATCAGAAAATGTGGGCTGAACTCGGTATGAACCTCGAGATGCACGACATGCTGTGCGAAGTACTTCCGGGAGCTATCGGTGACGTATTCATGTCGCAGGAGAACAGACCTGCTGCTATGGACTATTTCGACATGGTTCTCGCAGACGTTCACGGTCTCAGACCATCTGAGCTCGTAGAGTTCAGAAAGAACGGCGGCAAGGTATTCGGCACATTCTGTGCTTATGTACCTGATGAAGTCATCTTCGCAGCAGGCGGAATCGCAACAGGTCTCTGCGCGGGATCGCAGTTCTGGGTACCTGGCGGCGAGAGATATCTTCCTGCCAACACATGCCCGCTGATCAAGGCTATGCTCGGAGCAAGATTTGACAGAACATGCCCGTTCTACAGACTGGCAGACATCTACATCGGTGAGAATACATGCGACGGCAAAAAGAAGGCTTACGAGATCCTCGGCACAGACGTTCCGATGCACATCATGGACCTGCCTCAGATGAAGAGGGAGAAAGACTATCTCAAGTGGGCTGACGAGATCAAGGATCTCATCAAGGTAGTTGAAGAGACAACAGGCAACAAGGTAACTGCTGAAGCTCTTGCTGAGAACATCAAGAAGATCAATGCTAAGAGAGCTGCTCTCGAGAGACTGTACAAGCTCAGAAGAAACGAGTGTGTTCCTATCAGCGGAACTGACGTACTCCTCATCTCGCAGATCGCATACTATGATGATCCTGAAAGATTCACAGCAATGGTCAACAAGCTGTGCGACGAGCTCGAGCAGAGAGTTGCAGACGGCGTAAGCGTTGCAGAAGGAAAGAAGAGAATCCTCATCTCCGGAACACCTATGGCTATTCCTAACTGGAAGCTCCACAACCTTGTTGAGACAAGCGGCGGTGTTGTAGTTTGCGAAGAGACATGCACAGGCACAAGATACTTCGAGAACTTTGTTGACGAGAGCGGTGAGACTCTGGACGATATGGTTCAGAACATTGCTAACAGATACATGGGCATCAACTGCGCATGTTTCACTCCTAACACAGCAAGATTCGACGATGTTGTAAGACTTGCAAAGGACAGCAAGGCTGACGGAGTCATCGATGTAAACCTGATGTTCTGCCAGACATACGATATCGAAGGCAGAAGCCTCGAAGAGAGATGCAAGGCAGAGGGAATTCCGTTCCTCGGCATCGAGACAGACTACACTGACAATGATGCACAGCAGCTCAAGACAAGAATCGGCGCATTCATCGAAATGCTCGGCTAATACTGACTGGATATTGTCAAATATGTTAATATGGGAGCGGAGAACATCCGCTCCTATATTTTTGAGGAAGGTTAAATAAATGGCAGAATACCTGCACTATTATATTTTATTTCAGAATCATACCGATGCGACCGCGATGTACAGGTCGCTGAAGGGGAAAAAGATGTACGCTCAGATCAGTCCAACTCCGAGAGAACTTTCGGTATGCTGCGGAGTTTCTCTTCTGGTGCACGGAGAAGACGTGGATACCATCAAGGAGATAGCTGAAAACGAGAAGCTTGCGTACCTTTCAATCAGCGGACTAAACAATACTTTCGACAACACGAGGCATAAATATGGCTAGAAAATATATTGGTATAGATATCGGCTCAACTGCGTCAAAGGTCTGCGTACTCGAGGAGGGCAAGGATCCTGTATTTGAAGTGCTTCCAACCGGCTGGAACAGCAAGATCACGGCGGGAATCATCAGGGACGACCTCGTAAAAACTTACGGAGATATCGATGATGCGGATATAATCGCGACGGGTTACGGACGTATAAGTGTAGAATATGCGGACAGCGTTGTGACCGAGATCACATGCCACGGCAGAGGCGGCTATGAGATGATAGGATGCGACTGCACCATCATCGACATAGGCGGTCAGGATACAAAATACATAAACGTAAAGAACGGCAGGCCGATAGACTTTCTGATGAACGACAAGTGTGCTGCAGGTACAGGCAAGTTCATCGAGGTCATGGCAAACAGGCTCGGACTCACAATAGAAGAACTTTTTGAGCTCGCTGAGATAGGCAAGCCGATCTCGATCAGCTCTCTCTGCACTGTGTTTGCCGAGTCAGAAGTGATAAACTATATGGGAGAGGGCAGGAGCCGTGAAGACCTTGCAGCCGGAGTAATTGACTCGGTAGCGCTCAAGGTGGCGACCCTCGTGCAGAGGAAGGAGCTTCAGGACACAATTATCATTACCGGAGGCTTCAGCAACAACGAATTTTTCGCATCTCTTCTGAGCAAAAAGCTGGGAAAGAAAGCGCTTGCGATGCCGGACGGCAGATATGCAGGGGCTTACGGAGCAGCCCTGCTCGCACGCGAGCGCAGTAAAAAGGCCTGAGGTACTGAACAATGAAAAGAAGAAAAGCCGGCAGACTGATTGCTATAATTTTAATACTCGCCGTCGCTGTAGCGGCTGCAGTGCTGTTTCTTGTCCATAAGATAAAAGAAGACGCACGCGCCGAGGAGGCCGAAAGGGCAGCTGCAGAAGCAGCGGCACAGCAGCAGGCCGAAGAGGAAGCCGCTGCGGCAAAAGAGCAGGAGCGCCTTGACAGGATAGAGGCTGAAAAGGGCGAATGGTACCTGATACTCGTAAACAATCAGAATGCAATGCCTGATGACTTCGACATAGAGACAGTAGAGGTTGAGGACGGGTATTACATAGATTCAAGGGTATGTGATGCTCTGCAGGAGATGCTTGCAGACTGCAGGGAGGCAGGCTACTCACCGCGCCTGATTTCGACATTCAGGACTCGTGAGACTCAGCAGTATCTTTACGACCACACCGCAAACAAAGCAGATACCGCCGTTCCGGGCCACAGCGAGCACGAATGCGGACTCGCAGCGGATATTATCGACGCGGATTCGCTCGGCTGGGCAGATCCCCTCATTGCCGAACAGGAGGACATGCCGGCTCAGAAATGGCTGATGGAGCACTGCCAGGATTACGGTTTCATTCTGAGATATCCTGCAGATAAGGAAGATATAACAGAGATCATCTATGAACCGTGGCACTACAGATATGTCGGCAAGGAACACGCAGCAACCATAATGGAAAACGGCTTATGCCTTGAAGAGTACATTGAAAACATGGAAGACTACTACGAGGCACAGTAGACCGATATACAGAAGGCAGCAAAAAAGTGTTCAGCATGAGCTGAACACTTTTTTAAATGCTTGCTTTGATTACTTCTTGCGGATCAGTATGAACGGTGTGCACTGGTCGTCCTGACCGGCAGGGTTGTCTCTGATGATCTCGCAGAGCTGATCGTCGTTAAGCGCCACATCGTCACTCTTGCCGAGAATATCACGGGTGAAGTCATTCGCGTCGATGATCATACACGACATGCCTGTCTTCTCCTTGATTTCATTGCATACTCCGTTCGGGTTCTTCGGAAGTGGAATGCCGTACTCACCATAGATCGGGAAGACATCCGGATAGAATCCGTCGAGTCCGCGGACTTCTTCGCCGACCATGTCGTAGAAGATTCCCTTCTTGCCTACGAGCTTTCCGAATCCCGCGCATACTGCAGCGAGGAAGACCTTTGCTCCGCCGTTGATATCGATGGCGTACTGCATCTTATATACATCGCCTACACCAATGCCTGCCGAATTGTGCTGTGTAGCGAAACGGCTCAGGAACTTCGCGAGCTTGGTTACTTTTACGTCCTTTTTAGGTATTACGTTGTTCTGGCAAAGCGAAACGATCTTCTCTGCGATTGCAAGAAGGTCACCCTCCTGCCAGAGCGGTCTGACATAGCGCTCGACGAGTTCAATATAATCTTCGCCGATCTCGACAAAATGTGTCTGAATGGCGCACCTGTCATAATTGCCTGTAGAAGTCTCGATGGAGACGTTTTTATTTGCATTTGCAGTAAATTCCATATTTTGTAATCCTTTTCCTTATGTGCTGCATAAAAACCTCGTTTCGCCCAATCAACTCGGCGTTTTATGCACCGCTTAATAATAATGCTTTCAGATTATTGTAACACGCTTTATTTTAAAATCGAAATCGAAATTCTATCATATTATTAATTTTATACGACATGCTGGCAACTTCTCCTGATGTATTGTAGAATTACATGGAAATCTGAGAAATCAAAGGAGGTAACGATGTGCTTAGCCCAAGTTATCTGATAAGAGTTGTCAAGGGAATGAGCCTTGAAAAATATAAAGATGTTCTGGACAGGACGGCGAAGTTTTCGGGAATGAGTAAGGCTGCCATTACCGCTGACATGGCAAAGTGCGCTGTTAAGTACGGCGCAGGTTATTATGACTATGTCACCTTCGGATTCTGGGATCTGACTGATGAGCAGCGCGACACCTTCCTCACAAGGCTTCGCAACAAGAAGCTCATAAGCCACTTCAACGATGACACATATGAGCACCTTTTCGACAATAAAGAGGACTTCAACAATCTGTTCAAGGATTATATAAAGCGCGATTTTATCAACTTCAAGACTTCTTCGAAGGGAGAAGTGAGGGAGTTTGTAGAGAAGCATAAAGTCATTTTCTGCAAGCCGGTTGACGGATCCTGCGGTCACGGCTGCATGAAGAAGAACCTTGACGATTATGAGAGCTTCGATGATATGTACAGGGAGCTCCTGCAGGAGGATTCATGGCTCCTCGAGGAAGTGCTGAAGCAGCATCCTGACAACGAGAAGGTATATCCTTATGCGATGAACTGCCTCAGAATCATCACGGTAGTTGACAAGCAGAGAGTGCCGCATGTCATCTTTGCGACCCAGAAGTTCGGACTTAATGGTCGTGTAGTAGATAATTACGGATTCGGTACCCGCGTAGACCTCGAGACCGGCAAGATCTGCTCACCGGGAGTCAGCGGCGATGGATCGATGGCTATCATCTATGACGAGCATCCGATGACACACTATAAGCTGATGGGACATCAGGTTCCTATGTTTAAGGAAGCCTGCGAGCTTGCCAAGCAGGCTGCGCTGGTAGTACCTCAGGTAAGATACGTTGGCTGGGATATCGGTATCACACCTGACGGACCGGCTATCGTTGAGGGCAACAATTACTGCGCTCACGATTTCTGGCAGCTGCCTGCTCAGACACCTGAGAAGACAGGTATTCTTCCGGTATTCGAAGCAATCGAACCTGATCTGAATGTAAGATAAAGACTTACAAAAAATAAAAGAGCTGTGCCGCGAGGCACAGCTTTGTTTTTATTCCTTTATCATTCCGTATCCGTAGATAATCGGATCATCGAGCGAGTATCGCTTCTGTCTGCAGAGATCGCTGGAATTGCCTTCTATTGTGAAGACCTTATCATCGACTACCGCGGTAACTATGCCGACGTGGTCGCGTCCTCCGTCCTGATCCCAGTCGAAGAATATGAGGTCTCCCGGTTCAGGCGTATCTCCGACAAGACGCCACTGATCGCGAAGCACAAACCAGTCTGCTCCGTCGCTGACTATCGCAAACTTCGGTGCAAGCTCCTTCTCGAGGTATCCGCACTGATCTTCGCACCACGAAACGAAGAGGGCACACCATTCTTCACGGTTCTTAAAACCATACCACGACCAGAAAGGTTCGCCGCCTTTGTTGCCCAGCTGTCCCATTGCCACTTTGACGATAGGCTTGTCCTGTACGACGGAGACGACCTTCTTCAACTCATCGGTATAGGTCTTGTTTCCGATGGCTTTGCCTGTAAGGAAACCGCCTCCGACAGCGATTACTGCTGCTATCGCAATAGCTATGAGTCGCCTTTTTAACAGCTTCTGTTTTCTTTTTTTGCGCAATACGCGTCTTATTTCTTCATCTGTCATATTTCAAGTATACATCATTAGACAAGCGCGGACAAATGCTATATGATAGATATACAGGACAGGAGAAGAAAAAATGAAGAAAAAAAATACAAATACAATACTTTTGATTGCACTGCTGCTGATAGTTGCCGTATTTGCATTTGTAGCGGTAAGGACAGCAAAAGCTACTTATAATAAGAAAGTTGCAGATGAGAAGATAAGCGAGCCTGATTTCTACGCTATGACCGAATTCTCTGAAGAGAATTCCCAGGCGGTCATGAAGGCTCTTAAATCGGGAAGCGCCGATAAGCTTGGGGCCCTGATGATCGAAGCAAGCGGAACAGAAGATGTCGTATCTTTTGCAGACTGGGGCAATGCGGATTTCGACAATGCGGTATCGCTTGGCGCCGGAAGCCTTTCGACAGCACTCGACAAGAAAGGCCGGATCGATGTAAGCGAAAGGTTCATAGTGCCGGTAGGCGAGCAGAGGTTTGTTTTGTACATAGAGACGCTCACCTCGAGGCACGGAATGATAAACGAGGGAGTCAAAGCGGTAGGCGTAACTACATATGAACATTTCGATCAGCTGGATTACGGCTGGAACGGAGAGGATGATGACGAAAGCGCGCTCGCGGGCAAATCATTCGTAAAAAAATAAAAACTTCAGGAAGGCGGAATAAGTCATGAGATCTGCGAAACGTAAAAGAGCAAAACGGACATTGATAGCTCTGCTTTTGATGTTCGTTCTTTCATTTTCAACGGTCTTTGCTGATGACGATGTGCAGGGTGACGGTGCTCCGGCTGACGGAACACAGACCGAGGTAACGACCGGTGACGAGGAAGGTGACGTAGAAGGCGGCGGCACAACGGAAGAACCAGCTGCAGAAGAGCCGGATCCTGAGCCTGAACCGGATCCTGAGCTTGAGCCTGAACCCGTGAATGAAGGCAGCATCATACAGAAGGGCAGCTATTATTACTATATGGATCCGGAAGGAGTCATCCGTAAGAAAGCCGGATTCGTAACAGTCGGCGGAAAGATCTATTACGTCAGAAGAGGCGGAAAGATCAAGACCAATGCGACCTTCAAAGTCAACAAGAAGTATTACCGGGCAAATAAAAGGGGGGTCATCCTGACCGGTGTATACAAATGGAATAATCATTACTACTTTTCGTATTCAAGGGGCCAGTGCAAGAGAAAGGCCGGATTCGTAGTCTGGAAGGGGAATAAATACTACATACGAAAAGGCGGCAAGATTATAACGGGCGATGGTTTTACTGTAAAGAACATCGCATATGTTGCCAATAAAAAAGGATATGTAAAAAAGGTAGTATTTCCTGAAGAGGACAGCAATGCTGTCATCAAAGTCGCACGCAAGCAGGTAGGCATAATGACCGGCAAGACATACTGGGTGTGGTACTATAAGACCAGATTCAGGGACACCGATCGTACACCTTGGTGCGGAGCGTTCGTTGCATGGGTATACAATAAAGCCGGGCTCTATAAGAAGATCTCAGTGGCCAAAAGATACGGTCCGCTCGGTTATGTGCCTAGCTATTCGAGGTTTGCAGACAAATATAAAAAATGGATCAATAAAAGGAATGCCCGCCCCGGAGACATCATAGTTTTCGGCAGAAACATGCATGTAGGTCTGGTAGAAGGCGTATATGGTAATTACATTGTTACCATTGAAGGGAATGCCGGACCGACTGCAGTTATTGGATGCGGCAAGCCGGGAGCTGTAGTCCGCAAGATATACAAGCTGAACAGCGGCAAGATAAAGGGCGTGATTTGCGTTCTGAAGCATAAGTGATTATCTATGCAGAAAACGGATAATTAATGATAAAATAACAAAAAGGATTGCAGGGACAAGCCGGAGGAAACAGCATGTTCAGGAAGTTCAGAGAAAGCCCATATGCAAAAGCGGCGTTTCTGATACTGGTGTGCGGAGGTTTATTGATAGTATTCAATAACTGGATCACTAGAAACCGCATATCAATCGGTTTTGAAAATATAAATAATACCCTCGCGCCTATCTATATAGGCGGTATTCTTGCGTTCATTCTCTGCCCTGTGTATAACGCCTGTGTAAAGTGGTGTTACAGGAGGTTGCTGGAAGGAGCTAATAAGAAGGGGTTCTCGATCGGTGCCATGCTGGTGTCAGATGATGGAGACCGATGTGTAGATAAAAAGGAAAAGCGCACGCTGCTCAGTGCAGCAAGAGCGGTTGCAACACTAGTCTGTGCTGTCCTCGTAGTAGGCGTGGCGGGACTGTTCATATACTTTGTAGTTCCGCAGGTTGTAGCAAGTGCAGTCAATCTGGTAAATACCATGCCGGAGAGACTGGATTCGTTTTCCGCATGGTGTAATACTCACCTCAGCCATTTCCCGTTCGTCGCAGTATGGGTCGATAACCTTGCAAACGCCGAGAACAGTGAGATAATTCAGTGGATACAGGAGCATATACTCAGCGGCAATGCCGCAAGCATAGCGTCCATGATATCCAGCGGTGTAATGCTGGCGGTCAAGTATGTGGCAAACGCATTCATCGGATTGCTGATAATGGTATACCTGCTCAACTACAAGGAGCGACTGTTCGCGATCACACGCAAGATGGTCAACGCTACATGCTCTCAGAGACGCAAGGCAAGCCTCTATGAATTTGCGGGTATCGTCAATGAGACGTTCATCGGATTTATCGTTGGCCGTATAATAGATTCGTTCATAATCGGAGTGCTGTCGTTTATAGTGCTCAAGATCTGCGCGATCCCATTCGCTCTTATGCTGAGTGTAATTATTGGAGTGACCAATGTTATACCGTTCTTCGGTCCGTTCATCGGAGCAATACCGTCGGTATTCATACTTCTCCTCGAAAACCCTATAGACGCTCTGTATTTCATAATAATAATCATCGTCATACAGCAGCTCGACGGAAATGTGATCGGTCCGAAGATCGTGGGCAACGCGATAGGCATCAGCAGCTTCTGGGTGCTGATCTCGGTGCTGATCGGTGGAGGCCTGTTCGGATTCCCGGGTATGGCTCTCGGCGTGCCGGTGTTTGCAGTGTTCTACAGATATGTAGACAAGCTGATGACCTCCAGCCTAAAACGCAGAGAGAAGAATACTCATACAGCGTACTACTACAGCCTTGATCACTACGGACTTGAGGATGACGAGGTGGAGCTGGAGCCTGATAAAAATAAGCAGGACTCATGGTTTTCAAAATTCAGAAAAAAGAAAGATATTTCACAGAACAAGTTTGCCTTTGACCGAAATGACCGAGAGAGCAGCCTTGACAGGGAAGCTCACAAGATCACCGGCGTCGATGACAAGAATAAGGATTTACTAGAGTAGAAAGATGCAGGAAATCATCTTAAAAACAATTGAGAGAATATGCGCTGATGTGCCTGAGGATCGCGTGCTCAGAGATGAGCCGATGAGCAGGCACACTTCATTTCGCATTGGCGGACCGGCGTCCGCTTTTGTAACAGTAAACGATGAAGAGGAATTGGCTGCAGTGCTTGCAGCTGTAACAGAGATCGGCGCCCCGCACATGATAATCGGTAACGGGTCAAATCTTCTGGTATCGGATGACGGATACCCGGGCATAATGATAAAGCTCGGAGGAGACTTCGAATCCATAATTCGTGACCCAGATGACCCTTGCAGGGTTAGTGTCGGCGCAGCAATGCTGATGTCGAGGACCTCGGCATTTCTGACAGAAAACGGGCTCAGCGGATTCGAATTCGCGAGCGGTATACCGGGAAGCATAGGCGGAGCCGTGTTTATGAACGCAGGAGCGTACGGCGGAGAGATCAAGGATGTAGTCAGATCTGTACGTGTGATGGATCCCGATGGCACTAATCTCCGCAGTGTAAGCAACGAGGAAATGCAGTTCGCATACAGACACAGCATGGCTGAGGATGAGGGAATACTCATACTTTCAGCTGAGATGGAATTGACACAAGACGATCCTGAAGCAATCGCTGCGAGGGTTGCAGAGCTTCAGTTCAAAAGGAACTCCAAGCAGCCGGTAAACTACCCGAGTGCAGGCAGCACATTCAAGAGACCTGTTGGCGGCTACGCCGCAGCACTGATAGAGCAGTCAGGACTCAAGGGCTACACTGTTGGAGGTGCTCAGGTATCCGAGAAGCATTCGGGATTTGTGATCAATATAGGCGGTGCCAGCTGCGAAGATGTGCTGGCGGTTATGAGACACGTAAGAGAGACAGTTTATTCGGATTCGGGTATATTGCTCGAGCCTGAAGTGAGGCTGATAAACTGCAGCCTTTAGAGCCATGAAAATGAGTATTGAAGACATAAAAAAAGAATACAGGCTGAAATTCGATCACCATACTCATACTATCTATTCTAAGGTTGGCCCGTACTTTCATGGAAAGGGCCGAATCATAGATAATGCACGGGCGGCAGCGAAGAGGGGACTCGACTCATTGGCGATAACCGATCACGGACCGTCGGACTTTTACGGCTTGGATCTCAGAAAGCTCCCGCAGATGAGAAGAGATATAGCACTCACGCTGGCTTCATTCCCTAAGCTCCGCATATATCTCGGTGTGGAAGCAGATATAGTAGACACGCCGAACGGTCTCGATGTTTCACCTGAGGATTTCGGAAAGTTCGACTTTGTGAACGCGGGCTATCACTATGTGCCGAAGTGCCATATGATACATAACTTCCTGGCGTTCAAGCTTCCGTGGCCGAAGAAGCTGCAGGAAAAGCTCAGACGTCAGAACACTGCGCGCATAGTAAAAGCGCTTAAGAGCAATGATATAAAGACACTCACACATCCCGGCGACAAGGCGTTCATAGATGAGCATGCTGTGGCAAAGGCGTGCGAAGAGACCGGAACGCTGGTAGAAATCAATGCCAGACATAAGCATCCGGATGCTGCTGACCTTCAGATCTACAAACAGTATGACGTCAAGTTCGTGATCAACAGCGATGCACACAGGCCGAGAAATGTAGGGCGCTTTGCGGAGAGCCTGGCACTCGCCATGGAAGCAGGCATCGACCCGGAGAGAATAGTAAATATACAGAAGAGGTAAGGAATCAAAATGGAAGTTGTTATCATAACGGGAATGTCAGGTGCGGGGCGCAGCAGAGCAGCAGACTGGTTTGAGGATCAGGGGTATTACTGTGTCGACAATATGCCGCCGGCTCTCATAAACAACTTCATTGAGATGGCTTCAACCGCAGGGAACAACATTGAGAAAGCGGTATTTGTAGCCGACCTCAGGAGCGGCAACTTCTTCAGCGAGCTCGTCGATGTGATAGACGAGCTAAGGAGCAGGAGCGACATAGAACTTACAGTGCTTTACATGGAGGCAGCTGTATCCGAGATCGTCAGAAGGTATAACGAAGTAAGGCGCAATCATCCTCTGACGGGAGGGCAGGCAAGCGCCAGCGTTATAGAAGACGAGGTGGAAAAGCTGAGAAACATCCGCAAGAAGGCGGATCTGGTGCTCGATACCAGCAATCTCAAAGTACCTGAGATGGTTGCAGAGCTCGACCGCATGGTTTTCGGCGGCTCGGGATCTTCGACCTTTGCGGTAAACATAAGCTCCTTCGGATTCAAATACGGCATACCGACGGAGGCTGATGTTATGTTCGATGTCAGGTTCCTGCCGAACCCGTTTTATGTACCTAGCCTCAAGAAGCTGACCGGCAACAATAAGAAGGTAAGGGATTATATATTCAGGAGCAGGCTTGCAGGTGAGTTTGTGGATTCAGTACATTCACTGCTCAACTCAATGGTCTCGGGCTATATAGAAGAGGGAAAGTATCATCTCAACATAGCTTTCGGCTGCACAGGCGGACATCACAGATCGGTGGCGATCGCAAATGCTGTTGCTGAAGAATTCAAAAAAGACGGCATGAGGGTAAGGATCTACCATAGAGATATGGACCTTCAGAACAAGAAGAGATAGAGAACAGAGGACAGGGTGTCATTTTCTTCGGATGTAAAAAGTGAACTGGCAAGGATAGAGCCTGCCAAAAAATGCTGCATGCTGGCTGAGATCGCGGGATTCCTGAGAGCTTCGGGATCGATCCGGATCACAGGCGGCAGCTTTGCTATTATGGCTTCAACGGAAAGCGCAGCAGTGGCAAGGCATTTTAAGGTGCTGATAGAGACTTACTTCCGCAACAAGGTGGGTCTCGCAATTGGCGGCTCGCACAGACCGGGAAGCCAGGGCAAGAAGGGAAAGAACACATATTACATAAACATCAGTCCTGACGAGAAGTCGATGCAGATACTCCGCGAGACAGGCATGCTGCTCATACGCGAAGGCGATGACTATTTCAGCGACGGTATTTATCCGCCGATAGTCAAATCCAAATGCTGCAAGAGGTCGTATATGAGGGGAATGTTCCTCAGCTGCGGAACAATGTCGGATCCGCGCAAGGGTTATCACCTCGAGTTCGTGCTCGACAAGGAGCAGAGCGCAATGGATCTCAGGAAGCTGGTCGGATCATTCGATGACCTCTCAGCTTCGGTTGCAAGGCGTGGCGAGAACTATGTGGTTTATATGAAAAAGGCTGCATACATCAGTGATATGCTTGGCATCATGGGAGCCGGAAGCGCGGTGCTCGAATTCGAGAGTATACGCGTCAACAAGAGCATGCACGGAGAGATAATGCGCATAATCAACTGCGACAATGCCAACGTAGACAGAACTCTGCTGGCGGCAGAAGAGCAGAGGGGCTGGCTGGTGAAGATAGCCTCCTCTGAGACAGGCAGAGAACCGGAGGCGGATGAGCTGACCGATCCGCTGTCGGAATTCTGGAGCAAGGGATTAAGGCAGCTGTCGCCACAGCTTAAAGAGGCGGCATACCTCAGATTATACAGGCCGGAAGCGAGCCTTACCGAGATAGGCGAGTCGCTGACGCCGCCGGTAGGAAAGGCAGCGATCAGTAAGCGCTTCGCAAAGCTACGCGCACTCGCAGAGAATGCTAATGGGGATGCTAAAGGGGACAGTCCCCGTTAGACATCCTTAACGGGGACTGTCCCCCTTTTACCATTTACAGGTGGAAATCATGGAAAAGAATCAGATCATAGAATTAAAGATAGAAGATATGCTTGATGACGGCAGGGCTTTCGGCAGATGCGAAGGCTGTGCCGTTTTTGTGAGCGGCGGTGCAGTGCCCGGCGATACCGTTAAAGTGAGGGTGACTAAGGCAAAGAAGTCATCGGCAGAGGCTTCGCTGTGTGAAATAGTCGATGCATCACCTGACAGGATCGCAGCGGAGTGCCCATACGCCGGCAGCTGCGGTGGATGCACTCTGCAGGAGCTCTCTTACGAGGCTCAGAAGAGGCTCAAAGAGGAGCAGGTAAGGGCAAAACTGAAGAGACTCGGTGGCCTCGATGAGCCGAAAGTGAATGAAATGATTGGGGCTGACACGCTGAAGTATTACAGAAACAAGGCGGTGTTTGCCATTGGCCCTCATGGAGAAGTCGGCTTCATGAAGGGGAAATCTCATTTTGTAATGGATATTGCTGACTGCATGCTGCAGTCAGATGCCGCAATGGTGTGCGCAGATGCACTCCGCGTATTCCTTAATGAAACAGGCACTAAAGGTATCACTCAGTTAACTGTCAAAACAGCTTTCGGTACCGGCGAGGTGATGGCGGTGCTGGATTCAGATAATAAAGAGATTTCACAAATCGAAAAGCTCGTGGAAATGTTCGACGATGCTGTCTATAGCCTGAGCTTCGATGAAAATGGGGATCCGATAGAAGCGGCTCAGACATTCAGCCTGGAGTCGGTTGCTGTGATCCATAAGGGTAAGTGCCGTATTGCAGCCGGAAAGCCGACGATCAATGAAGAAGTCATAACTGAAGATGGACGCAGCCTCATGTTTGAGATCAGTCCGCAGTCATTTTACCAGGTGAATCCTGAGCAGATGGAGAAGTTGTATGACAAGGCAGCGGAGTATGCTGCCCTGAAAGGCGGTGAGACCGTACTCGATCTTTACTGCGGAGCGGGAACCATAGGCTTGTGGCTGCTCGAAGAGCTCAGAAAAAGGGACTCAGAGGCCTTCGAAAGGACCAGGGTCATAGGCATAGAGTCAGTAAAACCTGCGGTGCTGGATGCCAACAGGAATTCAGTGATCAACGGAGTGATCAACACGAGATATGTCTGTGGAAAGGCTGAGGAGGAGCTCCCGGGGATGATGGGACTTTCGAAGCTATACAAGTGGAACGAGGTCAACGAGAGAGTAGAGCGTGAGCCGGAGATAAAGCTGGAGCACGCCGATGTGGCGGTGCTGGATCCACCGCGTGCTGGCTGCGCCGAGCCACTGCTCGCCGCAGTGGTGCAGGCTGCACCGGATCGCATCGTATACGTCTCGTGCGATCCCGGCACGCTCGCCCGCGATATCAAATATCTGACCTCAAACGGATATGAGTTTGTAGAAGCGACACCGGTCGATCAGTTCCCGTGGACATCACACATCGAGGTTGTTGTCTTGCTTTCCAAGGGCAAGATAATGAGCAAGAGCGTTCGCGTAGAATTCCCGATAGAAGACATGAATACATCTGGTTTTCAGTTTGGTGCTACATATCAAAATATCGCAGACTGGATATGGGAAGAGTACGGCTTAAAAGTCTCGCGCCTATATATATCACAAATCAAGAGGAAGTGCGGACTTGAAGTCGGTGATCATTATAATAAATCAAAAGAAGAGAACCAGAGAGTTCTACAATGCCCGCCTGAAAAGGAAGAGGCAATTATTGCTGCGTTACGGTTTTTTCAAATGATATGATGAGAAAGCAACGTTGAAAAAGCTAAGGAATAATATATTTTAGGTACTTTGTTACAAACTGCATTCTCGGAGTGTTAGCGATGATACCAATATAGACATCATCACTAAACCCTGCATCTTTGAAAAAGGGAAGGTCAGAAACAATAATGCCGTTTTTAGAAGGCATGCTTTCGTAAACACGCTCTGCGGCTTCTCCTAGCGCAACATCAATACTGTTGTCGGACAAGATTATTTCGTTACTTATGATATACGGCGCAAGTCGATTTAACAGAGCCTGCTCACCTTGAGAAAAAGCATCACTTATATTCATTAAGTATCCGTTTTGTGAAAAAATATCATATGCCTCACGATTCATAATGACCAAATCCATTTCTTTTGAATTGATAGCTGCCAGTATTTTCATCTGGGATGCATATTCATATTCGTGATTTTCTGATGTAGGATTGTCGGAAAGATACAGATCTTTATATACATATATCTCGTGTTTGTTATCGCTATAACCAAGCTGTTCCAGAAATCCGGATGTAAGATGCTCTTCCATTACCGATCCAAAAGAAACATTGACCATGCTTAAATAAAGCATGGTCTCTTTCTTTGCCGATACTCGTACGGCTGTTGAAACAACTATGATGAGAATGAGAATGATGGCTATTATATGGGTTTTGTAGTAAGTAAAACAATAATCAACCTTATCTGCAGTTTTCATCTGCAGGAACTGTTTGCGTAATTTTGCTTTTTCCTCCGGTGAGAGTTTCATAATGTTTTCTTTTCTGTATCTTCTTCACGCACACCTGAACTAATAAAAAGAACATTGTTCAAAAGATATGCACTGATAAGAGCGCAGAGTCCCTCACCGAAGACGATAAAAGGAGTGAATATGCGCACTATCGTAAAGAACATTGCAAAGTGAACTGCGAAAACCAGAACCGTAGCGAACAGATAATGAGTTCCGATAAGGAAGGCATTTTTAATCATAGCAGCGCTGGAGTTATATACACTTGCAACTAGTGGGAATACATAAAGCAAAACTATGACATATACAACAGCGGCAGCAATAACAAGAGCCAGGATAATGGTCCAAAATACTGCAACAGTACCTGATGATGATGCTCGCACATGATAGAGTATATATCCGTCAAAGGAAAGGAATAAACCGATAGCCAGCATGATCAGCCATATGATCGTTGACTGTTTAAAATTCTCTTTAAAAGACTGAAAGAATTTTGCGGTTATATTTTTCTCTTCACCACGAACGATTTTGAGGCATGTGTAATATAATGCAGTACTCGATGCTCCGATGGTAATGATTGGAATGGAACAAATCAACCATAGAATATTCAAGTAACAGGCGAAACACAGCTTTAGCATGAGCTGACTGAATTTGCTATCGTAAGAAAAAAATTTCATTGCTATTATTACACTTTAGTCGAGATTGGTAGATTCACGATAAATAAGTTCAGTTTCAGTATATATTATTCTGTAATCTAGAGAAGGCTCCTGAATACGGGATAGTAATAGATGAACGGCGGAATAAGCCATTATCTGTGTATGGATATGTATGGTTGTAAGCTTCGGGCTCATCGAACGTGATTCAGGGGCGTCATCAAATCCGCAGAAAAGGACATCATCGGGAATGCGCTTTCCAAAAGCTTTTAAAATAGTGATGGAATCATCTGCTATAAAGTCGTTGGCACAGATAAACACATCTGGAAGGCTTTTCATTTTTGATAACTTTTCTTTAATGTACTCGACACTGTTGCTTTTAATGATGTATTGTTCATCAACCTGGCAATCAGCCATCAGCATTGCACAGCGGTATGCAGTATAGCGCTCGAAGAAAGACTGACAGTGATCATAGTCTCCGATAAATCCGATCCTTTTCTTACCCTTCATCAGCATATCGTTTACAAAGCGTGTGATCTCAACGGTGTTTTCCATATAAAGTTGATCTGCTGGCAGGTTCAAACCTTCACGTTTAGTCGGCCCGTCAACAAAAAGAATCGGAATTCCGAGATTACATACCATTTCGTCGTATTCTCTGTTGAACATTTCTATACAAATGATAGCTGAGGATCGATCTTTAGAGAAAGTGATAGGGAGAGTTCCTTCAGCAATGTTTTCAGGGGTGACCCTATGTGTATTCAAGGTATAACCGAGCTGAGACAGTTCGCGCTGTAATTTGTCAAGCATCACAGATGTAAAGTGTGAGAGTGTCAGAAATACAGTGGTGAAAAGTGCGATCTCGCCTTTGTTAAGCGAACTTCCGTAATCATTGTTATTATTAATATTATATGGGGAAGAGTTTGCAAGTGTATTTATATATGAAAACTGCTTGTAACCCATCTCCACGGCTTTTTGCAATATTTTTTCTCTGGTGGAATCCGCAAGACCATCTGAATTGTTTATGGCCTTTGAGACCGTGTTGCGTGAGACTCCCAAAGCATCCGCAATATCCTGTATTGTGACTTTCTTTTTCATTTTTAGTGACCTTGTAGTTCATAGCTATAGTAATGTGTTATCAATAGTTTACCACAAATTGTGCAAATGTAAAGTTTGAATGATGCGAAAGGAGAAAAATGTCTAAGAAAAATGGTTAATAAAGGGGCATATGCCTAAATAATTTGTGCAAATGACATATTAGATGTTGACATTTGCACACACGGGTGATAGCATGTAATCACAAGCTTTTTCTAACTGTGAATATGCATGGTTGCAAGAAATAGACGTTTAGAGCTATTTAAGAAAGAATTGGAGGCGGTATTTATGAAAAACATCTCTTCAGCCGCCGTTGGAGGAAAAGCAGGCAGCAATAAGATGCATAATACCATTGTGTATGTAAAACAACACTGGCAGTTGTATGCATTGTTCATGTTGCCTGCTGTTCTTTTGACGGTGGTGTTCCGCTATATTCCGATGGGCGGTATCATGATTGCCTTCACGGAATATAACCCGATCAAAGGAATTCTAGGGAGCGAATGGATCGGATTTCAAAACTTCACCCGATTCCTGTCGTCACCAGACTTCCTGAGATATCTTGTTAATACTCTGAAGCTAAGTGTGTATGGTCTGCTTTGGGGCTTTCCGGCTCCGATATTACTGGCTTTCCTTCTCAATCGTATCCTGAGTTCCAAGACAAAACAGAAAATACAGTTAGTACTGTATATGCCGAATTTCATATCGGTCATCGTCCTGTGCGGTATTGTAAGAATTCTCCTTTCACCTACAGGAATGGTAAATTCACTGCTTGGCACTGATATCAATTTCATGACGATGCCAGAAGCTTTCCGAACTATATACATAGCATCAGGCATTTGGCAAGGTGCAGGCTGGGCGTCAATTATCTATACAGCAGCGCTGTCAAATGCCAGCAAGGAGCTTAAAGAGGCGGCTGTAATAGACGGCGCGAATATCATTCAGCAGATAAAAGCTGTAGAGTGGCCGGTGATCAAGGATACTGTGCTGATTCAATTCATCATGTCAGTCGGAAACATTATGTCTGTAGGCTTTGAGAAGGCATACGCTCTCCAGACAGATCTGAATCTTAACACATCTGAAATCATAGCAACATATGTATATAAAAAAGGTCTTTTGGATGGCGACTACGGATTCTCTACAGCGGTCGGGTTATTTAACACCGTAATCAATGTCATCCTACTGATATCTATGAATGCCTTAGTCAAGAGGATGAACGAAGGCAAAGGCATATAAAAGGAAGGAGGATTTGACAATGAAAAAGAAAACTGAATTTGCCAAATATCCTTCCGAGGATAAGGCGATCCTTATAGTTGGTTATGTGATACTGGGGGTATTTCTCTTAGCTATCATTATACCGGTAATATACATAATTCTGGCTTCGTTTATTGATCCTATAACTCTTCAAAACAGCGGTCTTACATTTGACTTCAGCAAATGGACTACCACGGCTTATCAGAGAGTAATGTCAAATGCACAGATTTGGGTCGGGTTCAAGAACGCTCTAGTTTACTCAGTGTTATTTACAATAATCTCAGTTGTCGTAACCCTGTTAGCAGCATACCCGATGTCAAGAGCTGATTTCAAAGGCAGAGGATTCTTTAACACACTTTTTGTCATTACGATGTTCTTTGGAGGCGGGCTGATTCCTACATACTTGCTGATCAGCAGTCTGGGAATGCTGGATACCATATGGGCAATATTGCTTCCTGGTGCATTCAGTGTTTGGAACATGATCATCGCAAGAACATATTATATGGGAATCCCTAAGGATCTGCAGGAAGCAGCAGAAATTGACGGTGCGACAGAAATGATCTATTTCTTCAAGATACTGCTTCCTGTCTGCACACCGATAATAGCGACTATTGCAATGTGGCAGTTCGTAGGAATGTGGAACAGTTATTTCGACGCTATGATATATCTGAACAGCGCATCAAAACAACCATTGCAGTTAGTCCTCAGATCGATACTTATCCAGAACCAGCCTGAACCGGGTATGGTAAGTGATATGCAGAGTACAGCTGAGCGTGCACAGCTTGCCGAACTTTTGAAATATGCAACGATAATAATCTCGTCGCTACCGCTTATGATACTTTATCCGTTTTTCCAGAAATACTTCGATAACGGTATCATGGCAGGAGCGGTCAAAGGTTAATAACGTTAAAAGGCAGAAAACCTGCTTAATAATATCTAAAAATGCAATTAATTATTAAAGGAGAAGAAAAATGAACAAGATTAAAAGAAATCTGGCACTTGTTCTCGTACTGATCATGACGCTTTCATTGCTGGCAGGATGTGGCAGCAAGGGTGGCGGATCAGGAAGCGGAGGAGAAGGGACAGACGTTGATCCTGCATCCCTTGCATTTCCTCTGGCTGAGACCGCCACTATATCAGGACTGACCAGCTTCCCTGCAGGTACTGAATCAGAGCCAAACAACCGTACGATATTTAAACGCCTTGAGGAAAAGACTAATGTACATGTCGAGTGGAAAAGTATTCAGAGCGATCAGTGGGGAGACAAGATCTCTCTCGAAATGTCAAATGTAAAGACACTGCCTGACTTTGTTTTTACCGCCAGCTTCGGTGATGTAGATCTTCAGAAGTACGCTAAGCAGGGTGTGATCATCAACGTTGAGGATTATATCGACAAGTATATGCCTAACCTCCAGAAGGTATTTGAGCAGGCTCCTGAGTACAGGGTAATGTGCGAAGATGAAAACGGCCATATATGGGCGTTCCCTTGGATAGAACAGCTTGGTCATGATAAGACAGCCATACAGACTGTAGGTTATATGAGCTTTATCAATAAAGCGTGGCTGGACTTCCTTGGACTTGATGTTCCTACAACTACAGAAGAATTTGAGAAAGTTCTTGAAGCTTTCAAAGATAACTCTGCAAAGCTGAAAGAGGAATTCAATATTGACGGAGATGTAATTCCGATGTCGTGCATAATGAATGATGGTGACAACGATCCTTGCATCATAATAAATGGTTTTGGCGAAGGATACGGAGATCCTGACAGAGGTCGCCATATAGCTGTAACCGATGATGGTAAGGTAGTATGTGTTGCTAATTCAGAAGGATTCAAAAAAGGTATTGCATGGATGCATGAACTGTATGCAAAGGGGCTGATAGATCCTGACGCTTTCACACAGGATTGGTCCACATACGTTTCAAAGGGAAAGTCAGGACGTTACGGCGTCTGCTTCTCATGGGATGTTGCTAACATTGCCCAGGTCAGCATGGACGATCTCATTGCCGGCAAGAACTGGGTCCCACTTCCTGCACTTACAGCAGATGTCCGCAATATCACTCCTTCAAATGGGTCATTCACATCGGGATTTGACCGTGGCCGCTGCGTAGTTACAGCTGCATGTGAAAACCCTGCACTAGTCTGTGCGTGGATCGATCAGATGTATGATCCTATCCAGTCACCTCAGAACAACTGGGGAACATATGGCGAAGATGATGAATTTGATATCTTCGTGATGGGTAAGAATGATAAAGGCGAAGATATGCTTCAGCATGCTCCTCTTGGAGATGCATCTCCTGTAGAAGTACGTGAGGCTGAGTGCGTGGGCGGACCGCTTGCAATACTTGACAGCTACTATGGAGTCTATGTGACATGCCCGGATGACGCGCAGTATAGGCTTGATTGGATCAAAGATATTTATACACCGGATATGAATACTAAAAACGTGTTCCCTAATGCATTTATGAATACTGAAGATACTAAAACGATTTCAGATCTTATGCCAGATATTCAGAAATGCATAAATACAGCTAAGTCAGACTGGATCATGAACGGTTTTACAGACGCAGATTGGGATAATCTGCAGGCCGATCTGAATAATTACGGTCTTGAGAAGTATCTTGCCGTATTCCAGAAATACTATGATGCATATAGCAACTGATCGTAACCAACTTACTTCATATTTCCTCTTAGAGCAAGCAGAATGTGCTCCTGTAGTACCCGCCCTGCATATCCAGAGCAGGGCGGAGCCTGCTCGGGAGGTTGAGTATAAAGTACGCCAAATACAAAGAAGTGAGTTTGATGTAAGTTAGGTTCCTCATTACGAAAAAGGTATTGAAATGATAAGCAAGACTCTTCAGCGCGCACGTGATTTTGAGAATAAATATCTCTCATATACATCTTCAGAGCAACCGATGTTTCATATTACAGGTGGAATTGGGTGGATGAACGATCCGAATGGGTTTGCGCCATATAAAGGGGAATACCATCTTTTCTTCCAATACTATCCGTATGACACAAAGTGGGGACTGATGCATTGGGGCCATGTCAAGACCAAAGATTTTGTTCGTTGGGAAAGGCTGCCTGCTGCATTGGCACCTGATAAGAATTATGACCGAGACGGATGCTTCTCAGGAGGTGCGGTTGAGTTATCTGATGGTCGCCATCTGCTGATGTATACAGGGGTACGTAATGTTAGAAAGCGGAACGGAAAGATTGACAGTTTCCAGACCCAATGCATTGCGATTGGCGACGGTGTTGATTATGAGAAGTATGAGGGCAATCCCGTAATAGATGCAGGATACCTTCCAGAGGGGGGAAGTGAACATGATTTCAGAGACCCAAAAATCTGGAGAGAAGGCGACAAATACTATTCTGTTATAGGAAATCGCGGATTTGACAAAAGCGGTAATATCCTGCTTTTTGAAAGTGAGGACGCAATCAATTGGGAGTATATAACAACAGTAGACTCCTGTAACAGACAATATGGAGAAATGTGGGAGTGCCCGGATCTTTTCAGCCTTGATGGCAAGGATGTACTCCTGATAAGCACTATGGAAATGCCTGCTATAGGTCTCGAATTTCATCCCGGAAATGCTAACATGTGCTTGATTGGTCATTACGATCAATATGCCAAGCGTTTTGAGAGAGAAAAGGTGCAGGCTATTGATTACGGACTTGACTTTTATGCACCTCAGACACTCTTGGCGAATGATGGAAGGCGAGTGATGATCGCTTGGATGCAGAACTGGGAAACAACTTTCAGTAAACCGCGAGATATCAGTTTTGTTGGACAAATGATCCTTCCGCGAGAACTATCTATAAGCGGCGGGAGACTATGCCAGAATCCGGTAAGGGAGATAGAAAACTACCGCAAAGACAGGTTCGATTATCATAATGTTATGGTCTGCGGATCCGAGAGTCTATATGGCATAAGTGGAAGGTACATAGATATGACGGTGACAATCCATCCTAGCAATGAAAAGGATATGTATGAGTGGATCAGGATCTATGTCGCCAATGATGGAGATAAATATACCTATATCAGATTCAGACCTGATAAAAGTACGATCAAAGTTGACCGTACACACAGTGGCTTTCCGCACGATATAGTAAATGTCAGGGAATTTCCTGTTGATACAATTGACGGAGTTTTAAAGCTGAGAATAATCCTGGACAGATACAGCCTTGAGCTGTTTGTAAACGATGGAATGCAGGCCGCATCTTTCATACTATATACACCGATCGATGCAAGTGCCATCAGTTTTAGCTCTAAAGGAAATGTACTGATAGATATAGAAAAATATGAGTTAGAAATAGATGATTGATACGGTTTAATTGTTGATTATGCTACTACCATGACCTGGAAACCACTCCACTTTACTTGGTGTCAGGGACATGAGGAAAGGAGGAAATATGCCAGGACTCGGGCTGCGGCAGTGTGGAGACCTGTCGTAATGCAGGAGGCATCAGTCCCTGCGAGGGCACATCATGCGGAGGCAATGTGTCCGGAGTCAATAATACTATGGCAACAGTACAGCTTAATAACATCAAAAAAGTATATCCGTTCATAAGCGGAGAACAGAAAAGCAAAAAGAAAAAGAATGATGAAAACAAACCGGAGAAGAAGAAATCTAATCTTCAGATAACCGATGAGGGAGTGGTTGCAGTTCAGGAATTCAGCCTGGATATTGCAGACAAAGAGTTCATTGTTTTAGTAGGTCCATCCGGATGCGGGAAGTCTACTACTCTGAGGATGGTTGCCGGTCTCGAAGAGATAAGTGACGGTGAACTCGTTATTGACGGCAAAGTTATGAATGATGTTGCTCCTAAGGATCGTGATATTGCAATGGTCTTTCAGAACTATGCCCTCTATCCTCATATGTCCGTATACGAGAATATGGCATTCTCTCTCAAACTCCGTAAAGAGCCAAAAGATGTAATCGACAAGAAAGTTCGTGAAGCTGCAGAGATCCTGAGCATTACACAATACCTCGAGAGGAAGCCAAAGGCTTTATCCGGTGGTCAGCGACAGCGTGTAGCGATTGGCCGTGCCATAGTTCGTGATCCAAAAGTCATGCTGATGGATGAGCCTCTGTCCAACCTCGATGCAAAACTTCGAAATGAAATGCGTGCAGAGATCATTAAACTTCGTCAGCGTATCAATACAACATTTATGTATGTAACGCATGACCAGACAGAAGCTATGACACTTGGTGACCGTATCGTCATCATGAAAGATGGATATATCCAGCAGATCGGAACACCGCAGGAGGTATTTAATCATCCGTCAAATCTGTTCGTTGCAGGATTTATCGGAATGCCGGTAATGAATTTCTTTGATGCAGACTTAAAGAGAGAGGGCGATAAGTACTACGTGGAAGTTGGAGGACTCAAGGTTGAGCTGTCCAAAGAAAAAGAAGCACGACTTCTGGCAAAGGATGTTCAGTCACAGCCTGTAACACTGGGTGTGCGTCCAGAACATACAGATGTAGCAGAAAAAGGCATCTCGGCACGCGTAGAAGTTGCAGAAATGATGGGATCTTCTGTGCATCTTCATGTCAATGCTAGTGGCCGCGATGTAATAATTATTGTTCCTACTGTCGAAATGGAGGATAGTTATAATATCGGAGATACTGTAAAGTTTACGTTTGATGGAAAAGTAGCACATATATTCTCAAAAGAGACGGATCTTAATCTGGAATTCTGAAAAACAATAACCTTCACTATCCTTGCAAAAAGGCTTTTTGGCTGGCCATGAAGCTTTTTTGCTTTTGGCCCAAACCATGAATCTGAGATCTGTATGATCTGAAGATTGATGCTGATAGAGTGAATGCGACTACAATTATTTAACGTAAAGGAGAATGAAGCTGCCATGGAAAAAGCAGGTAAAAAAACAGAGAAACCAATAGATGTTGTGGCGCTGGGAGAATTACTGATTGATTTTACAGAAAGCGGGAGTTCAAAACAGGGGAATCCTCTGCTGGAGGCAAATCCGGGAGGGGCTCCCTGCAATGTACTGAGCATGCTGTCGCGCCTGGGAAAGAAGACGGCTTTTATAGGGAAAGTCGGAAATGATGCCTTTGGCAGATTTCTTGCGGATGCCGTTTCAGCACAGGGCATAATGACGGATGGGATACGTTATGATCCGCGGGTACATACAACGCTTGCATTTGTCACTAAGTTGCCGGACGGAGACCGTGATTTTTCCTTTTATCGTGATCCCGGCGCCGATATTAATCTGTCACATGATGAGGTCGACACTGAAATTATTCGAAATGCATCCGTCTTTCACTTTGGGTCGCTGTCATTAACGGACGAACCAGTTCGAAGTGCTACGAAGTTTGCGGTCCAAACAGCTCAGGATGCTGGCCTTATCATCTCATTTGACCCGAACCTTCGAGAGCCACTGTGGGAAACGTTGGATAAAGCAAAAGAACAGATTGACTGGGGATTGAGGCAGGCACATATTCTGAAAATCTCCGACAATGAGATAACTTGGTTTACCGGGGAAAATGATTTTGACGATGGCATATGTTTTCTTCAGGAAAACTATCCGAATCTGAAGCTTATATGTCTCAGCATGGGACCGGAAGGAAGCCGTGCGTATTATAAAGACTTTAGTGTATTTGCTAACGCATTTCTGCAGAAAGAGACCATAGAGACGACTGGCGCTGGCGATACGTTCTGTGCCTGCATATTAAATACAGTATTAGATAACGGCATTGACAGGCTAGATGAAGAAATAATCATGAATATGCTGGTAACGGCAAATGCTGCTGCATCTATTGTTACAACTCGAAAAGGGGCATTAAAGATCATGCCTACTTACGAAGAGGTAATTAATTTGATTTCTTTATGAATGTCATTACAATTGCTATGTATCATTGAAAGGATCGATGAGCATCTAAGTACACGTATAAGAACCGTCATATGCAAACAAGAGCAGAATTACTATGAATGAAGAATATCTTAAGGCCAGAAAGGCCGGAGAAAAAGAATATAAAGTAAGACTTGCAAGGGGAGAATACCCGTATCTTGCAGCGCTTGATGATATACTTCCGGAAAATGGAACACTGCAGCAGCAGTCACTCGGGCTGATGGAGATTCCTGTTGAAATGATCGCAGGAACTAAAACTCTTGCCAGACAGAATTCTTTTGCGCCGAATTTCATGCCGCTTCTCGATATAAACACAGAGTTTTCTTACAAATGGAGCAATCTTGTCGAGGCGCAGATAAAAGAAGGGTTCAATGATCCGATAAGGGTCTATGAGTATCTGCACAGATTCTATGTACTTGAGGGAAACAAGAGGGTATCGGTGAGCAGATTCCTCGATATGCCTGCAATAATGGCAGATGTCACAAGGATAATACCGACAGCAGATGTGCTTCAGACCGAGCCGGCTTATGCTGAATTCCTGGAGTTTTTCAAAGCTGTGCCTGTCTATGATATGGAGTGCACAAGACCGGGAGCATATAAAGAAATCGCGGAGATAGCAGGTATCAGTCTGGATAAGCCATGGCCTATGGACAAGGTAAGACATTTGCAGGCGGTATACTGGAGCTTTGCAAAAGTCACATCAGAACTGTCCGAAAAGCTGCCGGAAATGACAATGGGTGATGCGTTCGTTGTTTATCTGAGAATTTTCAGAGGCGACGCGATGTATGACGGCAGCGAGAAAGAAGTAGGGCAGAGGCTTAGGCAGATAACCAAGGAACTCTATACACAGCACAACAATGACAAGGTGTCTCTGGTCGAATCATCCGATGAAGTTCTCAATGCAGGCAACTTAATTAATAAAGCAGAGAAGATAATTGCCGGGCCGGGTTCACTTGTGAGCAAAGTGCTGCCTGGCATCAGCTATTCAGTGAATAATCCTCTCAAGGCTGCCTTCATCTATAACAGGTGTCCGGAGCACTCCAACTGGATATATAATCATGAGGCAGGCAGGCTCAGGCTCGAAGAGTCATTCGGCGGCATGGTTAAGACTGCAAGGTTCATTGCAGACGGAAAGAACATCGAAGGCTCACCGGAGTCAGCAGGGAGCTTTGAGGAGGCTGTCGCTGCTGCTGTATCTTGGGGCGCAGATGTGGTATTCACAACATCAGTACAGCAGATTGATGATGCTCTGCGCGCGGCTATCCGTTACAAGGATGTTAAGTTCCTTAATTGTTCGATCAATCTCACGCACCAGGCGGTCAGGACTTATTATGCCAAGCTGTATGAGGCAAAATTCCTCGCAGGAATCGTGGCCGGTGCTGCAGCGGCTTCGGATGGGAGCCACAGGATCGGATATTGCTCGGACTACCCGATATACGGAACGATCGCAGGGATCAATGCTTTTGCCATAGGCGCTGCGATGGCAGACCCGGTTGTACAGATAGACCTTGAGTGGTCGGCCAAGCAGGACAGTAACTGGTGGTGGTCGATGGTCGACAAGGGGATCCATGTAATCTCTGCGATCGACTCAACTCATAATACAGACGGAAGCAATGCATACGGGGTGTGTTACGTGGAGCGGGTCGCTCCTGGAGAGGGCACCGATCTGTCCGGTACATGCCGCATCACCAACCTTGCCGCACCGATCTGGAAGTGGGGCAAGCTGTATGAAATCATTGTCAAAACAATAATCGATGGTACGTACAACGCCAGGCTTGTGGATAAGAAGGACCAGGCCACAAATTACTGGTGGGGAATGATTTCCGGTGTGGTAGATATCGAACTCTCAGATGAGATCTCACCTTATACAAAACAGCTGGTGGATATCCTGAAATCGGATATCATCTGTGGCGCTATGAATCCGTTTGACGGTGACTTGCGCAGTCAGACTGGCATTGTCAGGAAAGCAGATGACGAACCGCTGTCAAGCATGGATATCATAACTATGGACTGGCTCAATGAGAACATCTGCGGCGAGATTCCAGTTGCAGAGGCTCTCACCGATGAGGGAAAAGCGACAGTCAGTGTGAGCGGAATCAAGTAGGGGACTGAGAGGAAAGACTATGAAAGTGCTTCTGATTGCAGACCACGAGCTTAGAGAATTGTGGGATCATTGGGGCGCATTGGGCAGCAAAAGGCTTGAAGGGGTCAGACTTATACTGTCCGCAGGAGATATCCGGCCTGAATATCTGGAATTTCTGGTCACGATGCTCAATGTTCCTTGTTTGTATGTCAGAGGGAACCATGACGGACGGTATGACCAGATGCCGCCTGAGGGCTGTATCGATATCGACGGGAAGATTTTTGAAGCAGAGATCTGCGAGCCTGTTCATAGCACGGATGCAGATAATAGTGAAGGCTGCGCCTATGTCAGGAGAATAAGAGTAGCCGGCCTCGGTGGTTCGATGCGCTATAGTGAAGGCAGGGATATGTATTCTGAAAGAGAAATGGCATCCCGCGTGCGCCGACTCAGTATGAGAATAAAACTCGGCCTTATAAATCACAGTGAAAAAAAGCACGCCAGACGGGATGCGTCAGGCGCGCCTGTAGATATTTTCCTTACGCATGCGCCGTGCAGAGGTTATGGCGATCTCGGTGACCTGGCACATACGGGATTCAGTTGTTTTAACAGATTTCTCTCGGATTTCAGACCAAAGTATCATTGCTACGGACACGTTCACATGGAATATGCCAGGATAAGACGAGTGTCAGAGCATCCATCGGGAACACAGCTGATCAATGTAAGCGGGATGTATATTCTTGATATCTGAATTCCGCAGCTATGCAATCAGAATCGCATACCCGGAATAGAGGCATACATTCTTACTGAGGTCTGTTATAACGTTTGTTCCGCAGATCGTTCCGTAGTTTGTTCCAAAGAGTCGTTCTCTCTTTTCCGTCTGTAGATCCGCTGCTTTCCATAGATTGGGAGCCACATGGTCCTGCCGGTCTTCTCCCATCCGTCTATACGCGTCATTATGGCACTGATTTCAAAGCTGTTCTTATGCTGGAAATCAGCCTTGTTTTTGCAGAAGCATTCGCACCAGATCTCTATGTTGGATACGTAATCTCTTCTTCTGACGTCCTCGCCGCTATAAAGCGATCCCTGACTCTGAACATAATCCTGTCTGTCGTAAAGAGACATTTCATTCCAGTTTCCGGGCAGCGGCAGGTCAAGGTAGTCTGTGACAAGACCTTCTCTGTCGTCATGTTCCATAGCAGCAGCCTGGCAGGCTCTGGCTGATTCTTCCAACTCGTGTGAGAGGAACAGAGTTTCACCCTGACCGGCAAGGTAAAGAGCCTCAGCCCATATCTGATCGACATCATCCTGCGTGAGATCCCAAGGCTTTAAGATACCTGTACCGGGAGTCCTGACTGCCCAGAATCTGCGGTTACCTGTTATGTCTCTAAGAAAGCCACTTTCTGCATTCGTGGTTCCGAAGAACACACACTGCCTTGGGTGAGGGGTGACCCTGCGACCGTATGAAGCCCTGTACTTGTCATCCTGCCGCGAGATGAATGCCTTGACCTTGTCTATGTCAGCCTTTCTTATTCCGGCAAGCTCGCCGATCTCGTGTATCCAGTAACCCTGAAGCTTTTCTGCTGCCGTCTTATCGTTCATGTCGGAAATACTGAGGCTGTCGGAGTACCATTCCATCCCGAGCTTTGAGATGAATGTGGACTTGCCGATACCCTGCGGACCATTGAAAACAAGTATATGGTCAAACTTGATCCCGGGCTTATATATCCTGCTGACAGCAGCGCAGAGCATTTTTCTTGTCACCGCTCTGACATAAGGAGTATCGTCTGCGCCGAAGTAATCGATGAGCAAAGTGTCGATTCGTGGCTTATTGTCCCATTCAGGCAGCGATTCGAAATAATCCTTGACAGGGTGGTATGATCTGTCGTCTGTTACCTTTGACAGCGCTGTGCGGTAGTTGTTCTGGGTGAAGCTGCCGTAGCGTTCATCAACGAGGCACATGAGCTGCGCGTCATCCACATCGCGCCAGTACTTTGAATTATGATTCCAGGGAACACTGCCTCTGATCTCAAGATCGTCAGCAAGCTGATTGAATACGATGCCCCGGAAATCCTCATCATTTTCAAGGATCAGCCGCATGTTGCAGAGTGTATTACAGGCTCTGCCGTTCTTGTTCAGCGTTAGCTGATCTGTCCAGTCTCCTGATCCTGTAAGCGATTCGTTACTGCTGAGATCTGAATTGTCATTATATATAGTATCTGTTGTGGTTTCTGTCATCCAAGCCTCCTGTGGTTTTAACGTACTCTTTCACGCGTCCTGTCTTTGTCAATGACCGCAAGATTCTCTCTTACATGGCCGGAGCGCTGCTGTATATCTCCGCAGATCTTCAGTTCATGGCGGAGTTCTCTAATCTCAGCGGTGAGATCTTTGATCCTGTCTTTCGCTTCGTTGATCTCGCTTTCCGGTAGCACGCGGCGTGCTGTTCGTCTGAGTTCATCCCTGTCAAGGCTGAGTTCTTTCATCCTGTCACCGATATTATCCATAAGATCCGATAGATCCTTTTCAGTGTCCACGTGGTACCTAGACAGGAGCTTGGCCTGTTCTGAGTACTGATCGCATTTCAGGAGATCTTCCTTCAGGAGAATATGGAGCTTTGTCGGGTTCTGCTGATACTTCGGCAGGTAGCCGAGCTCGTAGCAGTATCTGAGATAAAGCTTCTCAAGTCCGCTGCGTCCCATGATACGGTCGATGCGCCGGCGGAGATTATAATTGTTTGGCTGGCGGTATTGCTGCCGCAGCCTTTCTGTCCGTACAGACGGATCATTGTCATAGATCCGCCGCTCTATACTCTCTCTGGTGTAATCGTCCCCGAGCTTATGGATACGTATCGGCTTCCTGCCGCCGGGCGGTGTGATCGTCCAGTACTTCCTTTGCGGATCGAAACGGTAATTGTAACCGCGCTTCCTGAGCTCATATTTGAATTCTTCTATGTTCAGGCTGAGAAAGACCGCCTCGTCTATTGCCTGGCGTGCTACGTTGTACCTCGTAGGCATTCCGGCTTTTTCCATTTTATAGACATACTGGTTCACACCCTTGCCTTTGGGATTTTCAACTATAGACAGGCCGTGTTCGAGGCATATGCGGTCGGATGCTTCCCTAAGCTGTCTGTAAGTGTCCTTGCAGTCATGGAATTTCAGCCCGTCTCTGAATGAAACCGAGTTGATCACTATGTGATTATGAACGCATTTTGTGTTGACATGGGTGGCGACCACCATCTGAAAGCGGTCGCCCCACAATTCCTTCGCAAGCTGTACTCCTATAGCGTGAGCTTCGTCAGGTGTAACTTCCCCTTCGCGGAAACTCTGATAAGCGTGATACGCAACATTCCCGCCGGTCTTGCCAAACCTTATCTTGTTGGCGTTGAACTGGTCGCGGGCGAACTCCACGCTGCAGTTGATCCCAGTCGTGTAGAAGAGCTGCTCTGTCTTTTCCTCGCATGCTGCATAAGCGATCACATCAGCGAGAGCCTGCTTTTCGGATTCTGTGAACTCACGCAGAGTCTTCTCGGGATTGGTAATATACTCAAGCGGACTTTCCGCCCGGCCCCGTATATTCCATATCTTTGTTACCGCCATCAATTATCACCTCTTTTCGGAATGAGGATCTCCTGCTCGATACTGTTCTGGAAAGCTCTCCATCTCATGGCTTCCGCCATGATCGCGATCATATCAGCTTGGTTGCCTGCGTTCATCGCGACTTCATCGATCTTGTCGGCGAATTCGCGGATGCTTTCCATGGTCTTCCAGAAGACCTCGTCCGGCATTACGACCGGGTGATAGCCTTTGGCTCTCTGCCGGAGAAATTCAGCCTCGGTCAGACCGGCTGCCTGCGACTTGTTTTTTATATCGCGGTCTTCTTCGCTGTTCACCCAGAAACTCTTTTTTATATCTCTTCGCATCATTATTATGTTGTCTCCTTTCTTGAAATAACTTGTGTAGTATCTTGTTTGATCGGCTTCAGCCGGGGGTCTGGGGGCTGCCACCAGGTTCGCATTCCGGCCAGTAGGAGCAGGAATGCAGTGCTTGTTCCAACGCTCCAGACCCCCATGCGGCAGTTTTTTCAGTTGATTTCATATGCAGTTGCTGCTAGGCTGAATGCGTTTTCCACTTAAGTGCCTCGCGTCAGGCGTAGCTTTTAGTGCATTTGCTGCTCTTCTGCAGGTCTGCCCGCGATCTTTGCTGCCGTTGTCACTAAAGTGATATGACTTTTCATCTTTTGTGATATCATTTGCTGTGAAACCGTTTATCTGCGCAACCCTTGATATATATTTCGCCGTTTTTAGATATTTGGTCGGTATCAGACAAGCTGTGATTTGATACCGGCCCTAGCTTTTCTCAGCTACGCTGATCATGAGCCGAGGAAATCCCAGTCGATGTCCTCGGGCATTGTCTCCTCAGGTGCTTCAGCTGCAATGGTCTCAGACTGCGCTAGTTGCAATGTAGGATCAGATGCAGGCTGTAGGGAAGATAAGCCTGTCATGCAGCCTGCCAGGAACAGCGGTAATGTCTGCCTCAGCGACTCACTTACAGCATCCACGATTTCCTGTACGAATCTTTCCTCACGCTCGCGGGTCTCGAAATATGGATCTTCCTGCAATCTGTAATAACGGTCAAAATAGTCCAGCAGAGCAAGCGAGATCACATGACTGTATGAGCGGAATACCCGTTTATCCATGCTTTGCAGGTATTCCCAGGCTCTGCGCTGGTCGTCCTTGTCCAGATTGAAACGGACATTGGTAGTCTTGATATCCGGATTCATTTGCACTCCTTTCTGCAAAGGCTTTCGAATGCAAGAAGTTCATAACCTTTGGCTGTTGCACAGAGATCACTGATAACAGTGATGGCTTTTTCATCGTATTCCCCGAAGTGGCTGATAAGAGTGCTGCCTACTCCGGCGATATACAGGTGCATAAGCTCCGGGTTATACTCGTACCTTTTCAATGCATCGAAGATGTCACTGCAGTAGCAACGGCATACATCTTTTATGCAGCTGAGGTACTTGCTGCCGATATCCGCAGTGCCGGTACGGATGACCTGCTCAACGATGACAGGATCAATCTTTACACCGAACTGATTCAAGACTGCATTCTGTGCAGCGATCATGCACTGATGGACACCGAGTTTCTCAGTCCAGCAACGGCTTTCAACTGGCTTTTTGCCGTTGAAGTAGAGAATGTTCATAGTTCCATTGCCGATATCCGCGAGCAAAGTGGTGCCACGGAATTCGCTGAGCCTGCCAAGGACTGCAGGATAGCTTTGAGGGTACAAGCTGCATCCGGTAAAGCGGATATGATAGTCCTTGCCATTGAAGCGGAACCTGACGTCGGGCTCCTTGAGCAGATAGCTTCGGAAGGACTCTCTTTGTCTGCGTACCCAAGTGAGGGGAAGTCCTGCGGCAATATGCACATCCGCATTGCATATTCCCTGGAATTCCAACTCTTTTGCTACAGCCATGAGAGTCAGAACATAGTAATCATCGTCACCGGTTTTATCCGGGACAAATTCCTTGTGACCTTCACCTATACGATAGTAAATACCGTTGTACTCCAAGATATTCCCAGAGAAGACGGGCTCTGATTCGTAAGCGGTCACTGCGCTTGGCGTGATGGTATTTGCAGTCTTAATGTTGCCGTACCCATGATCCACGCCGATGATAATGGTGTTGTAAAGTCGTTTCATAAGTTTGATTTCCTCCTTTTCCAGCATTGACTTCTGATATTTCCGGCACCTGGCCGGTACCACCTTTTGACTGATGTCAGTCTAAAATAAAGAAAGGAAGAACTCATTGAGCCTCAATTGAGCTGAAATTGTGCAAAAAGAAAATACGAGACCCATGCTTTTGCATGAGTCCCGTTACGGAGGAATACACATAATCTGTTATACTTATCAGACTATGAAATGAATATATTTAGTTCAATTACCAGATAATGATTGCTGAGGTTCTGCATTGCGAAGATGCTTTCCGATAACAATACCTGCATCTATATAGTATGACCTGAACTGCTGGTATTTTGACTGTATCAATTCTTCATCGCCTTCATACAGTGTCTCGTATGTCTGAGCTGCCTGCTTAAGATGCTCAGCACCCTCATTTACGTTACCGCTTTCAAGAAATACAACGCCAATAGCTTCCTGTATCCTTGCATAATCAGATGATTCCTGCCCCATATTATATTAATTGCATAATTTAATTACCGAAAATTGCAGAGCCAAATGGAGAATGTTGCATCTCCAAAACGGAGAAAGTTGCAGCGGATACTAAGGATCCATTTGGCTATGAAAAATCCATTGCAGACATAACTTTCAACCAATAGCCTTATGTTATTGAAAGCCAATCAATCACATAAGGAGGAAGGAGTATGTTAACAATGGATCAGATACATCATATCAGAGCGCTGTATTACGAGCAAGGATACAACATATCTGAGATCGCTGAAGCTACAGGCCGTGACTGGAAGACTGTAGCAAAGTACATCGACATGGCAGACTTCAATGAGCCATTACCGATCCCGGCTTCAGAGAAACAATTCTGCCCTAAACTTGAACCCTACAAGTCGATCATAAACAGCTGGCTTGAAGAGGATAAGAAACATCCACGCAAGCAGCGGCATACAGCAACCAAGGTCTATGACCGGCTCACAAAGGAGGTACCGGGCTTTGACTGTTCTTACCGCCTTGTAGCGGAATATGTAAAGTACCGCAAGGAAGCATTGAACCTGAAGCGCAATGAGGGATTCCTTCCACTTGAGCATCGACCGGGTGAAGCACAGGCCGACTTCGGCAGTGCCGAGTTCTATGAACGTGGCAGACTCATATCCGGAAAGTATATAGTGCTCTCATTCCCATGGAGCAATGCCGCATATATGCAGCTGCTCTATGGTGAGAACAGTGAGTGTCTGCTGGAAGGCCTGAGTTCGATCTTCAGGCACATAGGTGGAGTACCTCATGAGATCTGGTTCGACAATGCCTCTTCGATGGTGTCCGGCATCATCAAGGACGGCGGCCGGGATCTCACGGAACGCTTTTCCAGATTCAAGGAGCATTACGGTTTCAAAGCTGTATTCATGAATCCTGCTGAGGGCCATGAAAAAGGCAGCGTTGAGAACAAAGTCGGGTACCTGAGGCGGAATTTTCTGGTACCTGTTCCTGAGTTCGATGACCTTATGTTCTACAACCTTCAGCTTCTGGACGACCTTGATGGTGATCAGGATCGGATGCACTACTACAAGCAGGCAAAGATCGCTGAACTGTTCGAAGCAGATAAGGCTGCACTTATGCCCGTCCCATCCGTATGGTTCGACACAAGCAGGATCATCACCGGGCTAAAGACTGACGGATATGGTCGTTTCACACTGGATAACGGCAAACATGAATACTCATCAGCTCCGAAATATGCCCTCGGTACTGTCAATGCGCGGATCGACTCCACGCTCGTGACAGTTCTGGATAATGACTATCACGAGATAGTGACCCACCGAAGGCTGTATGGGGATGAACACCAGTCAAGCATGGAATGGGTCCCGTACCTTGAATATATATCCAGACATCCGCGTTCACTCAAGAACACAGGCATATACGGCATGATGCCGGATACGATGCAGAGCTATCTGAACAACTGCAATGGCAGTCAGAAGAAAGATGTACTGCATATCCTGTCGGAACTTACTGAGAGGACAGGCTTCGACAGTGCTCTGCACACAGTTGAACAAGCGATCCGCTATGAAGCTCATGATCCCGACAGCCTGAGGAGTCTGTATAACAGTATCTTTTCCGATGTACCGCAACTGCCGCCGCTTACTACAGGTGACTTGATCCCTGAGCTCGATCCGATGCCGGTCCATCTGGAAGACTATGACCGTTTCCTCAAACGGGGAGGTGGCCTGAATGCCTGAAAATTACCACGATGAACTGATCGCATTCTGCAAAAGGCTTAAGATCGCATCCGCCATGGCAGACAGAGCTGAGACAACCGAGGGTGAGACTCACATCGAATTCCTCTACAACCTTCTTAAGAGGGAGATAGAACTGCGCGATCAGGCACACATCGACAACCTGATCAAAGACGCAAAGTTTCCGGTACAGTATTCGTTCGATCAGTTCAGGACCGATGAGGTCGAATTCCCGGATGACTGCACACTCGAGACGCTCAAGTCACTGCAGTTCCTGCGGGAGCATAAAAACATCATCATGTATGGCGGCACAGGTACAGGCAAGACGATGCTCTCCATATGCATCGGCCTTCTGGCCTGTAAGCGGGACATCCCTGTACGCTTTTTCCGGACCGCATCATTGGTCAATACTTTGTCATCGAAGATGAAGGCCGGTAAGCTCGACTCCTTCCGAGACAAACTCAGTAAAGCGTCTATCTACGTGATCGATGAATTCGGATATGTCCCTTATGACAGGGACGGCATCAATATTTTGTTCGACTTCCTTTCCGAGATCAGCGACGATCCGGGCAAGGTCGTAATACTCAATACTAATCTGGAATTCTCCAGATGGGTCAACGTTCTGTATGATCAGAAAATGACTGCAGCCCTCATAGGAAGGCTCACTCACCACTGTCATCTGATCCTGTTTCCTGGTGAGAATAACCGCCTCAAGGAATCCAGCATCAACATGATCTACAGGAGTATCGCTGATCGCCAGGAGAGGATCCAGAGGCACTGAACTAACTTAATAACATGTCTGCAGTGCTGCTGCGGTTATGCCGTGCAGCCTGCAACTTTCTCCAAAATGGAGATGCAATTTTCTCCATTTTTGCTTGCAACTTTTGGGAATTTGCACTTGCAAAAAACACCATATTAAAGGCAGCGATTTCTTTAGCTTTCAATAGGAACTTCAATGCTTCATCATAGCGGCAGAGATCCTTCAGCAGAAGGCCATAATTGACGAACTGGATGATAGCATCATGCCTGTTATCCAGCTCGTACTCTTTAAGAATATGCAGCGCAGCATCCATATGCTCCTTTGCAGGAGAATAGTTGCCAGTGATACGATACATATTGCCGGCGTTAGCATGCAGGTTGGAGACAAGCAATGCGGTATCCATATTGACCTCAGGCAAAAGCTTTAAGGCTTTTTTATAAAGCGGGATCATCTTCTTCGGATCAGTCTCAAGATATGCCTGATTATTGAGAAAAAGAGCACGGTCAATATCTGTGCCTACCGACGGATCCTTCAGAAGCTGACGGAGCCGCTCCTGAAGAACTTTAATGCCGCTGACATACATATAATTGTCCATATACTGTACAGCGTCCTCAATAAAACATAGATAAGAAGGTACATCATCATTATCTATAAGAAGAACGATCTGTTCTATGACATGGAAGAGCATTCTGTACCAAGGGACATCTATCCCGTGCAGTATGCAGATGCCGTGAAGACTGTCAAATAGTGTACTGCAATTTGTAATGGATGGCTTAAGGTCTGCCAGAGCAACTTCCTGCACCATCGGATGCAGTGCGATGGAGTGTCCTGGCTTTGGAAGTATAAAGCCTGTCTCTACAAGATCATTGATGACATTCATATCCTGCAGCAATAACCATTTTGCAAGCAGCCTGCGAGATATGCCCGTGATTGGAACGAAAGTCATGCTGCGCATTATCTCCTGTTCTTCATCTGATAGTTTGTACAGCGAAAACAGTAGGTGTATGTGAGCATAATATGTCTGTTTTTTCGTGTGCCCGTCCTTGCTCACATTGACTTTGTCTGAGACACTCATAGCTGCCTTTTCTGTTTCGAATCTGTGCAGCAGTTCCTCAGGAGTCAGTATCCCGTTTTCAAGCAGCCTTGCAGCAAGCTCCACTGCCAAAGTGTGACGGTGGACTGTTTCTATTATTTCTATGACTGTACTTTCATTATCGCCAAGTTCGGAATAAAGACTGCCGGTAAGACTAAGCAGACTACTCATATCTCTGATCTCGGTAAGTCCCAAAGAAGGATAATGACTCCAGCGGCTGCGAGAAGTAAAAAGCACCCTGCAACTGTATCGCTTTATACTGCGAAGAGTCCTTTCAGCAGCTGCTGTTGTGTTGAAGTTATCAATGATCAGAAGGGAGTCTTCCCTGAGAGTACAGAGAAATCTGTCGTGATTGATAAAGCGTTCCTGATCGCTTTCCAAAAGCGGATCGTCAGCGAAATCAATATCTGCGATATCCTTGCGAAGATCTCCAGAATATGTGATGTATATGATGTTTGTATAGTCGGTCCTATGCGCTTTGGCATATGCCTTTGCAAGTTCACTCTTGCCGATGCCCGGCATCCCGGTGATAAATACTTTCTGATTATTTACAAGGAGATCATGTAGTTCCGATATCTCTTCCTCACGCCCGCAAAAATGGCGACATGGGCGGGGAACATCAGCTCCGAATATATGCTCGGATATAACAGGAGAGGTAATGCCACTAGTAGGCAGAGCCTTTGCATTGGAAGGTCTCTTAACAAATTCCCTACCCATTCCAAAGCAAAGTATAGAAGCTATGAACAAAGCTTCGGCTTTGTCCTCAGGGGGAGGGCATTCTTTGGCCAGCTGCCTTTTCTTTCTCCATGATATGGAAGCATCCTGTGTAACAAGATCATATATCTCTTTACAAGCCATGCTGCTGTCCGTAAGTATTGGGATCAGATCGTTCTCGATATCTTCTGCAAGCTGCTTCTGATGTATTGCTGTTGCATAGTATCCGGATATCTTAGGGCTGATCCTTGCCTGACCGTTCATCCATCGGCAGACCTGACCGTTGTCAAAAGCAAAATCTTCGGCAATATCACTCATGCAAAAACTAGCAAACAGAAGATCAACAAGATCAAGCTGTCCCATCTCGTAATCGTCACTTACATAGCGGCGGATGATATTCATTATCGAAGAAAAATCACAACGGTTCATCTTTATCATACAGACCACACTTGATTGCTAATTGAGGTGATGTTAGTATACAGAAAAGAACATATGTTTGTCAATGACAATGAAGCAGGAGCTCTCGTTATCTGAATATGTAAAACTTGGTATTTGTATTCAGTCATTTCTGCTCAATTCCCGCTCAATCCCGACACAATGTCTTTGAAGAACAGACAGATTATCCTGAGTTCAGAAGTTATAACTGTGGGACCTATCAGGAAAAACACTGTGACAAATACGGGAGAAGGTGAGGAGTTGAAAAAGTATTACGAGAATGAAGAGTATAATCTGGCGTTTGACAGGTGGACAAGCCTAATGGCGGAACTTGTAATAAAGCATGCACCGGAAGTTTTGGAAAAGCTTGACAATATGAGGAAAAAGCTTTTTGGAAAAGTTGACTATGTTGTCTATGCAAACATACAGGACAGCGGGAAGGCTCCATGGATTATTGTTGAAAATCGGGCCGCATAATCAGAAAGACTCTGTATCAGCAGATGCTGAAGGGTGTTTACACATTGCGTCAATCGTGCTTGCGTGATACAATATACACAATGTGTATAATTGAGTTTTAGGAGCAAGAGAATGGAAATACTGAATAAAGAAATCACTGACTGCAGACAAAAGATCATAGAACTCCGAGAGAGCACCGGTATGAATCGCAAAGAATTCTGTGACTACTTCCAGATTCCGTACCGGACTGTGACTGAGTGGGAGCGTGACAACCGACATGCTCCCAAGTACGTACTTCGGTTGCTGGAGTACTACATTATGATGGAAGAGATGAAGAAGAATACTGATACAGATAATAAATAATGATTCTTTTGGTTTTTATCCGGAATTCTTAAATGACTGTGTATTGTAATTCCGGTACTGAATACCGATGGAATGGTAGGTATGTTAACCATGGAAGAGAAAAACGAAATAATGATTATCGATGAGCGATCGCTTCGGGATAAGATTTATATGATACGCGGGCAGCAGGTAATGCTGGATTTTGAGCTCGCTGAGATTTACGGGTATGAAACGAAAAACTTTAACCGTCAAGTTAAAAACAATATTGAAAAATTTGAAGGCGATGAATTTATGTTTCGCTTGACGAGAGAAGAGTATCAGGAAATCTTGAGGTGCAATATTTTCACCTCAAGTTGGGGAGGCTCAAGATATCTGCCATATGCTTTTACAGAGCAAGGCATATATATGCTTATGACTGTACTGCGCGGCGACCTGGCTGTCAAACAGAGCCGGGCACTAATTATGGCATTTAAAGCCATGAAGGATTACATCATCGAGAACCAGCAACTCATGATTACACAGAGGGATTTTCTTTCTCTGGCGAGTCAGGTGAACAGAAATACTGCAGATGTAGAGGAAATCAAGGATAACATGGTCACAAAAGCTGACCTTACTGATTTCATGAAACTCTTTGATACCGGAATAGAACACGATGAGATTATGATTTTGAACGGTGAGCCATTTAAGGCAGTCCTTGCTTATCAGAAGATCTATCGCAAGGCAAAGCGCAAGCTTGCGGTCATTGATGACTATATTGATTCAAAGACACTTCAGCACCTGACACATTCCAAGGCTGCAGTCAAACTGACGGTCATCAGTGACAACAAAGGCTCGAGACCATTGAGGCTGACAGAATATCATGATTTCGAGATGGAGTATCCCGGCCGGAGCATATCATTTATCACAACTGCAAATAAAGTACATGACCGTTACATAATCCTCGATCATAATACGAAAGATATGAAAATCTACCATTGCGGAGCTTCCAGTAAGGACGCCGGTAAAAAAATCACAACGATCACACAAATAATGGATATATCCGGCTATTCGGATATGATTAAGGAACTACTGGCCAATCCGCCTCTGGTGCTGAAATAGTGATCTCAGAAGGAGAAAAATGTGAAAAAACAGATCAAATGTTATATCTACACTCGCGTATCCACATCTATGCAGGTGGAGGGTTATAGCCTAGATGCGCAGCGTGAAAAGCTGCGCAAATATGCTGATTACGAAGGCATGACTATTGCCGGTGAGTATTCTGACGAAGGCATATCCGGAAAGAATATCAAAAACCGACAAGAATTCCAACGTATGATGAATGACATAATCATCGGCAAGGACGGCGTATCATATGTCCTGGTTTTCAAGCTGTCTCGTTTCGGCAGAAATGCTGCTGATGTCCTCAATTCGCTTCAGACTATGCAGGATTATGGTGTAAATCTTATATGCGTGGATGACGGGATAGACAGTTCCAAGGATTCCGGAAAACTTATGATTTCTGTCCTGTCTGCGGTTGCAGAGATCGAACGTGAAAACATACGTGCACAGACGATGGCCGGACGTGAGCAGAAGGCGAGAGAAGGTCATTGGAATGGTGGCTTTGCACCATATGGATATAAGCTTGTAAACGGAGAACTCTTTATTGCTGAAGATGAGGTCGAAGTGATACGAACGATCTTTGATCGGTATATACATACCAACGAAGGACTTCGTGGAGTTGCACAATATCTTAACAGACACGGATTTACAAAGAAGTTGAGGCAAAACAACAGCACTACGGGGTTCTCAACAAGTTTTGTAAAGCGCGTGCTTGATAATCCTGTATATGCGGGAAAGATAGCTTATGGAAGACGCAAGACAGAGAAGAAAATCGGAACACGTAATGAAACACATGTAGTAGAACAGTCAGAATACGCAGTCTATGATGGATTGCATGATGCTATAGTCTCCGAGGAGGATTGGGAGCTGGCACAAGCCAAAAGAAAGAAGACTGGGTATAAGCGTGAAAAGGTAACTGACCCTAATCATGCTCACGTACTATCAGGATTGCTTAAATGTCCATGCTGCGGCAGAAACCTTTACGGAAATGTTATGAGAGCTCACTCCAGGGACAAGAAAACGCGTTATTACTATTATTGTAAAAATCCTGTAAAAGCGACCGGACATAAGTGTGAATTCCGGACTAATATTGAGCAATCAGAGATTAACGCTCAGGTCGCGGCAATAATCTCAGCAATGACAAAACGCAAGGAGTTCATCGATGCGATTAAGGAGAAAATTGGAATTGCGATAGACACTTCAGAGATAGAGAACCAGCTGCAGCAGATCGATGCTCAACTGAGGAAAGCCGAAGGAACAAAGATGCGCCTGGAACGCCAGATGGACGAAATGGATCCGGATGATCCGCATTATGACAGGAAAATGAGCGATCTTCAGCGTCGCTATGATGCACAATATGATAAGATTGAAGAAATAGATATACAGCGCGACGAGATAGCAGATCAATTGCATGCTCTGAGACAGGAAAAGATTTCCAGTGAGAACATCTTCCGAATGCTTATGGCCTTTGATACACTGTATGAATCTTTTTCAGAATTGGAACAAAAGCAGTTCATGCAGACATTCATTGAACGGATCGACATATACCCTGAGAGACCGTCCAACGGTTGCTGGATCAGAAACATAATTTTCAAATTCCCAATTCCTATGGACGGTAAGGAAGTGCGTGAATTGCCCTTGGATAATGAAACAATGCTTGAGTGCGTCTGCCTTTTGAGCAACAAAAGAGCAAAGCTGATGGACTATGTGCAGATCAATGATCATTGATGACCTCGGTACTGAAATATAGGGGCACTATTTAAATCAACTATTTGAGAAAGAAAAATTATCATGGACGTAAAAACAACTATTTTTTCAATTATTTCTGCATTATTAGCCTTAATTATATGTGGACTTATCTACCTTCGAATGATCAAAAGGGAAGTTCCTGAGCCTATAGGGAAACTCCAGGCAATCCTGCCGGTAATTTTAGGTGGCATTTGTGTGCTGGTTTCCGGTCCTGCCGGTATTGGCTTATTATATGCATTTAAAAGCATCGGGGTAACGGGTGAAACAATGGCAAATCTGCCGGCATCTTTTTTTACAGCCTTCTTCGTGGCGGGAGGAGTGGAGGAACTGTTTAAGTTTCTTGCAATCATCATCACAATTGCCATCTTAAAAAATAAGGTAAAGAACGTTTATGAGTACATCATCCTTGGGGCGGCTGTGGGCTTTGGCTTTACGGTTGTGGAAGACTTTACTTTTGGCGAGTCGATGGTTGTATTATTGATTAGAACGCCTTTAATGTTCACTCATATGACACTTAACATGATCATGGGAGAGTTTATTGGCAGGGCAAAGTATAACAAACAAAAAGGCGAAGGACAGACTGCATTATACTTGGCTTGGGGGCTCATCATCCCAATGGCTTTACATACCCTTTATGATGCTGGAACAATTTTTAATTATCCTGCTATGAGGGGTGGCGATTTTGTTGTAGGTGGCATACTTGGCGGCGCAGCAGTTTTGACAAATGTTGTTCTTTTGATCTATGTGCTGGTAAGAGCCAAGAAAAATGCAGAAAATTTCTCTGCTCTTTCTATCTTGCCTAAAGACGCGCAATAAAAGAAGAGACTGCCAATGCTTAAAACTGTCGTTTTACATTCATAAAAAAGCGGCTTTATGTGTAAAGCGTTACCACATAAAGCCGCTATTGTTATTGAGAAGAATATTGCTCCTGCTGTCTCTTTGGAATATACCCTCTGTACTGCGTATAGTTATCACTGTATGGGATATCAGGGTCAAGTCCTGTTTTGTGTGTAAATTGCTCAGCCTGTATATTTCTCCCTCGCCGGGAAGGCAGCCAGCAGCGTGTATACCCGCTGCTGTTGCAGAAAAGGGTTTTCCGTGTCGCGGCGTCAAGGGCTGCCCGGCCTTTGGCCAGCGTACTGTCCCTTGACTCTGCTCCCGCTCCGGGTAATGTCATCCGAGAATATTATGCTGCGTCGAGCAGTGCCTGCTGGCGCATTGCGAGTTCTCTCATTCTAGGGAAGGTTTCAGCTTTCAGCTGAAGGGAGATTCTTTTCCCAAGTACCCGTTTCATTGAGGAAAGCATATCGCTTTGTTCGATCGCTACAGCACCTATTAGCCTGAGTACTGACTCAGGGTTTGGAAACACCTGGACAACATCTGATCTGCGTTTAAATTCGCGATTTAGTCGCTCAATAAGGTTTGTTGAGCGCAGCTTGTTCCTCATCCATTCAGGAAGCAGCATAACTGTCATAGCATCTTCAAAACCTTTATCCAGGATAGCCATTGACTTGGCTGCAACAGGTTCGTAATCGACAATGATGCCGTCACGGATCAGCCGGGCTTCTTCGATGGTTTTCGCATTGAACATATTGCGCAATTCTGTTCGAAGTCCCTCCTGAAACCTCGGAGGCGCTTCATTGACAATATTACGTAAAAAGTGCACCTGGCAACGCTGCCACGCCGCCTCAGGATAGGTCTTGGTTATTGCATTCAAAATAGCTCTGTGTGAGTCAGAGATCACCATGTTGACACCGGTCAATCCGCGGCTTTTCAAGCTTTTGAAGAAGCTTTGCCACGAAGCATTGTCTTCAGCATCGAACACGTCAAAGCCAATGATCTCTCTTACTCCATCAGGTCGGATAACCAACGCTACCATGAACGCTTTTGAGATTACCTTGTGGTTTTCTCTGGCTTTGAAATATGTGGCATCCACCATGAGAAATGGTGCTTCAAGGTTACCCAGTGGACGGTTCCTGAATGCCTCGATCTCTGTGTCAAGGCTCTTGCAGAGTTCAGAGACCGCGGATTTTGAGAAACTTGTTCCACAAAGTTCTTCTACGACTTTGGATACTTTGCGTGTAGACACTCCATTGATCACCATCTGCACCATTGCTGAGATAAGTGCCGCCTCGCTGCGCTTGTAGTTCTCAAAGACCATAGTATGGAATGGCTGGTTCCTGTGCCGCGGTACCTCCAGTTCTATGGTGCCGATGCGAGTGTGCAGTATCCGTTCACGGGTACCATTACGATAGTCCTGACGTTCATCTGTGCGTTCATGTTTGTCGGCACCAAGTTGCTCGGCAGACTCGACCAGCATTATCTGGTTTAGTATCTTCTCAACCAGAAACTTGAAAGCTTCATCACGATTACCTGCTAGAATCTGTAGAACTTCTTCCTGTGTTAATGTAAAATTCACCTGAGCCATGTTCGTACCTCCTGTATGTTTTGGTTGTGGTGACTAACATTATACAGGATGAGCACGGCTCATCTTTTTATGAAATTGAATTTACACCATTATATGGACGTTACTATATCAGTGATAACTATACTTGTGAAGTTGAACTGTTGTTCCAGCTATAAATCGCTGAAATCTCCATGAAACTTCAAAAAGAGTATACTTATGGTAAGGACAGAGGTGATATTTAAGCCGAAAAATGGAAAACTGATTATCGAGATGGCTCTACTTTGAAAAATGGAGGTTGAAGCATGTGTACAGCAGCTACTTATAAAACAAAAGACTTTTACTTTGGCAGAACTTTTGATTACGGGTTTTCGTATGGAGAAGAGGTCGTAATCACACCCAGGAACTATCTGTTCGAATTCAGGATGAAAGGAAAGATGGAAAGCCATCTGGCGATAATAGGAACAGCTTATGTTATGCAGGACTATCCGCTTTACTATGAAGCAGTAAACGAAAAAGGACTTGGGATGGCAGGCCTTAATTTCGAGGGAAACGCCCACTATTTTGAGAAAGTTCCGGATAAAGACAATATCGCCCCTTTTGAGTTCATCCCTTGGATCCTCGGTCAATGCGAAAATGTTGGCGATGCCCGTTCTCTTTTAGAGAGGATTAATTTAGCAGACATTCCGTTCAGCGAGCAGCTTCCGCTTTCCCCTCTGCACTGGATGATAGCGGATAAAGATGGTGTGATTACAGTTGAATCCGTCAAAGAGGGACTCAAGGTGTATGATAACCCTGTTGGAGTAATGACTAATAATCCGCCTTTTGACAAGCAGCTTTTCAGCCTTAACAATTACAGGCATCTAAGAACTGGCACACCTGATAATACTTTCTGGCCAGACCTTGAGCTTGATGTATATAGCAGAGGAATGGGCGGGATGGGTCTTCCGGGAGATCTGTCGTCACAGTCCAGGTTCGCCAGAGTCGCGTTCACAAAAATGAATTCTCTGTCAGCAGAAGATGAGATGTCCAGTGTTAGTCAATTTTTCCATATACTTGGATCCGTTGCTCAACAGCGTGGACTTTGTGATTTGGGAGACAACAAATATGAAATAACCATCTACACGTCCTGCTATAACACAAGAACCGGAGTGCAGTACTACAATTGCTATGATAACCACCAGATATCAAAGGTTGATATGCATAAAGAGAATCTCGAAGGGTGCACTCTGATACGATATCCTCTGATTACAAACGAGCAGATTCACGAGCAGAATTAGCCTGCAGATACAGCAACTCTGTTTGAAAATGCTGATGTTATGCATACTGTGGGAGATTACAGGGCTCTCCGAATCTTTCCCCTTAAAACCAAACTTCTATTGGAGGGAGGATATCAGTACTGAGTGATATAGGCGAACTATGAATATGTTTAGATGTATAGATTATATCAATTTGCAGTAAAACCAATACAAACTATCATATATATATCTTTTATAAAATATGGATAGGAGATTCGGTATGGACAGGAAAAGACTACGGGCAATTATTTTGTGTCTGCTCATGTTGTCAATGATGTGTGCGTGCGGCGGAAAGAATAAGCCTGCAGCAGAAGAGAACCCTGATGTACAGCAGTCTGCTGGAGAAGAACAGCCAGCGGCCTTCACAGGAGACCTTATCATCTCTGCTGAAGATGCTGTGGCACTTATAGGAAGTGATGATGTCATTTTTGTTGACTGCACCGGCGAAGCAGACAGAGGAACGATAAAGGGAGCAGTAGCTACTACATGGCAGGATATGTGCACTTGCTCTGAAGAATATGGAAGTGCAGGAGATGACACTTGGGGAAAGATTCCAGAACCGGAGGATCTCTCAGCCAGACTCGGAGCTTTGGGTCTTGACAAGAACAAACAGATAATAACGCTGGGACATACTCTCAAAGGCTGGGGCGAGGACGCAAGAATCGCATGGGAACTCAGAGCGGCAGGATATGAGAATGTTAGGATCGTTGATGGTGGTATTGATGCGCTCTTTGATGCCGGCGCAGAGAAGCAATCTGCAGCGAGCGATCCTGTTCCATGTGAAGTTGCCGTAGATGATCTTGACAGGACGCATGTCATGGAAACATCTGAGCTGGCCGCAAACTTTGATCAGTATAAAATAGTGGATGTAAGGACTGGTGACGAATACAACGGAGCTACAAAATATGGTGAAGCAAAAGGCGGGCATATCAAAGGTGCAGTATTTGTACCATATTTGGATTTGTTTCAGAAAGACGGAACTCTAAAGACAAATGATGAGATAACAGCAATGTTTGAGGCTCAAGGTGTAAACAAGACCGACAGGGTCGTAGCATACTGTACTGGCGGTATCCGATCCGCATACGTACAGATGGTGCTTGAAATGTGCGGATATGAAACAACATTTAATTACGACCAGTCTTACTGGAACTGGTGCGTAGATAATGAAGTGGAATAAAATATAGCGAGCCACCAATAAACAACTTGAGGGAGACACGGTTCTTCCTCTTTTTCTTGTCTCGGTGAACCGGGGTTGTTTCCTTTCCAGGATTGTATCCTTCACCATAATGACAACATAGGCAAAATTGTATCCTTTACCTTGATGTAATCACACATCGAGGTTGTGGCAAGGATACAAAAGAAAAAATCCTGAAAACCCTTGAAATTCTAGGGTTCAGAGAAAAGAGCGCTTTTCGCCGGATGCGTAAAATACGCTCTTTTTGGGTGATGTATACAGTTTTCTAAGGACCATGAAGACCACGGGAATTAGTCTACTGGTGTTCCCTCACTAAGGTGAAAGAAACTGCTGAACCCGTTGCAATTACTGCATTACGCATTAATTATTCATCAAAAAATCTTCGAAACATACACAGAAGATGGCATAAGTTCCTGAGTGATAATAAAGTTGAGCATGTTTATCTTGAAGATTCAGGTATGCATGACTGGGCATTCTGGAGTAAAAGCATAGAACCGGCATTCAGGTGGCTTACAGCAGAAGACTGATGATGCTTTGATAAATCGGAGACAGGGTACTCCGATTTTTTTATGACACGCTTACAGGACAGACAATACCGAATGAATTATTCTTTTGAAGAAATGACATAATCGGCTTTGAAAAATATTGAAGAAACGCATATTTATCGGCAACGATATATTGAAGAAACGCATTCAATCTGTTATCATTCAGGCAATGAAGGAGGAATACCAATGGTCTTCAAAAGAAAAGCATATTCGAAACTGCTGGAATGGAAACAGAATTATGCAGACAGATATGCAGTGCTTCTTGAGGGCGCACGGCGTGTCGGTAAATCTACCATTGCAGAAAACTTTGCGAGAAACGAATATAAGTCTTATATCCTCATCGACTTTTCACAAAGCAATGACAGCATTCTAAAATGCTTTGATGATATAGGCGATCTTGACATGTTCTTTCTGAGGCTCCAGGCAGAGACCGGAACCACTCTGTATAAAGGAGAATCACTTGTAATATTTGATGAAGTACAACTGTTTCCAAAAGCAAGACAGGCAATCAAGCATCTGGTAAAAGATGGGAGATATCATTATCTTGAGACAGGATCTCTTATTTCGATAAGAAAGAATGTTAAGGACATTTTGATTCCTTCAGAAGAAATGAAGATAGAAGTTTATCCAATGGACTATGAGGAGTTCTGCGAAGCTGTTGGATATAACTATGATTTGCTAAGGCAGATTTATACATCCGGAAAAGCAATCGGGCAAAGCACAAACAGAAAGCTGATGAGAGATCTCAGAGTCTATATGGCCGTAGGCGGTATGCCGCAAGCTGTCGAGTCATATATCTCCGGAGATAACTTTACAGCAATCGATCAGGTTAAGCGGCAAATCATTGGTCTGTATGAAGACGACTTCCGCAAGATAGATCCATCCGGCAGAGTATCTGCTATGTATCATGCTATTCCTGCACAATTATCAAAAGATTCAAGAAAATACAGGATAACTACTGCTATTGGCAAAAGAAATAACACTAAAGCGGAAGAACTATTGTATGAACTCATAGATTCAAAAACCGTTCTTCCTTGTTATAACACAACAGACCCAAGAGTAAGCTTTACTGATACAAAAGACTTTGACAGCTATAAGCTCTATCTTGCGGATACAGGTTTGTTCGTGACAATGATGTTTATAGACAGACCATCTGCTGATAATGAGCTGTATGCAAAACTGCTTTCAGATAAGCTGCCTGCCAATCTGGGTTTTCTGTATGAAAATCTTGTAGCTCAGATGATCAGCGCTACAGGCAGAGAGCTGTTTTATCATACATGGGAGAAAGAAGGCAGCACACATTACTATGAGATCGACTTCCTTATTTCAAAAATGAACAAAGTGACAGCTCTGGAAGTGAAATCTTCAGGTACAGGAAAACATGAGTCGATTAATGAATTCGAAAGAAAATTCAGAACAAATACGGAAGGGCTTTATCTGCTGTCGCAGAAGGATATAAGTGAAGAAGGACAGCTTCTAAAGATGCCAATTTATCTGACATCTTTCATAGTCGGATGATGCATACTTATTCATTAATATACATTCGCGAGAATTGTTGTATGAAAACGTGTATTTTTTCCGTATACCTCTGCCCGGTCAAAAAAGTTTTTTCTATCCAGGACATCACACATCGAGGTCGTCGCGAAAATACAAAAGCTGTAACCATTGAAATTTGCAGGGTTTTACAAATTGTATTCCTGACTGGATATCGACATAGTCGACAATGGGGAATACAAATCATACCAGCAGATGAAATCTTCACAGTAATGTGGTTGAAAAAAAGAAAAAACGCTGTATAATCAAACCACTTATACATATTTCTTAAAGACGGAGCAATCCGTCTTTTTTGATGCCTCGGGAGACCGGGGCTTTTTTCATTTGTCGCGAAAAGGAGACGTATTATGGAAAAGAACGAAATCGTATTGTTTGAAACTGCTGATAATGAAGTGTCACTGCAGGTGCAGATGCAGGATGAAACTGTTTGGCTGACACGAAATCAGATGGCAGAACTATTTGACAGAGATGTCAAGACAATAGGCAAGCACATTAACAACGCCTTGAAAGAAGAACTGTCAGATCAAGTGGTAGTCGCAAAATTTGCGACTACCACTCAACACGGCGCTATTCCAGGGAAGACACAAACCCATATGACAGATTATTACAATCTGGACGTAATAATCTCTGTCGGTTATCGGGTCAAGTCTCAGCGTGGTGTTGAGTTCCGCCGTTGGGCGAACTCAGTTCTCAAAGAATACATTTTGAAAGGATATGCAGTCAACGACAAGCGTATCAACCAGCTTGGGCAGATCGTGCAGATCATGAAGCGGGCAGAAAACCAACTGGATGCACAGCAGGTGCTTTCGGTAGTCGAAAGCTATTCAGCTGCACTTGATATGCTGGACGACTATGATCATCAGACCCTTGCAAAGCCGAGAGGCAATGAGGCGACATATGTGCTTACATATGATGAATGCCGGAGTGTAATTGACAAGATGAAGTTTGCATCAGATAGCAATCTGTTCGGAAATGAAAAAGACGACTCATTCAAGGGATCCATTGGAGCGATATATCAGAGCTTTGACGGGAAAGACTTGTACCCGTCATTGGAAGAAAAAGCCGCTAATCTCCTGTACTTTGTCACTAAAAATCACAGCTTTTCAGATGGCAACAAGAGAATTGCAGCTACGGTGTTTCTGTATTTCCTGGATAAGAATAAAGCCCTATTTGTTGAAGGAGCTAAACGAATAGCAGATTATACATTGGTTGCGCTGACAATCATGATTGCGGAGTCAAAACCGGAAGAAAAAGAAATGATGGTAAACATAATTATGAACTGTTTGATATAAAGAGAACTCAAATTTGATAATGAGCATCCTTTAGATGATTCTTATTTCAAGTAACCTGCTCCGAATGCAGATTGATCTGTCAGTGTGTAGCCATCTTTCCTGCCCAGTCCCCAATAAAGCTTTGAGCGGAAGCAGAAAACAAAGCATGCGAGGATGTAGAGGATTTTGAGAAAAGATAAGAATTATGGTTGACACCGTGTCAAGAAGTGACTATAATGCAATTGTTGACACGGTGTCAACTTGCGAAAGGAGAAATAACATGTTCAAGGGAACTCCGGAGATCATCGCACAGAGAAGAGAAGAAATCGTGGCTGCATGCGAGCGGCTATATCAGACACTGAGTTTCAAGGATATTACGCTCAAAGAGATCAGCAGTGTTACATCCTTCTCCAGGCCGACGATATATAACTACTTCCACACCAAGGAAGAAATATTTCTTGCACTGTTCGAACGTGAATATGACAGATGGAACACAGCCCTTGAGAAGATACTGAACAGTGAAAAGGAATATGCCGGAAATGAGCTTGCTGAACAGATCGCGAAGTCACTTGAGAAAAGAGCTCAGCTTCTCAAACTCCTGTCGATGAACAACTTTGACATGGAGGAAAACAGCCGTGAGGAGCTGCTTGCATCGTTTAAAAGAGCATATGGACAGTCGCTTAAGCTGTTCAGAGAGATCCTCGGGAAATACTGCTCCGGCATGAGTGAGGCAGAAGCAGAACAGGTGATGTATATATTCTTCCCGTTCATGTTCGGCATCTATCCTTACGCTGAAGTTACAGCCAAACAGAAAGATGCCATGGCAGAGGCTGAGGTCGATTATAAGTATCAGTCATTGTATGAGATCACGTATAACTGCCTGATAAAGCTGCTGGGGAGCAGCAATCAGTCCGGAAAATAAGCAGGTATAGTAGCAGATATGTCTTCATATGACACTGTCGTCATCGGTTTTCCGATCTGGTGGGGTGTTGCACCTCGCATCATAGAGACATTCCTCGAGAGTTATGACTTCTCCGGCAAGACCATCATCCCGTTCTGCACATCAGGCGGCAGCGGCGTCGGCAGAAGTGACACAGCTCTCCATAAGAATGTCAGCGGCAATGTGAAGTGGACTAAAGGCATACAGATCAACCGTCCTGATGAGGCTGCAATCAAAAGGATGCTTGAGAAAGGGCTGTAAAGAAGGAGCGAAAAAATGAGTATAACAGTAAATCTGTATTATAAGGGCAGCAACGGAAGCGCGAGAGCCTTCGCGGAAGAAATGGAAGCGCGGGGAATCGCAGATGCCATCAGGGGTGAGGAAGGAAATGAAAGATATGAATACTTCATCCCGATGAATGATGCTGAGACTGTGCTGCTCATCGACAGATGGAAAGATCAGGAGTCACTTGATAAACATCATGCTTCGTCCATGATGAACGAGATAGCTAAGCTGCGTGAGAGATATGACCTGCATATGAGCGTGGAAAGATACATTTCAGATTCAGAAGGAGTGCAGGACAAGGATGCGGCATTCATCAGAAAGTAGATAGTGAGGATAAATAAAATGAGTGAGAAAATAGTACAGACTGCAGGAAGAGATCAGCTTGGTGAATTTGCACCGATGTTCGCGCATCTGAATGATGATGTGCTGTTCGGCGAAGTGTGGAATGAGGAAGCCATAGACGTCAAGACGAAGTGCATCATAACAGTGGTATCACTGATGGCTTCAGGCATAACGGATGCTTCCCTGATATACCATCTGCAGAATGCGAAGGCGCATGGTGTTACCAAAGACGAGATCGCTGCTATCATCACACACGCGACGATGTACGTCGGCTGGCCTAAGGGATGGGCAGTATTCCGCCTTGCGAAAGAAGTCTGGGGCGAAGACAAGCAATGAGTGGCTCGAAGCAGTTACAGATGAAGATTATAGCAAGTCGAAATAAAGAAAAAGGTGGAGATTATGAGAAAAATACTTTCAGTATTGTTGGCGCTTTGCCTTATCGTTGGTCTGACTGCATGTTCAGGCGGAAGCTCAGAGGAAGTCGCGGACACAGATAATACTGCGGAAACAGCTGAGGAAGAGCAGTCTGAAGCACCGGAATCGGATAGCAGCAGCTCAGGGAAAGAGACTCTCGTCGTCTTTTTCTCGGCAACAGGAAACACAAAAGGAGTAGCAGAGAAGATCGCGTCCATAACAGACGCAGACCTTTATGAGATCAAAGCGGCTCAGGAATATACTGATGCGGATCTCGACTGGAATGACGATGACAGCCGTTCTACCCATGAGCAGAATGATGCATCCGCACGTCCTGAGATCGGAAGTGAGAAGGTATCACTGGACGGATACAAGACCATCTATATCGGATATCCTATCTGGTGGGGTGAAGAACCGCGCATCATGGACACTTTCGTGGAGAGCTATGACTTTGACGGCATCACTATGATACCGTTCTGTACATCGGGAGGCAGCGGCATCGGCAGAAGCGGACAGAACCTTGCAGATAACGCCGGAAGCGGCAACTGGCTCGAGGGAGACAGACTCGAAAGCGGCATATCTGAAGATGAGCTGAAAACCTGGATCGAAGGACTGAAATAATGATGAGGGAACATTATGATCAGAAGGTTCGTGGATATCGGTATGACTATGTGCTTGCTTCTTCTGCTGCCTCGCAGGCATCGGACTATTCCTCTTCCTGCGAAATGGCTGGTTTGATTACATGTTTTTCCGCGCGGCATTCGCTTTTCTGGATTATGAGAAGGCAGGTGTGCTCGTATTCCTCGAGAATTTGCTGATGTTGGTATTCTGGGCCTTTATTGGCGATCAGGCAGTCGTGTTCTGCACGAAAACAACACGCAATGATATATCGAGAGGAGTGCTGACGAAAAAATAACCCTCATAATAATGATATGGGTAATATAAAAGCAGCGTATCGATGGTATTATAAATGTGAAGATGGGGACGATGATTACTCGCCAATATTGTTTGGCGACGCACTGAATGGCTTAGGTGTATGATGCTTGAATATTTATTCATTGTGATACATTGATTGAGGATTTTATGAACAAAACACTACCTAACGGCTATATAGAGAGTATAAGAAAAGGTTCAGCGGGTTTAAGCAGGTTTCGCGGCGGCGTTTACTACGGCAGCGGTGACAAAAGAGCTGACATAGCCAGGCTTAAAGAGGAGATCGACACAGCGGATGCTATCGTCATAGGCGCAGGGGCAGGACTCTCGACTTCTGCAGGTTTTACATACAGCGGGGAACGTTTCGACAAATATTTCTTTGATTTTGCCGGAAAGTTCGGAATAACGGATATGTACTCCGGCGGATTCTATCCTTTCCCGGATGCGGAAACATTCTGGGCGTGGTGGGCCAGACATATTTACTTCAACCGCTATATCGATGCTCCAAAGCCTGTTTACAAACAACTTCTTGAACTGGTAAAAGACAAAGACTATTTCGTGATCACGACGAATGTAGACCATCAGTTCCAGAGGGCAGGTTTCGATAAGTCGAGGCTTTTCTACACTCAGGGAGATTACGGCCTGTTTCAGAGTGTCAGAGCTTCCAGCCAGAAGACCTATGATAATGAAGACTGGGTAATGAGGGCTATGGAGGCTCAGGGCTTCATAAAGGATGAAAACGGAGTGTTCTGTGTGCCTGAAGACCGCAGACTGCAGATGAGGCTACCATCTGATCTGATACCGAAGTGTCCCGATGATGGGAGTGATGTGACTACCAACCTTAGAGCGGACATGAGCTTTGTTGAGGATGAAGGGTGGCATAAGGCCTCCGCTAACTATGCGTACTTCCTGAGCAAACATGAGTCGGGTCATGTGCTGTACCTGGAACTGGGAGTGGGCAGCAACACTCCGGTGATTATCAAATTCCCGTTCTGGACGATGACATATGACAATCCGGATGCTGTCTACGCATGCCTCAATTATAATGAGGCATATGCACCTAAACAGATTGCCGGACAATCGATCTGCATAAGCGGCGATGTGGGCGATGTACTAAAATATTATGCATTTTGTTGACGCCAAAGGAATTCTGACAGGAAAAAACGGTTATTATGGAATGAATATATACCGTGGGTGTTCCCACGGCTGTATTTATTGCGACAGCAGAAGTAAATGCTATCAATTTACGCATCCCTTTGAGGATATTGAGGTGAAGCAGAACGCACCGGAGCTATTAGAGAATGCGCTGAGATCCAAGAGGAAAAGGTGCATGATCGGAACCGGCGCAATGTCTGATCCTTATATGCATTGTGAGGAAGAGCTGCGCCTTACGAGAAGATGCCTTGAGATCATTCATAAATACGGTTTCGGGGCCGCGATCCAGACAAAGTCTGATCGTATCCTTCGGGACATTGACCTTCTCGATGAGATTAATCGTTCTGCAAAGTGTGTAGTACAGATCACACTTACCACTTACGATGATAATCTGTGCAGCATACTTGAACCGCACGTGTGTAATACAAAGCGCCGGATAGAAGTGCTTGAGAGGATGCAGGAAAAAGGTATTCCGACAATTGTGTGGCTTACTCCGATTCTGCCATTCATCAATGATACTGAAGAGAACATAACAGCTATATTAAGCGAATGTGCCAGAACCGGTGTAAAAGGAATCATCGACTTCGGAATGGGTCTGACCCTCAGGGAAGGCGACAGGGAATACTATTACGCTGCGCTGGACAAGTATTTTCCGGGGTTGAAGCAAAGGTATATTCGCGCATACGGATACGCTTACGAACTGCCAAGCCCAAATGCAAAGAAACTGACAGATATATGTAAGCGGATCTGCAGAGAAAATGGTATGATGTCGACTCCTGATGAATGCTTCAGATATATGGGAGAGCTTCCGGAGAAACAATACCAGATAAGTATTTTCGACTACTGAGGGCGTTTGATTTGGATAAGAATGGAGGGTATAGAAGTGGAATTCAAAGATGTAATCAGAAAGCGGTATTCGTGCAGAAAATACAGTGATAAGGAAGTAGAGGCTGAGAAATTAGCAGCAGTTCTTGAAGCGGGGAGACTGGCTCCTACTGCAAAAAACCTGCAGGAGCAGCGCATATATGTGCTGCAGTCAGACGAGGCTCTCGCTAAGATAGACAGCGTCACACCATGCAGATTCGGAGCACCAATAGTAATAGCCGTAGCATTCGACAAGAACTATGTTTATACATATCCCGGCGGCATGAAGAACTCCGGAGATGAGGACGCGACCATAGTTGCGACTCACATGATCCTGGCGGCGGCAGACGAAGGCCTTGGCAGCTGTTGGCTCAATCGCTTTGACCCACAGCAGACAGCAGAACTGCTCGGACTCCCTGAGAACGAAGAGCTTGTCATGCTTATGGACATAGGATATGCGGCAGATGACGCTGCACCATCACGGATGCATGATAACAGGAAAGACATATCGGAGACAGTCAGATACCTGTAATGCTACATGTGGTCTCTGTATTTCTCACGAAAGGTTTTTCTGTATTCTGCGGGTGAGAGTCCCTTGTGTTTCTTGAACAGTCTGCTGAAGTAGAATGCGTTTTCGTAACCAACCATTGACGCTATGCTGGAAATATTGTAATCGGTTGTCTCCAAAAGCATCTGTGCATTACGAATCCTTATGGAAAGGATATAATTCATAGGCGTTGTGCCGACTGCAGTCTTGAAGCTTTTGTTGAACCAGCTGGTACTCACATGTCTGGAGCGTGCATAGTCTTCTATAATGATTTCTTCATTGTAGTGTTCCAGGAAGTATTCTTTGGCAAAATCTATTTCCTGACTGGTAAAACCTGAGAAACGGGGAAGATCCTCCTCCATTCTGCGATGCATCGTCATAAGAAGTTCCCTGAAAAGATAAGTAAGGATCTCCTCATAACCCCATCTGCAGGCGACGAGTTCGTCTCTCATCTTACGAAAGAAATCCTCATATTCTCTGGACAGACCTGTGCAGAGAATATTTTTATTCATGGGAATATCGTAGGACTGAAGAATCTTTCTGACATCACGTCCTGTAAAGTGTACAAACCATACTTGTGTGCGGTCTTCGCCCAGATAGTAGTAGTGCTGCTCTTCTTTAGGACGGAACAGGATCATGTTTCCCGCCGGGACAATGATATCCTTATGATCAATAATAAAATGCCCTTTTCCGGCCGCTATATATATCAACTGCCAGTCAACCCGGCCCCTTGGACGCCATGTCGGAAGCTTTGGCCAGCTGTGAAGCTGATAAGTTCCGGCGCTGAGGATCCTCAAAGGCATTACCTTTTCTTTGAAAGGTGTTCTGGAATTATGCAAGTACCCTGAGTTCACATACATTTCTGTAACCCCTCTTTTTTTATTTACAAATCATTTTATCGAACCCTCCCGATCTCTGGCAATGCCTGAACCGCTAAATATCAACCTTGTGCAGGTTTTAAACTGTTTTGTGCATATGCTTTAAAACAGGCGGTTTTTTATAATGTTTTTAAGGCTGAAACGTATGAATCAAAGCAGGTTTCTTTTATTCAGGAGGGAACTGATGATTATTCCGAGACACTATGAAAACATGGGTGTTTTACACGAAAACACTGAGCCTTACAGATGCTACTATATTCCGGATTCAGGCAGAAATGATCAGATCGTAAGCCTGAGGGAATCTTCACAACGACTTCAGATGCTCAGTGGATGCGAATGGAGTTTTTCTTTTTTTCAGAGTATTTATGATCTGAAAGCAGAATTCTTTCTGCCTTCCTATGAGGCCGGGGACTGGTGGAACAAAGAATACGTTCCGTTTTCATGGCAGATGAGAGGCTACGATAAGAATCAATACACTAATATAAGATACCCTTTTCCATATGATCCACCATATGTCCCGCATGACAATCCCTGCGGCGCTTACCGGCATCACTTCATATGGCACAAGAATCACAAAGCAGGATGTACTTACCTGAACTTTGAAGGCGTCGACTCATGTTTTTATGTGTGGCTGAATGGAGAATATGTAGGATACAGTCAGATATCGCATCATATATCAGAATTTGACGTTACGCAGTTTCTGATTGAGGGGGATAATCTGCTGGCCGTACTTGTCCTTAAATGGTGCGATGGAAGTTATCTTGAAGATCAGGATAAATTCCGCATGTCCGGTATTTTCAGGGATGTGTACCTTCTGAACAGACCTGCGTCCGGAATACGTGACTACCGGATAACAACAGGTTTTTCACCGGACTATGATGCTGCAGATCTGAGGATCAGCTTCTCTTTCGCCGGGAATCATCCTGTGCCTGTAACTGTAACTCTGTTACATACGGATAAAGACGGAAACGAATGCTTGGATGCCAGATCAGACTTATCTGATAACACAGAATTAAACATAAAGGTCAAAAATCCTATCCTGTGGAATGCGGAGAATCCATTTCTCTATAAGCTGATTATGGAGACGTCAAATGAGGTCATCAATGAGACGGTCGGATTCAGAGATGTCTGCATAAGAAACAACCGGGTGCTCCTGAATGGATATCCTGTCAAATTCAATGGGATGAACAGACATGAATCAGACCCGGTGACGGGAGCTGTAATGGATTATAAAAGGGTCCTGTCAGACCTTATGATGATCAAAGAGAACAACTTCAACTCCGTACGGGCAAGTCATTATCCTAATGTTCCGTATTTCTATCAGCTGTGTGACAGTATTGGTCTTTACGTAATTGATGAGGCTGATAATGAGAGCCATGGAACAGAGGAACTTTATTTCTACGAGGATGACTACTCTCAGAGAATGAGGATGGCTCATGAAAGGATCGCGGATAATCCGGAGTTTATAGAGCCTACACTGGATCGCGTTAAAAGTATGGTGATCCGTAACAGAAACCGTCCATGCATATTGATGTGGTCTATGGGAAATGAATGCGGTTATGGATGCACTTTTGAGAGAGCTCTCGAGTGGACAAAAGAAACTGATCCGGGCAGGCTGACCACGTATGAAAGCGCCTATTATCTTCCTAATGACAGGGCATATGACTGCGGAAAAATAGATATAGTCGGAAGAATGTATCCGGCGTTCGATGATATCAGGCAATACCTTGATAATGATCCTAAGGCACCTCTATTGCTTGTGGAGTACTGCCATTCCATGGGTAACGGACCCGGGGACATCGAAGCGTATCATGAGCTGATTGAGGAATATCCGGCACTTTGCGGCGGTTTTGTCTGGGAATTCTGTGATCACGCGATATATGCAGGGAAGACCTCGGACGGCAAAGACATGTATTTGTATGGGGGCGATAACGGAGAACTTCAGCATGACGGGAATTTCTGCCTCGATGGCATGGTATATCCGGACAGACGTCCTCATACCGGTCTCCTTGAATACAAGAACGTATACCGGCCTCTTCGCAGCAGCTATGATCCGGTATCGGAAAGGCTTACTGTAAGCAATCACATGGACTTTACAGATCCGAAAGACAGGATAAGTGCTTCTTATGCTTTGGTTCTGGACGGGACAAGAATATCAGAGGGAACCCTGGAAATACCTTCCGTTTTACCGGGAACGAGTTCGGTCATAGACCTACCTCTAAAAGTCCCGTCAAAGGGAAGATGCTTTTTGCAGATTTCATATGTGTTGAAAAAGGCGCAGGGAGTGCTGCCGGCCGGACATGATTTGGGATTTGATGAGATTAGGATCCCGGTTTCAGATCCCGGATATGCAAAGGCCCTGATGATCCGGAATCATAAACCTGATGCCGCAGCGGCCGGCTTATCATATCAGGACTCTGAGAATAACGGGGATCCGCTGATAGTCGTCAGTGGTACAGGGTTCAGTTATTCCTTTGATAAGCGTACAGGCATGCCTGTATCTATGATCTTTGCAGAAGAAGAACTGCTCGACAGGCCTGTGGAGTTCAATTTCTGGCGTGCACCGGTCGATAACGATATGTTTATCGTCGATAAGTGGAAGAAACAGAGACTGGAACATACTATGACGCGGGCATATGAAGTGAACTGCACGTGTAATGCAGACATTGCAGAAATCCATATCAAACAGTCTGCAGGGGCGGTGTCTGTGCAGCCGGTACTAAGAATGGATACTGTCTGGGTGGTAGACCGAAGCGGAATGCTGACTCTCCAGGTGAAGGCAGCAAAGGACCCTCAGATTTTTACGCTTCCAAGACTCGGTATCCGGATGTTTGTTAAAAAATGGCTGAAGCAGGTCTCATATTATGGCATGGGACCTATGGAGTCATATGCAGATAAACATCAGGCAGCGTGGCACGATGCTTTTACAGCAAGTCTTGGTGAACTTCATGAACCATATATCCGTCCGCAGGAAAACGGGTCACATTATGATTGTGACTACGTTGCTGTCAAAGGAAAGGGCATATGCCTGAATGTCATTTCTGCAGATGATAATACCTTCTCCTTTAATGCCTCGCGGTTTACGCAGGAAGAACTGGAGAATAAAGCTCATGAACATGAGCTGACGACATGTGGAAGTACAGTACTTTGCATAGACCACCGTATGGCAGGTCTGGGATCCGCAAGCTGCGGACCGGAACTGCAAAAGAAATACAGAATCGATGAAGACAGTTATAGCTTTGCATTTATGATATTTCCGAAAATATTAACAAACAGGCAGGATAACAGGAGGCTGTGATGGAAGACAGAACTTATTTGAAATGGTATAACAAGATCGGATACGGCTCCGGAGATATCGCCGGCAATGTGGTATACGCACTGCTTTCAGCATTCGTAATGATTTTCCTCACCGATACTGTTGGCATGAATGCCGGTGTTGTTGGAACGCTGATAGCTGTTTCTAAACTGTTTGATGGAGTCAGCGATGTTTTCTTCGGATCGCTGATAGATAAAACTCAAACCAGAATGGGTAAAGCAAGACCGTGGATGCTGTATGGATATTTCGGCTGCGCGGTATGTCTTGTCGCAATTTTCTGCATTCCGGCAGATATCAGCCCTGCCTCACAGTATGCTTGGTTTTTCATTGCGTATACAATGCTGAATGCAGGCTTTTATACGGCTAACAATATTGCGTATTCAGCCCTTACGGCATTGATAACCAAAAATAACCACGAGCGTGTACAGATGGGATCGATCCGTTTCATGTTCGCTTTCGGAACAAGCATGCTGATCCAGACTATAACAGTCGGGCTCGTGGCACACTTTGGCGGAACTGCGGCAGCGTGGAGAACAGTGGCTATTATTTATGCAATAGTAGGCATTACTACTAACACCATATCTGTTATGTCTGTCAGGGAACTGTCACCGGAAGAACTTGCTGAAGGGGAAACTGTTCACGGGGAGGCAGCGGAAGATCATTCTGATGAAAAGTATAATCTGCTCGATGCTTTCAAGCTGCTGATCAAAAACAAGTATTACCTGATGATATGTGCTTCTTATATTCTCATGCAGATCTATACAGCAACTCTGAACATGGGAATATATTACATGACATATGTTCTGAAAAATGCTAATTTGCTGGGCGTTTTCTCGTGGGCTATCAATATACCAATGATCATCGGTCTGCTGTTCACGCCTTCGCTGGTTCTGAGATTCAACGGAATGTACAGATTGAATCTTTACGGATATACTGCAGGCACACTGGGCAGGCTGGGCGTTGTCATAGCAGGATATATGGGAAGTATTCCTCTTATGCTTGCATGCACTGCAATCGCGGCATTTGGTATGAGCCCGCTGCAGGGAGACATGAATGCTCTGATAGCTACCTGCTCAGAATATACTTATCTTACTCATGGAAAACGTGTCGACGGTACTATGTATTCATGCACATCACTGGGAACAAAGCTGGGCGGAGGTATCGGTACAGCGCTTGCAGGATGGCTTCTGAGTTTCAGCGGCTACATTGGCGGAGCGGCTGAGCAGACAGCATCATGCATCAACATGCTGCATGTAATGTATCTCTGGCTCCCAATGATTTTCAATCTTCTGATCACACTGATCCTGACGAGACTTAATGTAGAAAAAGCAGTAGAAAACCTGAAAAACTAGATTGACCCAGCCATAGTCTTGATAGATAATACGTTCCGGGAAGATGTGTCTGCGCATCCGGAAGCAAAGATGGTAAAGCTGATGAAGAAAATTAATTTACTGTTATTTACATGTTGCTCAATACTTCTGATCGTGTCAGGCTGCAGTGCAAACAATGTCGATGACACAAGCGATGCAAAGTCGGTTATGCCTGCTGTTACAAATATGGCCGGAAGTCAGACATCAGCAGAGGTATGTGATGATTTGAATGCAGCCGGCCTTTCCAATGTAGTCACGTTCAATGACTGGGTTCTGGATTTTGCGGGATCTGCAGGTGATAGCGCCGGTCTTGCCGATGAGTGGATACAGCCGGGGGCAAATACTCCGGATCTTGCAGCTTGTGCAGATGGCTGGGAAAAACAGCATGATTATTCTGATGCTGACTGCAGGATGACTGCAATGCTGCTTCTTGGCGGGATAATCACAGCTGAAAAAACTGATAGTGAGTACACCGGTACATATCTTATGTTCGATGTCGATGCCATAGAAAACACTGACAGATATGAGGTAATAAGAAAGAATCTCGATCTGTTCACAACCCTCTTTGGAGACAGGACTCCGAGAAAAAACGAAGATCCGTCTGAAGTGTTCGGGAACATATGGAGCGAATATGGCTTCAGCATCAACAATGACAAGGTTTCACTGCTCAGCATCGTTGTATATGATCCTGATTTCAATCAGACTTTTACAGGCCACACGGGAATCCTTGTAAAGCAGGCCGAAGACTGTTATCTGTTCATTGAAAAGCTTGCATTTGAGCAGCCGTATCAGGCGATACTTGTAAGTAATACTGATCAGCTTCTTGAATTGCTTGCGGAAAGGGATGAATACTATGGCAGTGAGGGAGATGCGGGACCATTTGTTTATCTCAACGGAGACTATCTCGGGGAACTAAAGAAAGGTGAATTATGATCCTGATGGCAACCTGATTGAAGTGGGAACACCGATGTAAAAAATGGGATATAAAGGTTAGTAAGAAAGGCCGGGAGGGGTGGTCCTCCCGGCCTTTCCTGTTTCACATTTTGTGCTTGTGAAGCACTTCTGCAATAATGCTGACTGCTCTTTCAATCTGCTCTTCTGTATGCGTGGCCATAAGGCTTGTTCGCAGAAGGCATTCGTTTGGCGCTGTAGCAGGCGGCAAAGACGGATTTACGTAGACACCGCAGTCGTAGAGCTCCTTGGCGATCGCCAGGGTAGTAAACGGTTTGTATGTGTAGATTGGGATGATTGGGATAATATCGCCGTTGGTTTCTTTTGTTTTTATATTGAACTCTTGCAGTTTTTTGCGCATGAACAGGGCTCTGCTCTGCAGAGTTTCCGGTAGCTCAGGGTGCTCTTTCAATATCCTCAATGCGGCAATAGCCGAAGCGCAGCTGGCAGGGGTTATAGATGCAGAAAAGATGAATGGCCTCGAGGAATGCTTCACATATTCGACGACCTTGTACGGCGCCGCCATATATCCTCCCAAAGAAGCCAGGGACTTAGAAAAGGTTCCCATATAGATATCCACTTCATCTTCCAGTCCGTAGTAGCTGGCCGTTCCGCGTCCGCCTTCGCCTATTACACCAAGACCGTGAGCGTCGTCAACCATTACGCGTGCGTTGTACTGTCTGGCGAGCCTGCAGATCTCAGGAAGGTTTGCAATATCACCGCCCATTGAGAATACTCCGTCTGTAACGATCAGGCATCCTGCGTTCTCCGGCACTTTATCGAGCTTACGCTCGAGATCTTCCATATCACTATGGCGGAAACGGAGCATCTTTCCGAAAGAGAGGCGGCATGCGTCGTACAGGCTGGCATGATTTTCTCTGTCCATGATGATGTAATCGTTGCGGCCGGCTATTGTACTTATAATGCCGAGATTGGACTGAAAGCCTGTAGAAAAGGTCATTACAGCTTCTTTACGCAGGAATTCTGCCAGTTCTTCCTCAAGCTGCAGATGCAGGTTTAATGTACCGTTCAGAAAACGCGAACCGGAGCAGCCGGAACCATATTCTTCAAAAGCCCGGACACCGGCTTCTATAACTTCAGGATGCGTCGTCAGCCCAAGATAGTTATTAGAGCCAAGCATGATGCGGCGCTTTTTCTCCATTATTACTTCAGTAGCCTGCTTTGACTCCAATGCGTGGAAATACGGGTATATACCCTTTTCACGAGCCGCATCCACCATTGATGTATCATTGCATTTGGCGAAAATATCCATTGCGCTTCTCCGATATTGTTATTCTAATAATATGTATTGTTAACTCTTAACATATCGGACCGGAAATGACAAGGCTTTAGCGAAAAACAATTATGAAATCACGGTACGCTTTTTTGCATATAAGGATATAATTAACTATCAAAGGAAGAAAGAGTTTCCGGAGGAACCAAAATGCAAATAATACACGCTGACATTGTATATTCAGAAGACAGAGAGCATCTTGCTGTACACCCCGATAGCTACATCGCTGTGGAGAAGGAAAAGGTTAAAGGCATATGGCCTGTTCTGCCTGAAGAATACAAAAGTGCTCCTCTGACAGATTACGGGGACGGCGTTCTCATACCCGCCCTTTCGGATCTCCATGTGCACGCCCCGCAGTATCTGAACCGCGGCCTTGAAATGGATCTCCTCCTTGCTGACTGGCTGGATCAATGCACTTTCCCTATGGAGGCAAAGTATGCGGACCCTGAGTTTGCGAAGCTTGCTTACGATGCTTTTGTAGATGACATGATCGCCAATGGAACGATGCATGCGTGCGTTTACGGAACTATCCACAGTGAAGCTACCTCATACCTGATCGAGAGAATGGATCAGAAAGGAATCAAAGGCTTTGTAGGGAAGATAAATATGGATCGCAGCGCGCCGGATGATCTGCGGGAGGATCCGGATGAATCGATCCGTGAAACGGAGATTTTTCTGGAAAAATACAGCAAAAACAGAAACACCAGGCCGATACTTACTCCGAGATTTGCGCCTACATGCACGCGCGAACTCATCAATGGTCTTGGGAAGCTCGGCAGGAAGTATAATGCCGCTATGCAGACTCATCTCGTTGAATCCCTGTGGGAGGCGGAGCAGGCAAGGCTGCTGTTTCCTGAGTGCTCCTGCGATACGGAGATATACGAAAGAGCCGGACTGATGGAAAACGGACCGGTCATCGGAGGGCATTTTATATTCCCGTCCGAGGATGACATCCGTATCATGAAAAAATACGATTGCTATGCGGTACATTGTCCGGATGCGACTATAAGCGTTATAGCAGGAATAATGAAGACGGGGACTTTGCTCGACAGAGGACTTAAGATAGGCCTCGGAAGTGATATCTCCGCGGGGCATCACATCGGCGTATACACGCAGGCCGCCCGTGCGGTACAGCTGTCCAAATTAAAGCAGTTCTATGAACCTGATGATAACCGTAAGATCACATTCCCGGAGGCATTCTGGATGGCTACAAAGCAGAGCGGAAAGCTGTTCGGCGGCACCGGTTCCCTGGAGCCGGGCGCGGTATTCGACGCGCTCGTTATTGACGGATTGTCCGATGCGGCCAGAAAGCTCACGCCGGAGCAGGTGGTTGAGAGGTTCTGCTATATCGGAACAAAGGAAAACATAAAAGCCCGTTATATGAACGGGGAGGTGCTTTTCGGATAATCAACACCGATTAAGCAGCCGGACTGATAAAATATTTTTACCAATGGAGGACTTAAAATGATTATAAAGAATGCGCTTATTCATGACGCAATCAACAGGGAACCATATTGTGGAGATATAGTCATTGAGAACGGCAAACTCGTGTCGGTCGGAGGGTCTGCCGGCGGAGAAGATGAAGTGCTCGATGCCACGGGTCTTCATGCATATCCGGGCTTTGTGGATGCACACAGCCATATCGGACTTGATGGTTATGGCGGGCCAACGGGTACTACATTTGACTACAATGAGATGAACGATATCGTTTCACCACAGCTCCGCGGTATTGACAGCTACAATGCGCAGGATCTGGCTATTCCAATGGCTCTGGCCGGAGGAGTCACCTCCGTAGCAGCAGGACCGGGTTCGGCGAACGAGCTCGGAGGCACATTTCTTGCAGTGAAGCTTTACGGCAATACCGTTGACGAGGCAGTGATCAATCCTTCTGTAGCGATGAAGTGCGCATTCGGTGAGAACCCTAAGAGATGCTACAAAGATAAATGCGATTCGGCAAGAATGACAACTGCTGCGATATTCAGGCAGACTTTATTTGAGGCGCGCGATTATATGCTGCGTAAGGAGGCCGCCGGAGATGATATAACAAAGCGTCCGGCATTCAACATGAAGTTTGAAGCGCTCATACCGGTTCTCAGGAAGGAGATTCCGCTCAAGGCTCATGCGCACAGGGCTGACGATATAATGACAGCGCTTCGTATTGCCAGAGAATTTGACCTCAGAATAACGATAGAGCACTGCACCGAAGGCCACCTGATAGTAGATGAGCTTAAAAAAGCGAATGTTCCTGTGGCGGTCGGTCCGACACTGGGCAATGCGTCAAAGCTTGAGCTCCTGAACAAATCCTGGACGACACCGGGCATACTCGCAGCAGCCGGGCTTCAGGTTTCCATAATCACGGATGCCCCGGTGATCCCGGAGCAGTATCTGTCCCTTTGCGCAGGACTTGCTGTGAAGGCCGGTATGGATCCGTTCCAGGCGCTGCAGGCGATCACGATCAATCCTGCACGTCACATTGGCATTGAGGACCGCGTAGGAAGCCTCGAGGTTGGCAAGGACGCTGACGTTGTGCTTACGAGCGGCGATCCGATGGTAAGCGATACGGTAGTCAGATACGTTATCGTTGACGGCGAGATAAAAGTGGAGAATGAGTAAGAGCGAAAGCATAGTATTCAGCAAATATACGGGTTCCGAGGAGTCTTTTGTGATGCCTGCAGATGTGACTGAAGTCGCAGAAGGGGCATTTGCAAAAAACAAGATCCTGAAGCATATAGACCTGAGTAATGTAAGGACTGTCGGAGCATATGCTTTTCAGGAATGTACGAGTCTCGAGACTGTTGTCATGAGCAACGCCGCGGTGATCGAAAAAGGTGCATTTGAATTCTGCCGAAGTCTTCGAAGCGTAGTATTCGGAAGTGTCACAGACATCGGCGAGTCCGCCTTCTCTTTCTGTGCAAAGCTCAACATACCTGAAATACCCCGCTCAATAAAACACGTAGGGGCAGGCGCATTCTCCCACACAGCGATACAGCGCGCTGATCTTAGCTGGCTCGAAGAGATACCGCCATATCTGTTCAACTGCTGCACATCCCTGACTCATGCAGATATCAGCGGCGCAAAAGTATTGGGCGATTATTCCTTTGAAGGATGTGCGTCGCTGCATGATGTTAAATACGGTAATACGGAAAGGATAGGCGTAAGAGCCTTCCGCGGATGCGAATCGCTCAAGATCGCCGGCCTTCCGGCTTCTCTTCAGGCAATAGGTGATGATGCTTTCAGCTGCATACTGCACGGTCTTGTAATACCGGGAAGCGTCAGGGAGATCGGCAGGAACTGCCTTGGACCTGCAGACAGAAAAAAGAGTATAAAAATATACGAATCAACGCTGTATGCGTTCAGGAATTATTTCAGGGATGACTGTAAATATCCTGAGACAGAAGATATACATTCCCGAATGTGGGAAAGCGTGGTAGATATAACTATTCTGGATAATGAGACAAAAGAGGCAGTGGGATTCCTGCCGCTGTTTGCGGATCTGGATTCAGGCCTGAGGAGCATTCTGGCGGAAGCGTTCAAAGACGATGGTACGTTTGACTACCTGATACTGGACACAGATTTCTTCGATGGAATGAGCTGGAACCAGAGATGCAAGGACAGGCTTGCGGTGATGCGGCTGAAGCACCCGTTTGGCCTTGATGAGTCCATCCGGAAGAAATACACAGATTACCTCAGCAGACATCTTAAGAGGATAGCGCAGAACGCTGTCCGCGGCAGAGATATCGACATGCTTGCGTTTCTCTGTGAAAACGGAATGATCTGTCATGAGAATATAACGGGAATACTTGATTATTCCATTTCACTGCCTTCACCTGAGTGCACTGCATTCCTGCTTTCGCGTCAGGCAGAAATGAACTGGCACAGCACCACTCTCATCGAGGAATTATGAACAAGAATGCGAATGATGAGCTGATCAATAAAGCCGCGCGTGACGTACTGATACTTGCGCGTAATACACTGATCGTGAAGTTCAGGTTCCTCGACATTGCGCTGGGCAGGTTGGAACCGGTTCCTTCTGATGACGAAACGCTCGCAACTGACGGGTCGCGGTTCACTTACGGACCGAGGCACGTGCTCAGATGCTTCAGAAGTGAGCGCGACAAGCCGGCACATGATTATCTGCATGTGATACTGCACTGCATATTCAGTCATATGTTTGTCGGAAGCACTATAGACAGAAAGCTTTGGGATCTGTCATGTGACATAGCTGTCGAAAACACGATATACGATCTTGGACTGCGTATGACGGGAGGAGATTCCCGGCAGGATGCTCAAAGGGCTGAAACAGAGAGGCTGAGAGCTGAAGCAGGGATGCTTACAGCTGAAAAGATCTATCATTATTATAAAGAGGCCTGCATCCCGGACTTTGAAATAGAAAGGCTGCGCGGCATCTTTGCAGCCGATGATCACTCGGGATGGTATAAAGGTAAAAAGAATCCGGAGAGTGATAGCCGGAATGACGACAGAGGACTGTTCAATCAGTCGGACGGAGGAGTCCGTGACGATGTGGATCCCCTTACGATTCCGGACTACGAGATGGAGGACCGCAACCAGGAGAGCGTCTATTCTATGCGAATGCCGCTTGAAGAGGCAGAAGAAGAATGGAAAAAGATCGCTGAGAAGATTCAGGAAGACCTTGAGACCTTTTCAAGAGAGCAGGGGGATGCTGCAGGCGGACTGATGCAAAATCTGAGTGAAGTCAATCGCGAGAGATACGACTACGCGTCGTTCCTTAAGCGCTTCTCCGTTCTCGGTGAAAACATGGCCATAAATGACGAGGAATTTGACTACATCTACTATACGTATGGGCTCAAGCTGTACGGAAACATGCCGCTCATAGAACCTCTGGAATACAAAGAGGTGATGCGTATAAGAGAGTTCGTGATCGCGATCGACACATCCGCGAGCACATCCGGCCGGCTCGTACAGAGCTTTCTTCAGAAAACCTATAATATACTGAAATCAACAGAGAGTTTCTTTTCGAGTATCAATATACATATAATACAATGCGATGCAGCCATACAGGAGCATGTGAAGATCACTTCCGAAGAGGAGTTTGACGATTACATAAGCACCATGAGCATTCATGGCCTTGGCGGCACCGACTTCAGACCTGTGTTCAACTATATAGACTCACTGATAGACGAAGGAGAGTTCCGCGATCTGAGAGGACTTATATATTTCACTGACGGTAACGGCACTTTCCCGGTGCGAAAACCGGCGTATGAGACCGCGTTCATTTTTCTGGATAACGAGTACAACAACCCTGAAGTACCTCCGTGGGCTATCAGGCTTGTACTGCAGAAGGAGGAGATATCACCGTGAATATCAAAGATGCAAAAGAGCAGATAAAAAATGCCATCATCGCATACTTTACGAAAGATGAGTATGGCGAATATCAGATTGCCATTGAAGACCAGAGGCCGGTGTTCCTCATGGGGCCTCCGGGAATAGGAAAGACGGCTATAATGCAGCAGATAGCATCTGAGCTTGGGGTCGGTCTGGTATCCTATTCCATGACGCATCATACCAGACAGTCGGCTCTGGGACTGCCTTTTATCACGACAAAAAACTACGGAGGCAGGGAATACAGTGTCTCGGAGTATACGATGTCTGAGATCATCGCATCTGTCTATGACATGATGGAAGAGACCGGTGTAAAAGAAGGCATCCTGTTTCTCGATGAGATCAACTGCGTGTCGGAGACTCTCACGCCGTCAATGCTTCAGTTCCTGCAGTTCAAGACTTTCGGCAGACACCGCGTCCCGGATGGATGGATAGTAGTAACAGCCGGAAATCCGCCTGAATACAACAACTCGGTGCGTGAATTCGACACAGTCACATGGGACAGACTGAAGCGCATAGACATTGAGCCGGATTATGGAATCTGGAAGGAGTATGCGCTGGACCGCGGAGTACATCCTTCGATATCGACATACCTTGACATTAAGAGCAAGGACTTTTACAAAGTTGAGACAAGCGTTGACGGCAAGACCATCGTGACTGCAAGAGCCTGGCTCAACCTTTCCGACATGATAAGACTCTATGAACAGAACGGTATCAGTGTCGATGAGAAGATGATCAGCCAGTATCTGCAGGACAAGACAGTTTCCAGATCCTTTGCAAACTACTATGACCTGTTTAACAAATACAGATCTGATTATCAGATAGACGATATCCTTGCCGGCAGCGCATCTGAGGAGATAATCAGGAGAGCGGGAGAGGCGAAATACGATGAGAGGCTTTCACTTTTGGGCCTGATCCTTGACAGAGTTGTGAAGGACCTCAAAAAGGCTTATTATGGTGAACAGATTCTGACAGAAGAGCTCGGGGAGTTCAAAAGAATCAAAGCCGGGCTGGCAGATCCGTCTGTTTCGGCTTTGCAGCTGCTTGATACAGCCGCTTCGGCCAAAAGAAAAGAACTCGAGACCGGACGTAAAACAAATTCTCTATCTGAAGACAGACGCAAGATCCTGCACGGTATCATAAGGGATCTTGAGTTCCTGATGAAAGAACTGGCGCTGGCAGAAGACCCACGCGGAGACAAGGCCTTCGAAATGATCAGGAGTGATTTCAACAGCAGAAGAGCCGCTTACAGCAAAAGAGTGGAAGAGATAAGCACGGAGCTTGATAACATGTTCACCTTTGCTGAGAAAGCCTTCTCTGACGGACAGGAGATGCTTATCATCGTAACTGAGATGACCAAGGGATTCTACTCGGCGCATTTCATAAGCAGACACGGATGCAGCAAGTACTTTAAGCATAATAAGGAGCTGCTTTTCTATGAGAGACAGAACGAGATACTCGCAGCCATAGACAGTTTGGATCTGTAATAAGAATGACGATTGAACAAAAGATATTCAGCCGAAAGCGCTTCAGCACTAAGAGCCTTGCTGAATACGGATTTATAAATATGGGACCCTGCTACTCGTTGTTCAAAGACTTCATGGATGGCGATTTCACAGCTGAAATAAGGGTGTACAGCAACGGCAATGTAAACGGCAGGGTAATCGACAACGCGATGGACGAGGAGTACATCCCGCTTCGCATGCCAAATTACGCCGGAGCCTTCGTAGGCTCGGTAAGGGAAGCTTACGAGGCTCTCCTGTTCGATATTGCCCGTGAATGCTGCACGGATGTTGCCTTCGTTTCCGATCAGAGCAACCGAATTGCAGCTGCAATTCTCGAGAAGTACTCAGTGGAGCCCGACTTTCCGTGGGACGAGGGTGAAAAGAGTCCCGGGGGAGTCTTCAGGCACGGCAGCAACAACAAGTGGTTCGGCCTGATCATGAACATCGACAGGCGCCATCTTGACAAGGGCTCAGATGAGGAAATGGTCGATGTTATCAACCTGAAGGCCGATGAATACAAGACGGCAGTTCTGCATAAAATCAAAGGCATATATCCCGCGTTCCACATGAACCACAGCAAGTGGATATCCGTAACGCTCGATGATACTCTCAGCGATGGAGACGTGATGGACCTTGTGGACGAGAGCTTCAGACTGACAAACGATGCAGCCGGAGTGCTGAATGAGGGCCTTATCAGGAAAGCACTTGATATAGCTGACAGCATACCTCCGGGCAGGGTTATGTCGTACGGACAGATAGCCGCGCTTATGGGTCGCCCTAAAAACGCCCGCCTGGTAGGCAAGATAATGAGCATGCAGGACAGGTTCGGAAATCATCCGTGTCACAGGGTGGTAAACAGTGCAGGGCGCACGGTACCGGGCTGGACGGAGCAGCGCGAGTTGCTTGAAGCTGAAGGGGTCGAATTCAAAGAAAACGGAAATGTCGACATGCGCAGATTTCGCATGGAGAGTTGAACTAAGATAAAGAGGGTATAGATGGAACGTTTTCAGTCGGGACTGTTTCGCCGGATGGTGCTTCTTCATATGATACAGGCGCTGGTCCTATCTATCATAGGTATTGTGGACAGCGCGCTGTCCATGAAATCGTCTTTACAGTCTTTCTCATATGCGTGCTTATCAGCAGAAAGAAAACGGACGAATCATTCCTGGATGCAGCCCTCGGAAATATCGTCGCTGAGGTGCGCGGAGATATAACAACGATCGAGCAGGTGACTGAAGCATCAGACAAGGTGATCCGCCTTTGCGAAGAGCACGAGGTTGACAGGAAGCAGGCGTTCAATATAGGGCTTTGCCTTGAGGAGCTGGCAGCCAACAGTTTGCTGCACGGATTCAAGGACGACAGAGAGAAATATATAGAGTACAGATTTATCATCGTAGGGCGATGGCTGATTCTCCGTCTGCGCGATAACGGACGGCCGTTCGATCTCACTGAGAGATACAAGATGCTTAATCCGGATGACCCTGTGGCAGGTCTCGGACTGCGCATTGTGTTCGCGGCAGCAGAAAACGTGAATTACTCCCATGCGTTCGACATTAACAACGTTTGCATACGTATTTTAAAGAAAAGCAACTGCCGGTTGACAGATTGAAAAGCCTGATTGGTAGAGTGCAACCGTCTGAAACTGTAGATTAAAGGTGCAAAACAGCTACAGACATACTCGCGGATCAGGGAGGAAGAGAAATGATATTAGCAGATAAGATTATTGAAAACAGAAAGAAAAACGGATGGTCACAGGAAGAGCTCGCGGATAAGCTCGGAGTATCCAGACAGTCGGTATCCAAGTGGGAAGGCGCTCAGGCGGTGCCTGATATGAAGAAGATATTACAGATGTCCGAGGTGTTCGGCGTCAGCACCGACTATCTTCTCAGGGACGATATTGAGGAACCGCAGCTTCCTGAGGTCACGCCGGTCGATAACGGGCTCGAAGAAACCGTAAGAGAAGTCTCTATGGAAGAAGCCAACGCATTCCTCGAGCACAATGAAAAGGCGGCACGCACAATCTCAACAGGTGTGATGATGTGCATTCTTTCACCGGTCATTCTGATCCTGCTGGGCGGACTCGCAGAAGCAGAAAAAATATCTATGAGCGAAACGATAGCCGAAATGGGAGGCACCGTGATAGTGCTCGTGATGGTTGCTGCAGCGGTAGCGATGTTCCTCATGACAAGCATGCGCGGAAAGCAGTACGAGTATCTTGAGAGCCTCGACATAGACACTGCTTACGGAGTCAGCGGCATGGCGAAGGAGCGCCGCGCGCAGTATGCAGAGAGGCACAGCCGCCTGTTAATAGTAGGCATCATGCTCTGCATCGTTGCTGCCGTACCTATGATGATCCTCGGCATGAGCAAATATTCCAACAACACTGATGTGCTGCCGATCATAGGCGTGGATGCCATGATTGTAACAATAGCTGTAGGCGTCAAGATGATAGTACTCACGTGCATCAGACACGACGGTTTCGATAAACTGCTCGAGGAGGGAGACTACACAAGGCTTAACAAGAAAGCCGGGAAGTACGACGGTATCTACTGGGGAATCGCACTCGCTGTATATCTCGGATGGAGCTTCGTTACAAACCGCTGGGAAACCACATGGATCGTATGGCCTATCGCCGGTGTACTCTTCATAGTATACAGAGAGATCGCGAAAGCTATCGTAAGGGCTGTAAACAGGAAATAGTCTGTATTTTTAAATCGAGAGGCCTGCACATATGTGCAGGTCTGTTTTTTTTACTGCGCCATCAAAAGTATTGTTGCATGGATAATAACTTTGAATGTAAGATTATTGGGTAAGGCATTGGGACTATAACACAGTGAAACTGAAAGGAGACTGACATGAAAGTCGTAGCTACTAATAACGCACCTGGTGCGATCGGACCATACTCACAGGCATTTATCGTAAATGGATTCGTTTTTACTTCCGGACAGATCCCTGTAAACCCTGAGACAGGCGAGGTGCCTGAAGGAATTGAAGCTCAGGCTGCTCAGAGCTGCAAAAACGTCGGAGCCATCCTGGAGGCTGCAGGCTCGGGCTATGATAAGGTAGTTAAGACTACTTGCTTCCTTGCAGATATGGGAGACTTTGCTGCATTTAACGCTGTCTACGCTGAGTACTTTACATCAAAGCCTGCAAGAAGCTGCGTTGCAGTAAAGGATCTGCCAAAGGGTGTGCTTTGCGAAATAGAAGCTATAGCTGAGGCATAAATCAGGCAGCATAATACCTGACGAGAGGGAGAATAATTATGAAAAAAATCGCAGTACTTACCAGCGGCGGAGATGCGCCGGGAATGAATGCTGCCATCAGAGCAGTCGTAAGATTTGGCATCTACCATAACATGGAGGTCTATGGCATCAAGAGAGGCTATGAAGGACTGATCGACGGAGAAGTTGAGAGACTGTACAGAAGGTCGGTCGGAGATATTCTGCAGCGCGGCGGCACTGTTCTCAAAACTGCCAGAAGCAAGCGGTTTATGACTGAAGAAGGACTGGAACAGGCTGCCAATACGCTCCGTTCCCTCAAGATCGAAGACCTGATAGTCATCGGAGGTAACGGATCTCTTACCGGAGCAAAGCTGCTGTCCGACAGATACGGCATTGATGTAATGGGTATCCCGGGAACTATAGATAATGACCTGTCATACACTGACAATACTATCGGCTTTGACACTGCAATCAATATCGTACTTGACGCCATCACCCGCATAAGAGATACGAGTTCTTCCCATCAGAGAACCAGCGTCATAGAGGTAATGGGACGCCATTGCGGAGATATAGCTCTTTATTCCGGCATTACAGGCGGTGCAGAGTGCGTACTGCTTCCTGAGATCGACGACGACATTGAAGATGTATTCAAGAAAGTTATAGCAGGAATAGAATCCGGAAAGCTTCATAACATTATTATCAAGGCTGAAGGCTACACTATAAATAATGAAGAACTGTTCAGTCAGCTGAAAGCAAGAACCGGAAGAAATGTTAACTATATTAAGCTGTCCTATCTGCAGCGCGGCGGTTCACCTACATTCCGCGACAGGATGCTTGCCACCCAGTGCGGAATGACGGCGATAGATCTGATAAGACACGATATCAGAAACAGAGCTATCGGAGAAAGAGACGGTCACATAGTTCACTATGACCTGGGTGAAGCGCTTGAGATGACAAGGGGAATAGACTATGACCTGTATAAAGGAGTAGATGTGCTGAGCATGTAGTCGCACATAACAAATAAGTGGTAATTAAGAAACTAAGTGAAATAAAACAAGGACAATCCGCGTATATCGAAAAAGTAGGAGGTGATGGCGCACTGCGTCAGCACCTCCTTGACATGGGAGTAATACCGGGAGCACATGTAAAACTCATAAAGTTTGCGCCTATGGGTGACCCTATGGAATTGCGCATACACGGCTACGAACTTACACTGCGCCTGTCAGACGCTGAAAAAATAGAGATCCTTCTTACTGATGACGAGAGCGGTGCCTACACCGATGTGCCTGATGAAGCGGACGAGGCAGAGCACCCGGGCCTTGGTGAAGAAGGCAGATATCATGAAAAGGAAGGCGAGGATCCGCTTCCGGATGGTACCACTCTCACTTTTGCCCTCGTCGGCAACCAGAACAGCGGAAAGACGACGCTGTTCAATCAGCTAACGGGTTCGAATCAGCACGTAGGCAACTTCCCGGGAGTCACTGTCGACCGAAAAGACGGTGTAATCAAGGGACACCCCGGCACTCTGATCACTGACCTGCCAGGCATTTACTCCATGTCGCCTTACTCAGGCGAAGAAATAGTATCAAGAGACTTCGTGCTGAAACAGAAGCCGAAGGCTATCATCAACATAGTCGATGTCACCAGCATAGACCGCAGCATGTATCTGACGATGCAGCTGCTCGAGATGGGGCTGCCTATGGTGGTCGCACTCAATATGATGGACGAGATGATAGGCAACGGCGGATCCGTAGACATCAACAGGATGGAGCAGATGCTGGGCGTACCGGTCGTTCCTATCTCTGCTGCCAAGAATCAGGGTGTAGACGAGCTGGTCAGCCATGCAATTCATGTGGCTAAATACCAGGAAGGTCCTATGAGGCAGGATTTCTGCGACAGCACGGAAAACGGCGGAGCTGTTCACAGATGCCTGCATGCCGTATGCCATCTCATTGAGGACCATGCCGAAAGAGAAGGTATACCGGTCCGTTTCGCAGCCGCGAAGCTGGTCGAAGGGGATCAGCTCATACTTGACAGCCTCAAGCTCGACAAGAACGAAAAAGAGACTCTGGAGCACCTCATACTCCAGATGGAAAGAGAGAGAGGTATCGACAGGAGCGCTGCGATTGCAGACATGCGTTACTCCTTTATTTACAAAGTCTGCGACCGCTGCATCAAAAGGCCTGCAGAGAGTAAGGAGCATATAAGGAGCAGCAAGTATGACAATGTCCTGACCGGTAAGTACACAGCCATACCGGTATTTATTGCAGTAATGGCGGCGGTGTTCTTCCTGACCTTTGCCGTAATAGGGCCTTTCCTGCAGGATCTCCTGGAGAAGGGTATAGACAAGCTGGGAGCATCAGTCGAAACTGCAATGAGCGCGGTCAATGTGAATCAGGCCATAGACAGCCTGGTAATGAACGGTATATTTGAGGGCGTCGGAAGCGTACTGAGTTTTCTGCCTATAATCGTTACGATGTTCTTCTTCCTGTCGCTGCTCGAGGACAGCGGGTATATAGCCAGAGTCGCTTTCGTTATGGACAAACCGCTGCGAAAGATAGGACTATCAGGCCGGAGTATAGTGCCTATGCTTATCGGATTCGGCTGTACCGTGCCTGCCGTTATGGCGACTCGTACGCTGCCGAGCTCAAGAGACAGGCGCATGACCATATTGCTGACACCGTTTATGTCGTGCACGGCAAAGCTGCCTATATACGGATTCTTCGTAGCGGCATTCTTCCCGGGCAATGGATGGTGGATAGTGACAGCGCTTTATCTGTTGGGCGTTGTGACCGGCATACTATCTGCGATAGTGATGAAAAAAACGGTCTTTAAAGGCGAGGCCGTGCCTTTGGTGATGGAGTTGCCGAATTACAGACTGCCATCGGCTAAGAATGTAGGTCATCTTATCTGGGACAAAGCCAAGGACTTCCTGCAGAGGGCGTTTTCAGTGATCCTGATAGCTACGATAGTAGTATGGTTCCTGCAGAGCTTCGACTTCGGGCTCAACATGGTGGATGATGCGCAGAGCTCAATGCTGGCGACTATAGCCGGCGTTCTGGCGCCTGTATTCAAGCCTGTAGGCCTTGGAGACTGGCGCATCGTTACGGCGCTAATAAGCGGATTTATGGCCAAAGAGAGCGTCGTAGCAACCATGAACGTGCTCTTTACCGGCGGAGTGGCAGCTGCTCTTTCATCGCTTGCCGCTGTGTCAATGCTGGTGTTTAGCCTGCTGTACACACCGTGTGTAGCTGCTGTGGCTGCAGTACGAAGAGAGCTTGGAAGAGGATGGGCGCTGTACGTAGTGCTTTGCCAGTGCGCAATTGCATGGGTGGCTGCGCTGATCGTAAGACTTATCGGCATCGCTATAGGGTTAGGTTAAATAAAAAAGGGCAGATGCCCAGAATCAGAATGATATAAAGAGATCCCGGAATTATTCCGGGATCTTTGCGTTCAGTTTGTCTGCAGCGAACAGTACGAATTCTCTTACAGCAGGTGCCGCATCTTCAAGAGAAGGGAGGCAGATGCCCAGTTCGATGGAGCTTGGAGGATCTACGGGTATGATCACTGTTCCGGTCTTCCAGTGCCTGGTGATTCCCTCGTTCATTATGCCTATGCCAAGGCCCTTTTCAACCATGTTTATTGCTGTATAGTTTTCAAGAGTGGTAAGCCTTACATTCGGGACTATTCCGTGACGCTTGAAGAGTTCCCTTACATCTGCGTCATCTCCCTCGCTTGGCATTATGAGATTTTCCTTTTTGCATTTATTGATAGGGTATGCCTCTAAACCTGCATCCGGGTGATCACCCGGAAGAACGGCTACCATACGGTCCTCGGCAAAAGGTATCCAGACAAACGACTTGTTCGAGAGCCGTGATGAGAACGAAAGATCGGCCTTGCCCGAGGTGACCATCTTGTCGATCTTATTCTTTGTAGCCTCCTCTATCTGTATATTGATGGAAGGGTGCAGGTCGGTAAAATCCTTGATGATCTGAGGAAGCACTTGAGCGGCGATACTCGAGTAGGCGGCAATCATCACATTGCCCTTGTACATCCCTGAGAGTTCAGTGGCAGCCTTGTATACAGCGGCTTCTTTTTCAATATACTCCATGACAAAGGGATAGATGTATTCACCCTCGCGGGTCAGGATAACTCCATTGCTCTTGCGCATCAGGAGAGAGAAGCCGAACTCCTTTTCCATGGCGGCTACCAGCTGACTGATACCGGAGGGAGTATATCCCATTAACTTTCCTGCTGCGGTAAAACTTCCTTCATCTGCGGCCGTTACAAATGCTTTGCATTTCAGAATATCCATGACTAATAAACCCGCTTAAACAAAATGATAAAACAATTCCTTAATACAGATTATACCATTCTTTAAAGCCAAGTCAACAGAAGACGGATGCCTTAGACAAAGCTATGATTACCGCATTGATCGCATGAAGCAGTAAAAAATTTACTTTTAAGAACATATAATGTACAATGTCTAGGAAAACTTTTACAAGAAAAAGGAGAGAATCATATGAAACTTGATCCTAATAATGATGTGTACCCTGGAGATCTCGGTATACTTAATGCAAGAAAGCATAAGTGGGCTAAGGGTACGAATAAAGGCTTCGGATTCAAGATTGCTTCATACGTGATCCTCGCAGCGGGACTGGTTGCCATAATAAAAGTAGCACTCATGACGCAAGGCGCTGAGTCGAGTCAGCTTCCGGTACACTTAACGATCTGGACAGTAGCAGCTCTTACGTTTATTGCTGCCCGCCGCGGTAAGCGGATGTCCCAGGATCCGTTCAACGGATTTCACAATGCGAGGTTCGAGGTCAGCGATGATACTGTCTATTATGTATATCAGCAGGGAATGAAGCTCAAGACTTATTTCATACGTGACGCACAGATCAAAAAAATCATCCGCGATGACGAGGCAGGAGTACTTTGTATAGAAGGCAAGGCAACTCTGAACACACAGACCAGAGATTCCGAAACGGAAGAAAGCCTTGATAAATTCTACGCTTTGGTGCCATTCGACAAATACGAACTCGATGACCTGCTTGCTCCATATAAAAAGAAGGTCGTCAAGTCTGACGGTAAGCTGAGAGAGAGTTTCAATTAGAGACTTAAGAACTGAAACTATAAAAGAGCCGGTCATTTCTGACCGGCTCTTTTGTAGTTAATAGTAAATTGCAACTGAATCGCTGATAGTGATTAGATAGCAGATCCCTTCTGAATAGCATCCTTCAGGTAGAGGAGCGAAGTGATGAAGCATACAATTACTACCATGAGAGTCAGCCAGTAAAGTGGCATGCTTCCAACGATCCATGCAGCGATAGGAACTCCGATCAGGCCGCCGCCGAGAGCCATAGCCCAGCAAGCGTTCATGTCATAACGTCCCTCCTTGATGAACTTAGGGCCATTGCCGTATGCCATCAGGAATGCGCAGGAACCCATCATAGCAGGGAATGCGCAGCCGACATCGAGTCCGAGGAGTGCGCAGAGAGCCATGCAAGGAGCATAGAGACCTACGCCGATGGACATCAGTCCGCCGAGGATGAAGTTGACAACGATAGCAATGATCAGCTTGATTCCACGGAGACCCATTTCTGTTCCGACTTCGCCGAATGGGCCAATGCCTCTCCACTTCATGAACATAACGACGGAGAGAAGGAACAGTCCTACGAACAGAGCGTAACGTACGTGCTTACGGTCGAACTTGGAAACGACACCAGCCATGAGGTATGAACCGAGAACGGATGCAACGATCATGGTTACGAGTGTGAGAACATCCATGTCTACGAGACCGAAGAATGCAGCTGCCTCTACACATACAGGAACTGTGTCGCCTACGTTCAGTGTACCAGGAACAAGAACGTCGTCTACTGACTTTCCTACCTTGAACATTGTCGAAGTAGGAGCGAATGATCCGATACCCAGTGTGTCGAAGAAGTTAGCAATGATTCCGGCAAGAATGAAGTTGTACCAGAAGTGCTTCTTCTGCGACTGCCAGAGTTCCTCACCGCTGCAGCCGAATTCTGTTTCAGGCATTGCGCGGATCTCTTTCATCTTTCTCCACATCAGGATGACGTTATAAACGAGTCCTAAAAGAGCTATACCAATAAGAATCCATTTAGACATAAAAAACCTCCTATGAATAATAGTACTATTATAAGAATATTGAATATGTGATTCAACACTTCTTTAAGACAGATTATAGCATTCCTTAAGTCCAAGTCAATACTAATGTGTCGATTATGTGAATATTTAAAGGTTGTTTTTTTGCAGTTTTTCAACCTTATCCCTTTTGAGCGACCTGGAAAGCATCTGAACGATATTTGATTTGTATACCATTTATGTAGTAATATTCTATGGCACGGTTTTCAGCTGTTGCGATATTTAGAATGATACGAAAGGGTGAAGCAGATGAAGAATCCTAACAGGACAGCAAGAGAGAACAGAAGAGCAGATGGCGGAGATTCAACAGACACGATCGTTGTATGCGCAGGCAAACACGGCACCTCCCTGCAGTACGGAAAATGGCTGATGGAGGAACTGGACTGTGATGGCATGGGGTTCGACAAGAGAATGCTGGGATATGTCAGCATGTATAAAAATGTTGTATATATCGGTGCCGTACGTAATGGTGATATCCACATGCTGAACATGCTGTGGCAGAATTATAATAATTTCGGGCTTGAGGGAAGAAACCTCTTAATATGCGGTGTAGGCCTCGGTGACCCGGACAGTCAGTCTTATGTCGATCTGCTTCGCCGCCGGAACGGGTGTGAAGGACAAAACAATATAAGCTTCTTCATGCTTCCGGGAACGATCCGGAAAAATAAACTGATTTTGCTGGACAAAGCACTGTTTAATAATTTTATTGAGGTAGGGGCTTACGGACTGTATGAAAAAGAGGATGCGGACCTCATCATTGAAAGAGCCAAAAACGATTATGACGGTATGAGCAGAGACTCTCTTGGACCGGTAATCAAAAAAATAAAAGAGCTGAACTCATAGGTTCAGCTCTTTTTTAGCGGCGCATTTGGTCTCTGATGACGGCACGGCTTGACCTGTATTTTTTGAGTTTGTTGCCAAGCTTTGCAGGGATCCAGCGGCACACTTTTTTACATCTCTTGTACATGAAATCGCCGAAGGTAGACGGATCTCCAATAGTAAATCTGTCCATAGGGATAACAAAGAATTCCCTGCTTGTGAGACTGAGGTAATAATAATCCTCGTCGTAGAATACAGCATCTATGTCCTTGTATTTGTTGCTGTATACGGCCAGCTCTCCATCACGGAAAAATGAAGCGTCATTCTGGGTGAATTCATATACGAATTCAGTACCATTGCGGTAATCCGCATCCGATCTTTTTGTAAGGGCAAGTGAGATATACTGACGGAAGAGTCCGAGAAGGACTACCAGTCCTCCTAATACCCAGAGAATGATCTTCAGCGCCTGGGTCTTAACGACAAAGCCCGGCGCTAGTATCAGGAGCCCGTAGAGCACCATCCTTGCGGTGACCTTAGGATGAAACACGCGGTATGTAAAAGTGATATATGCTTTTAAAACACCTGAATCGCGTTTGGTCTTGATCTGATAAAGCACTTCCTTTTTCTTATCAGAAACCTTAGAGGTTTTTTGAGTCTCGGTCTTAGGTTTCGCCTGGGAGGAAGTCTTGTTGCTTCTGGTTTTGTTCTTAGCCATTTATACGGTCTCCAAATTTCTGTTACTTAAAGCAGATTACAGACAAAGTATAATCGGAATACTTCCGCTTGTAAACTGCCGCGACTGCCTGTCCTGTGATCATCCGGGAAACAGACCGGGATGAACGCAGAAGCATTTAAAGTATCAAAAAAGCATATCCGTTTGACCGCGGATATGCCTTTTGATTTGTCTCAGTTGATTTGCATTTACGCGTCAAGACCGTTTCTGATGCGGTTCTCAGCGAATTCTGTAGCGATCACGCCTTCAGGCTTTCCTGTCTCTTTCGACTCTTCGAGCATTCTGTATACTGTATTGTAGATGTTGTGTACCTGCTTGAGCACGTTCTCCTTGTCGTATGTAGTGAATGCTTCCTGGCCGGCATTGATAACGCCGCCGCCGTTGATGATGAAGTCAGGAGCGTACAGGATGCCGCGTGCCTTGAGTGCTTCGCCTGCAGCGTCATCATAAATAACGTTGTTGGCAGCTCCGGCAATTGCTCTGCACTTGAACTGCGGAATGGTCTTGCTGTTTACGACAGCACCGAGAGCGCAAGGTGCGAAGATGTCGCACTCAACTCCGTAGATCTCATCTTTCGGGACCTCTGTTGCTCCGAGCTGCTCGACAGCATACTTCATTGCTTCGCGGTTCGAGTTGTTGCATACGATCAGCTTTGCGCCTGCTTCGTGCAGAAGCTCTGCCAGACCCATACCTACCTTGCCGAGTCCCTGTACTGCGATCTTCATTCCGTCAAGGCTGTCGGAACCGTTCATGAACTGTGCAACAGCGCGTATACCGTCAAATACGCCGATGGATGTGAAAGGAGATGGGTCTCCGGATACATCTGCACGGCCTACTACATATTCAGTAGTGCGCAGCATGTAATCAGCATCCTTTGTATCGGTGTTGACATCCTCAGCTGTGTAGTACTTGCCCATGAAAGTGTTTACTGCTTCGCCGAATGCCTCGAACATGGCTTCTGTCTTCTGGGATGGGTGTGCAAGGATAACTCCCTTGGCTCCTCCGAGAGGCATTCCGGCAGCCGCGTTCTTGTGGCTCATGCCGCGTGACAGTCTGAGTACATCGAAGAGTGCAGCTTCTTCACTCTCATAAGGCCAGAGTCTGCATCCGCCGACTGCAGGACCGAGGTTTGTATTGTGAAGAGCGATGATCGCTCTAAGGCCTGCTTTTTCGTTGTTGAAATATGCAACTTGCTCATGCCCATAGGCACGGATCATCTCAATATTAGTCATATGTATTTCCTTTCTTGGTTTTAGCAACTTTTTTATTTGACATATAAAAAAGTAAACCACTTTATTGTTTGTGTCAACAAAAAACCACTCGTAAATTGTAAATTATCTCAAAAAATACAGAAAGGAATTGTTACATTTCATCAATCGTGATAAAGTAATTGTTACGCATACAAGATGAAACAAAATGTAAGGAGGGACATTATCTTGACCGGTGCAGAAGCGATGGTGAAGTGCCTTGAGGCAGAGGGAATAAACCTGGTATTTGGCTATCCCGGCGTGGCGATAGCGCCTTTTTATGAGGGGCTGTACAACTCGGATATCGAGCATGTTCTTGTACGTCAGGAGCAGAATGCCGGACACGCCGCAAGCGGTTATGCAAGGATGTCACGCAAACCGGCGGTGTGTGTAGTTACATCAGGACCGGGAGCGACCAACCTTATAACTGCACTTGCGACGGCATATGCCGACAGCATCCCGCTTATTGCCATATCGGGGCAGGTGTCGAGCAAACTTCTCGGCAGGGATGTGTTTCAGGAGGCAGACATGCGCGGTGCTACAAGGTCATTCGTAAAGCACAGCTACCTCGTCAAGGATCCTGACGATATCCCGAGAGTGTTCAAGGAGGCTTTCTATATCGCGTCAACAGGCCGTAAGGGACCGGTGCTGATAGATATTCCGATGGATGTTCAGCAGGCCGAATTGAGGAAACAGTTCCATTATCCTGAAAGTGTGGTCATACGCGGATACAAGCCTGAGATAAAGATAAATCCGATACAGCTTCGCAGGGTAGTGAATCTGCTCGACCAGGCGGAAAAACCTCTCATATGCGCAGGCGGAGGAGTCATTCTCGGAAACGGCGAGCAGGTCATTCGCGAGTTCTGTGAAAAATTCAATATCCCTCTGGTACATACCATGATGGGCATGGGTGTTCTGCCAAAGAAGCATCCGCTGAATTTCGGCATGCTGGGAAACAACGGAAAGCCGTATGCCAACAAAGCTGTGGGCAGGGCAGACCTGTTGTTAGTTGTCGGAGCCCGTATCGCAGACAGAGCTATTCCAAAGCCGGAGAAACTCACAAGGCGTGCAATTATACATATTGATATAGATACAGCGGAAATTGGCAAAAATGTAGGGCCTACCATTCCGCTCGTCGGAGATCTCAGTGAGATATTCGCCATGATGCTGGGCGGCGACATAAGCCGGAAAGAAGATAGCTGGATAGAAGAGCTCGAGGAAATCAAGACAAGCACTGTCGATACACGTGTATTCAGCGACAGACTGGTAGATCCTAACCTGATGGTGCAGAAACTCTCCGAAAAACTCGATGACGATGCCGTGTATGTGGCTGACGTCGGACAGAACCAGCTCTGGAGTGCCGACAATTATATAATGAAAGAAGGCCGATTCATGACGACCGGAGGAATGGGAACCATGGGCTATTCCATTCCTGCCGCAATAGGGGCCAAGCTCGTAGCCCCTGAGAAGCAGACTGTCGCGGTTATTGGTGACGGAGCTTTCCAGATGGCTATGAACGAACTTTCCACTATGCGAAATAATAATGTAGACTTGAGGATACTTCTGGTGAGGAACAGATACCTTGGATTGGTAAGGGAGTATCAGCATAAGAACTATGATTCGCATTACGAGGGTGTAAAGCTGAGCGATTGGCCTGATTATGGAAAGATTGCCGAAGCCTACGGACTGATGTATGCTGAGTGCGCATCGAACAGCGAACTTGATGAGAAGCTCGACTGGTTCCTTGAAGGTGAGGGAGCACGCCTGCTGGTGTGTGACGTCGACAGCGAAAACAATGTTAAGTAACGGGAGGCAGATGAGATGAAAGGAATCTTTTCGGTACTTGTAGAAAACAGGGACGGAGTTCTGTCTGCTGTATCGGGACTTTTCGCAAGGCGGGGCTTCAACATAGACACACTGGCTGTAGGTGAGACCGAAAATCATGAGATATCGAGCATGACTATTACATCCACCGGCGACCAGAGGACTATCGACCAGATCGAGAAACAGCTCAATAAGAATGTTGATGTAATAAAGGTAAGACGCCTGAGTGATGCAAAGAGTGTATGCCTCGAAATGATGCTTATCAAAGTGGCATATAATCTGTCGAACCGTACGCCGCTCATAGAGTTTTGCCAGGTGATGGGAGCTAAGGTAATGAAAGTAGCTCCTAAATACCTGCTGATCGAGTATCACGACGAGCCTGAAAATGTAGAGGACTTCATCAAAGCTATGAAGGGATACGGCATCATCGAGATACAGAGGACCGGCACCATAGCAATGGAAAAGTAAAAAAGGGGACAGTCCCCGTATATATATGGAGGAATTGAAAAATTGAAACTTACAGGTGCAGAAATATTAATGGAATGCCTGCTTGAGCAAGAAGTTGATACCGTATTCGGCTATCCGGGCGGCACCATTCTTTATGTTTACGATGCTCTGGTGAAATACCGCGGAAGGATCAACCACTATCTGACCGCACATGAGCAGGGCGCATCGCATGCGGCTGACGGCTATGCCCGCAGCACGGGCAAGGTAGGTGTCGCATTCTCGACATCGGGACCGGGTGCCACAAACCTGACTACCGGAGTCGCTACGGCATACATGGACTCATCCCCGGTCGTATTTATCTCCTGCAACGTAGCTGAAAGCCTCATCGGCAAGGACTCCTTCCAGGAGGTAGACAGCACGGGCGTGATGCTCCCTATCACAAAATGCACTTTCCAGATCAGCGATGTAAACAAGCTGGCTGATACGGTGAGAAGAGCGTTCGCGATCGCAAGGAGCGGCAGACCGGGACCGGTCTTCATCGACATACTTAAGAATGTCACAGCTGAGACTGCTGAGTACGAATTCGTTCCGAGAAAGCAGCACAAAAATTCCGGACTGCTCGACGCTCTCTACGACCGCAATATGGCCGATCTCCATAAGCCGTCAATCGATGAAGAGGATATAGACAAGCTCATCGAGATGATAGGCGAATCGAAGAAGCCGATGCTGATCTGCGGCGGCGGAGTAGTAAGGGGACGTGCACATAAGGAGTACAACGAGTTCCTGAACCTCATGGATGCGCCTTCGGCGATCACGGTAATGGGCGGAGGCGGCATGCAGGGCCGCAATCCTCTTGCGACAGGCATGATAGGCATGCATGGCTCGCAGGCATCAAACATAGCAGTCAATGAATGCGACCTTCTCATAGCGGTAGGATGCAGGTTCTCTGACAGAGTTGCGCTTGATCCTCCGTCATTTGCTAAACAGGCAAAAATAGTTCACATAGACATAGACAGATCTGAGATCAACAAAAACATACATACCGATCATCACATCGTAGGTGACGCAAAAGAAGTGCTCAGGATGCTCAACGAGAGACTGACCCAGCAGGATCACAGCGAGTGGAAAAAATTTGTCTTCTCGTATCCGACGGAGACCAAATACGACGAAGGCGGCGACACACTCAACCCGAAGCAGGTCTGCGATACGATAGCGAGGATGCTGCCTGAGGATACCATCGTTGCAACGGATGTAGGGCAGCATCAGATGTGGGCGATACAGCACTTCCACTTCGACTATCCGGGTCAGCTTCTGACATCAGGCGGATTCGGCACCATGGGATTCGGACTCGGAGCTGCGATCGGCGCCAAGGTGGGAAACCCTGACAAGGCGGTCATACATATCGCGGGCGACGGCAGCTTCAGGATGAACTGCAACGAGCTTACCACAGTGGAGCATTACGGACTGCCTATCATCACCTTCGTGTTTGACAACCGCACTCTCGGAATGGTGAGGCAGTGGCAGAACCTTATATATAAGAAGAATTTCTCAGAATCCAACATGGACAGAGGCCCGGACTTCGTAAAGCTGGCTGAGGCATACGGACTCCACGGCCGCTGCGTCAATAACCAGAAGGATCTGGCAGCCGCGATAGAAGAGGCCATGGCCAGCGGCGAAGGCTATGTGATTGACTGCGTGCTCGATATAGACGAGATGGTAAGGCCAATGGTCGGAGGCGGAAGCCATATAACCGACTTCATGAAGGTTTAAGGAGGTGCAGGGAATGGAAAAAATGAACAACGCAAAGAGACAGACACTTGCCCTCCTCGTAGATAACGAGCCGGGAGTGCTGTCACAGGTAGCAAGACTTTTCTCACGCAAGGGATATAACATCGAAGCCTTTGCAGCCGGTCCTACGGAGAATCAGGGCCAGTCGCGTCTGACGATCGACGTGCTGGCAGATGAACCTCACACCGAGCTTCTGTGCAACCAGCTCCGCAAGCTTTACCCGGTACACTCGGTAAAACGCCTTAATACCGGTAACTCCATCTACAGGGAGCTGATGCTTATAAAAGTGAGGACCGAAGGCTCCGAGAACAGAAACGACGTAATGCAGATAGCCAATATATTCAGGGCACAGATAATCGATGTATCCCTGGAGACTCTTACACTTGTAGTCACAGGTGATGCAGAAAAGCTTGAAGCGATAGTAAATATTCTGAAGGAATTCAAGATATTGGAAATAGCGCGCACGGGCGTGGTAGCCATCGAGCGCGGAACAGCAACGATCAACGATGAATCTAAAGAAAGAGGGGAATTCAACTATGGTAAAAATGTATTATGAGAAGGATTGTAATCTTGACGCTCTTAATGGCAAGGTGATCGCTATCATCGGATACGGTTCACAGGGCCACGCACACGCACTGAATCTCAGGGACTCGGGATGCAATGTAATCATCGGACTCCGCAAGGGCGGCAAGTCATGGCCGGTAGCAGAGAAGGATGGATTCGAAGTCTATACCGTTGCTGAGGCTGCTAAGAAAGCTGACATCATCATGATCCTCATCAACGATGAAGTGCAGGCAGCTGTTTACAAGAGCGAGATCGCTCCTAACCTCGAACCGGGCAATGCAATCGCTTTCGCTCACGGATTCAATATCCGCTATAAGCAGATAGTTGCACCTGAAGGAGTAGACGTATTCATGGCAGCTCCTAAGGGACCTGGACACACAGTCCGCGGAACTTATGTAAACGGCAAAGGTGTTCCTTGCCTCGTTGCAGTAGAGCAGAATGCTACAGGAAAGGCATATGACATCGCTCTCGCATATATAGCAGGAATCGGCGGAGCTCGTGCCGGCATCCTTGAGACAACCATGGATGAGGAGACTGAGACCGACCTCTTCGGTGAGCAGACAGTTCTCTGCGGCGGAGTCGTAGACCTGATGCAGTGTGGATTCGAAGTGCTCGTAGAGGCTGGTTACAAGCCGGAGAACGCATACTTCGAGTGCATCCACGAGATGAAGCTGATCATCGATCTCATCAACAAGGGCGGAATCGCAGCGATGAACTACTCGATCTCTGACACAGCTGAGTTCGGTGAATACGTGTCGGGTCCTCGCGTACTCCCACACGATGAAGTCAAGGCAAACATGCGCAAGGTTCTCGCAGACATCCAGGACGGAACATTTGCCGGCAAGTGGATCGCAGAAAACAAAAACGGCCGTACATTCTTCAACTCAAAGCGCGCTCAGCTTGCAAAGCATGAGATGGAAGTTGTAGGCAAGAGACTCAGGGACGAGATGCTGTGGAAGAATGACACTGATCTCGATTCAGCATCCAACTAAAAGGGGATATTTGGGATATGAAATCTGACAATGTAAAAATCGGAGTTGACCGTGCACCGAACAAGAGCCTGATGTATGCTCTCGGTCTGACGGAAGAGGAAATCAGCCGCCCGCTGATCGGCGTAGTCAGCTCGTATAACGAAATAGTGCCGGGCCACATGCACCTCGACAAGATAGCTGAGGCGGTAAAGGCCGGTGTGCGCGCAGCAGGAGGAACACCGATACTCTTCCCTGCGATTGCCGTCTGCGATGGAATCGCCATGGGCCATATCGGAATGAAGTATTCTCTTGTGACGAGAGACCTTATTGCCGATTCCACAGAAGCGATGGCTATTGCCCATCAGTTCGACGGACTTGTCATGGTTCCTAACTGTGACAAGAACGTTCCGGGACTGCTGATGGCTGCGGCACGAATCAACGTACCGACAATATTCTGCGCCGGCGGACCAATGCTGGCCGGCCGTCTGCCTGACGGCAGACGCACCTGCCTCTCACACATGTTCGAGGCAGTCGGCGCATATCATGCCGGAAAGCTCGATGAAGACGGCGTGCAGTCATATGTTGAGCATGCCTGCCCTTCATGCGGATCGTGCTCAGGCATGTATACGGCAAACTCCATGAACTGCCTGACAGAAGCCATAGGAATGGCTCTTCGCGGCAACGGCACCATACCGGCTCCTTATTCCGCAAGGATCCGCCTTGCAAAGGAGACGGGCATGAAGATCATGGAGCTCGTTGAAAAGGACATAAGACCACGCGACATCATGACAGCGGCTGCTTTCCACAATGCAGAGACAGTCGACATGGCTCTCGGATGCTCTACAAATACTATGCTGCATCTGCCTGCCATAGCTCATGAAGCCGGTGTCGATATCAGCTTTGACATGGCAAACGAGATCAGCAGCAAGACGCCTAACCTCTGCCATCTGGCACCTGCAGGAGATACCTTCATGGAAGACCTCGAAGCTGCCGGCGGAGTTTATGCGGTGATGAAGGAGCTCACAAAGGGAGATCTGCTCGATACATCGGTCATGACCGTGAGCGGAAAGACCATGGGCGAGAATATCAAATGTGCAGATAACCTGAACACTGACATCATAAGGCCGTTTGACGACCCGTTCATGAAGACGGGCGGCATCGCAGTTCTCAAGGGCAACATCGCACCTGACGGCTGTGTCGTAAAGCAGTCAGCTGTTTTGCCTGAAATGATGCAGCACGAAGGCCCTGCAAGAGTATTCGACTCCGAAGAGGATGCGATCCGCGTCATCTATGACGGCGGTATCAAGCCGGGTGATGTAGTAGTGATCCGCTATGAAGGCCCTAAGGGAGGCCCGGGCATGAGAGAGATGCTCAACCCTACATCGGCTATAGCCGGCATGGGACTTGACGCTTCCGTAGCACTTATCACAGACGGAAGATTTTCGGGAGCTACGCGCGGTGCATCGATCGGACATGTAAGCCCTGAAGCTGCATCCGGTGGTCCTATCGGTCTGGTCCATGAGGGAGATATCATCGCCATAGACATTGCGAACAAGACGATCGAGCTCAAGGTTTCGGATGAAGAACTCGAAGAGCGCCGCAAGTCGTGGGTATGCCCTGAGCCGAAGGTGAAGACGGGCTACCTTGCACGATACGCGAAGCTGGTGAGCTCAGCAGACAAGGGAGCTATTCTGGAATAATTGGTTTTAGTAAGAGACTGGAGAACAAATGGAACAGGTAAAGATTTTCGATACGACTCTGCGTGACGGCGAGCAGTCGCCGGGCTGCAGCATGAACCTGAGAGAGAAGATAGAAGTGGCCAGATGCCTCGAGAAGATGCATGTGGACATCATCGAAGCCGGCTTCGCGATCGCATCGCCGGGAGACTTCGAATCGGTGAAGACCATATCCGAGACCATCAGAGGCTGCACCATCGCTTCGCTTGCGCGTTCGACACCTAAGGACATCGATACCGCATGGGAAGCAGTAAAAGGCGCTGCAGATCCTCGCATACACGTATTCATAGCGACATCGCCTCTCCATATGGAGTATAAGCTGCGCATGAGCCCTGAGAAGGTGCTCGAAAGAGCAGGCGAAATGGTAGCTTACGCAAAGAAATATTGCTCAAACATCGAATTCTCGGCAGAGGACGCCACCAGGAGCGAACCGGAATTCCTCAAAAAAGTAGTTGAGATAGCTATAGCTAACGGTGCGACCACCATAAACCTGCCTGATACAGTAGGCTACACTACACCGGGCGAGATGCGCGAGCTGATAGAGGATGTCAAATACAACGTTAAGGGTGCGGAGAATGTAATATTCTCAGTTCATTGCCATAACGATCTGGGCATGGCTACGGCAAACGCTCTTGCCGGAGTGCTCGGAGGAGCAAGGCAGGTGGAGTGCACCATTAACGGTCTTGGTGAGAGAGCGGGCAACACATCCCTTGAAGAGATCGTAATGGCGATTCGTACAAGGCAGGATGTCACCGGCCTTACAACAGGCATCGACACCACCCAGATCCACCGTGCGAGCCAGACTGTTTACAACATCATCGGACAGACTGCACCTCTCAACAAGCCGATCGTCGGTAAAAACGCATTTGCGCACGAGTCGGGAATTCATCAGCACGGCGTGCTTGCCAATAAGAAGACTTACGAGATCATGACTCCTGAGTCGGTCGGTATACATGTCAACAACCTGGTGCTCGGAAAGCATTCCGGACGCCACGCGGTAGGGCAGAGACTTGAAGAGCTGGGATTCGTTCTCAGCAAGGAAGAGCTCGACAGATGCTTCGATGAGTTCAAGACTGTCTGCGACAAGAAAAAGAACATCACCGACGCGGATCTCGAAGCTATCGTGACCCATAACACCAACATCGTATATGAAGACGAAGCTGAGGGTTACAAGCTCGACTGGTTCCAGATGTCTACAAGCAACTTCACCACTGCGACATGCACTGTCAGTCTCGAAAAGGACGGAGAGAAGAAGCAGGATGTAGCTCTCGGAGACGGACCTATCGATGCAGCGTATAACGCGATCGACGCTATTATTCAGCCGTCAGCTCACAGCTTTGACATCTTCAATATCCACTCGATATCCGAAGGCAAGGACACTCTGGGAGATGTTACTGTAAAGGTTAATGCCTACGACAGAACATTCACCGGCAGAGGCCTTTCGACAGATATTATGGAGGCGAGTATCAACGCTTACCTGAAGGCACTGAACCGCATGGCTGCTTACGAACGCAAGCACCGTGACGAAGCAGCTCCGATAAAAGCTACAGAAGTATAAAAGGGGGATCAGAGATCATGGGCATGACAATGACACAAAAGATCCTTGCGGCTCACGCGGGACTTCCGGAAGTCCACGCAGGCGATCTGATTGAGGCAAAGCTCGACATAGTGCTCGGCAATGACGTAACCACACCTGTTGCCATCGGCGTTTTCGAGAAGGCCGGTTTCACGGAGGTCTTCGATAACGAAAAGATCGTTATCGCTCTTGACCACTACACACCATGCAAGGACATCAAGTCCGCAGAGCTCTGCGTTATTTCGAGAGGTTTCGCAAAGAAGCAGGGCATAAAGCATTTCTACGATGTGGGTACCGTAGGAATAGAGCATGCACTGCTGCCTGAGCAGGGGATAGTCGGCCCCGGAGACTGCATCATCGGAGCAGACTCACACACCTGTACTTACGGAGCGCTCGGAGCTTTTTCCACAGGCGTTGGTTCAACAGACATGGCCGCAGGTATGGCATCGGGACTCAACTGGTTTAAGGTGCCTTCTGCAATAAAGGTGGAACTGAGCGGAAAGCCGGGCCCATGCGTATCGGGTAAGGATGTGATCCTTCACCTGATAGGCGAGATCGGCGTTGACGGAGCTCTCTACAAATCGCTCGAATTCGCGGGCGAGGGCGTTGCCGAGCTTTCGATGGACGACAGATTTACAATATCTAATATGGCAATCGAGGCAGGCGGAAAGAACGGCATTTTCCCTGTTGACGACAAGACACGCGAATATATCAAAGACAGATTTAAAAGAGAACCGGCGGTATACGAGGCAGATCCTGACGCAGAGTACGAGAGAGTCGTAAAAATCGACCTGTCGAAGCTCGAGCCGACTGTATCGATGCCTCATCTGCCATCAAACACAAAGACTGTGGGAGAAGCAGCCGGACTTCACATCGACCAGGTGGTAATCGGATCATGCACAAACGGACGCATGTCGGACATGCGCGTCGCCGCATCGATACTCAAGGGTAAGAAGATCGCTGATGGAGTCCGCTGCATAATCATACCGGCTACGCAGCAGATCTACCTGAAATGCATGGAAGAAGGCCTTCTGAAGACCTTTGTGGAAGCCGGATGTGCCGTTTCGGCACCTACATGCGGTCCATGCCTCGGCGGACACATGGGTGTAATGGCTGCGGGCGAAAGAGCCGTAGCAACAACCAACAGAAACTTCGTAGGCAGGATGGGACACACTCAGAGCGAGGTCATTCTTGCGAGCCCTGCTGTAGCAGCCGCATCGGCGCTGGCAGGATGCATAGCAGACCCGCGCAGCCTTTGTGAAGCATAAGAAGGGGGGACATCATGAGAGGAAAAGTATGGAAATACGGAGATCACATCGATACTGATGTCATCATCCCTGCAAGATATCTTAATGACCCTGATCCGGCCGCACTGGCAAGCCACTGCATGGTCGATATAGACGAGAGCTTTGCCGGGGACGTACATGCCGGAGACATAATGGTGGGTGGATGGAACTTCGGATGTGGCTCATCGAGAGAACACGCTCCGATCGCCATACAGGCGAGCGGCGTGTCATGCGTCATAGCTGCAAGCTTCGCGCGCATCTTCTACCGCAACTCCATCAATATAGGTTTCCCTATACTGGAATGCCCTGAAGCGAGTGCCGCGATCAAAGCGGGCGACATCGTAAGTGTCGATACCAAGACAGGCGTCATTACCGACGAGACTACGGGCGAAAGCTTCCAGGCGAAACCGTTCCCGCCGTTCATTGAGCAGATTATTGAAAATGGCGGACTGCTTTCATATCTGAAAAACAAATAGTGACTAGAGAGAAGAAACAATATGGCTTTTAGGATTGCTTTAGTACCGGGCGACGGCATTGGCCCGGAAATAATTGGGGCTGCTGTTGAAGTCCTGAAGACAATAGAAAAACGGTTCGGCTGCGAATTCGAGTTTACTGAATATCTGGCAGGTGGCTGCGCTCTTGATGAATACGGAGTACCGCTGCCGCAGGAGACCATAGACGGATGCCTGGCTTCGGACAGCGTGCTGCTTGGAGCGGTTGGCGGACCGAAGTGGGATGCTGTACCTAATCACATGAGACCTGAGAAGGCGCTGCTCGGTCTGCGCAAGGAGCTCGGCCTCTATACAAACCTGAGGCCTGCTTCGATACAGCCTGCGCTTGCGGAGGCCTGCGTGCTGAGACCCGACATTGCTGCAAAAGGATTTGACCTCATGATAGTCCGTGAGCTTACAGGCGGCATATATTTTGGAGACCGCGGCAGGAATGAGGCGGACGATGCTGCTTACGATACAGAAGCGTACAGCGTCATGGAGATAGAAAGAGTCGCGAGGCGTGCCTTTGAGACCGCAAGAAAGCGCAGAGGACATGTGACCAGCGTTGATAAGGCGAATGTTCTCGAGACATCCCGACTGTGGCGTGAAACTGTACACAGACTCGGAGAATCGGAATATCCGGATGTAAGGCTCGATGATATGTACGTAGACAACGCTGCCATGCAGATAATACGCGATCCGTCGTTCTTTGATGTTCTGGTGACATCCAATATGTTCGGCGATATCCTGTCGGACGAAGCGTCACAGGTCACAGGATCGATAGGGCTGCTTGCATCGGCGTCACTCGGCGACTCATCACGAGGCCTGTATGAGCCTATCCACGGCTCGGCTCCGGATATTGCCGGCAAAGACATAGCAAACCCAATTGCGACGATACTGTCTGCAGCGATGATGCTGAGGTATTCTTTCGATCTTTCGGAGGAAGCCGACGCCATAGAAAAAGCCGTAGCCGATGTACTGACTGACGGACTGCGCACCGCAGACATAAAAGCTCCGGGACAGGAAGACTGGCTAAAAGGCAGCGAAATGAAGGCAGCAATTCTCGACAGATTGGGCAGGTAATGATGGATACCAAGAATAACGAATTCTTATTTTATACAGACTGGGATGAGTGTATAACAGGCTCAGCCACTTTGCTTGCCGGCAGGCTGGCAGCATTTGCGACAGAGTTCGGACTCGTGGGCAACGTATGGCAGCACTGGCTTACATACAACCTGATGATGCACGACAACGCATTCACCATGGCCTGCGAACGCCGCAGGATCGTGCCTGACTCAACTCTGATGAAGCTTGCTGAGCATGATCTGAGTATCTTTATGGAGCTCTTCAGATTCGAAGCTGATGACTTCGACGAGGACGAGAAGCTGCTGTCCATGATGCTCGATTACAAGGCTCCGTATACCGGAGACAACAGCACAGGTGCAGGACGTCTCATAGAAGAGCTGAGCGTAAGGCTGGCATATGCCGGCAGCGCAGAGTCCTTTGCCCGCATACTCACGGAGCATTACTACAGATTCGGCTGCGGCATTTACGGACTGTACAGGGCTTTCAGGGTGAGCCCTGAGACTGAGGCAAGCGGAAAGCTGAAGCTGGTACCTGTCACAGACAGCGCAGATATCACCTTCGACGACCTGATCGGATACGAAGCTCAGAAGAAGACTCTGAGAGACAACACTGAAGCGTTTGTGAGCGGTCATTACGCAAACAACGTGCTGCTCTACGGAGACAGCGGGACAGGTAAATCAACCAGCGTACACGCTCTTATGCACGAGTATGCTGAGCGCGGACTGAGGCTGATAGAGGTTTCGAAGCCTGACAGAGCCAGACTCCCGCAGATACTGTCTGAGATCAAAAAACGCAACTACAGATTCATTCTCTTCCTCGACGATCTGTCGTTTGAGGAGGATGAGAGCGATTACAAGGAGCTCAAGGCGATGCTTGAAGGCGCGCTCGAGACACGCTCCGACAAAGTGGTCATATACGCCACATCGAACCGCCGCCATCTTATCCGAGAGACATGGGGCGACCGCAGCGACATGGAATACAACGAGGACGTACACAGATCGGATACCATGGAAGAAAAGCTGTCGCTGGCAAGCAGGTTCGGTGTGATGATCTACTATCCAAAGCCGGGTCAGAAAGAATATCTCGAGATAGTGAGGTCGCTGGCGGGCAGACACGGCATAGAACTTAAAGGAAAAGAACTCGAAGATGCCGCGCGCAAGTGGGAGATACGCCACGGCGGCATGTCGGGAAGAACCGCAAGTCAGCTTATCACATGGCTTGGCGGTACGGAGAACGAATAAATAGTCATTAGGGGAAACCATGGGAACAAAAAACAAACTATCACTTGACAGGGTATATCAGGCATCATTTGCACTCAAGGACGTGGCAAGAAAGACAGACCTCATATACTCGCCTCACTTCAGCAACGGCAACGAGGTGTATCTGAAGACAGAGAATCTTCAGGTGACCGGAAGCTTCAAGCTGAGAGGTGCATATTTCAAGATAAGCAGACTCAGCGAAGAAGAAAAGGCTGCAGGCATCATTGCGTGCAGCGCGGGCAACCACGCTCAGGGCGTAGCGCTGGCATCGACACACAGAGGAGCAAAGAGCATCATCTGCATGCCTGACGGAGCTCCTATCAGCAAGGTGGAAGCCACAAAGGCTCTCGGTGCAGAGGTGCGTCTTGTAAAGGGCACTTATGATGATGCTTATACCTACGCATGCCAGCTTCGCGATGAGACAGGAGCAACATTCATTCATCCTTTCGATGATCCGGATGTCATCGCCGGTCAGGGAACAATAGGACTCGAGATTCTCGACCAGCTGCCTGACGTTGACGCAATCGTAGTGCCTGTCGGAGGTGGCGGACTCATCTCGGGCGTTGCTTATGCAGTAAAAAAACTCAAACCGAATGTAAAGATATATGGCGTGCAGGCAAGAGAAGCCGCAAGCATGGCAGACAGCCTTAAGTACGACGAACAGGTGACACTGAGCACGGTAAGCACATTTGCTGACGGTATCGCTGTAAAGCATCCGGGCGACCTTACATTCTCGCTTATCAAGAAGTATGTAGACGACGTAGTCACTGTTACGGAAGACGAGATCGCGGCGGCCATACTTTCGCTCATAGAGAAGCAGAAGCTCATCGCAGAGGGAGCAGGCGCTGTTTCCGTTGCAGCGATGATGTTCGGAAAGATCCCGGTAGAAGGCAAAAAGGTGGTTTGCCTTGTGTCGGGAGGCAATATAGATGTGAATATCCTTTCGAGAGTCATAACCAGAGGACTTGTTACGAGCGGCCGTAATGCTACACTGCAGATAGCGCTCGAGGACAAGCCCGGTCAGCTTGTTGATGTAGCAACAATAATAGCCGGCTGCGGAGCAAACGTAACGGGAGTCCACTATGGACATTCCGACCCGGATACGGCCGTGACCAGCTGCGTGCTGACGCTCGAAATTGAGACCAGAGACTTTGAACAGCTTGAGGAAGTCCGCAGGACTCTTACGGACAAAGGCTTTCATCTGATATAAAACGATTCATTACATATAGGAGGATATAGAGATGGGATATGATTTCAAAGTAACCAGAACAACTTCACCTAAAGAGAAACCGGATCAGAGCGCGCTGGGATTCGGTAAGTACTATACAGACCATATGTTCCTCATGGACTATGATGAGGGGCAGGGCTGGCACGACGGACGCATCGTTCCTTACGGACCGCTTTCAATCGACCCGGCTGCATGCACACTGCACTACGCTCAGATGACATTCGAGGGCATGAAGGCATACAAGAATCCGGAAGGCGGCATCAATCTGTTCCGTCCTGACATGAACGCAAAGCGTCTGCAGAACAGCAACGACCGTCTCTGCATTCCGAGGATAGACGAAGATCTCTACATCGAGGCTGTTAAGGCTATCGTTGATGTTGACAGAGACTGGGTGCCTGATGCACAGGGTACATCGCTTTATATCAGGCCGTTCATCATCTCTCCGGAGCCATCGATGGCAGTTCACCCGGCTTCGAAGTACTGGTTCATCATAATCCTGAGCCCTGTTGCCGCTTATTACGAGGGCAACGACAAGGAACTTCACGGAAGCCGCATCTGGGTAGAGGAGGAGTACATCCGCGCTGCAGTCGGAGGTACAGGCTTCGCTAAATGCGGCGGCAACTATTCATGCGGAATGATCGCAGCTACCGAGGCAAAGAAGCAGGGCTGCGAGGAAGTGCTCTGGCTCGATGCTAAGGAGCATAAATACGTTGAGGAAGTCGGCACATCCAACGCCTTCTTCAAGATCGACGGAGTAGTTTACACATCATCGCTGACAGGATCCATCCTGCCGGGCGTTACCCGCGACAGCGCAATCAGACTGATGAAAAAGTGGGGCGTAGAAGTAGTTGAGAAGCGTCTCGAGATTGAAGATCTGCTCAAGGCAGCTGGGGACGGATCCCTGACTGAAGCATGGGCTACCGGAACAGCCTGCGTAGTATCTCCTATCGGTCTTCTGAGATACAGAGGCACCAACTTCCCGATCAACGGTGAAAAGGTCGGCGATCTCAGCCAGAAGCTCTACGATACACTTTACGGAATGCAGACAGGAACCGCTCCTGACGTTATGGGAGACTGGGTAGTTACTCTGTAAGCAGTTCAATAATTGGGACAGGAACATGGCGATAACAAAAAGAGTAGAAAAAATAAGGGAAAACTACGTAAACACCAAGCCGCATATCTCTTACGAGCGCGCATGGAGCTGGACCAAGTCCTTTCAGCGCACGGAGGGACAGCCACACCTTTTACGCACAGCACAGGCCTTTCACGACACCTGCTGTGAGCTCTCCGTAAACATCTGGGAAGGAGAGCTGGTTGTCGGCACAAGTGGTGAGTTCAGAAAATGCGCCATACTGACGCCTGAATTCGGATGGCTCTGGATCAACGACGAGATAGACACCTTCCCTGAGAGAGCGCAGGATCCTTACGATGTAACTCCTGAGCAGACTGAATTCATAAGGGAGAACATCTTCCCGTACTGGAAAGGAAAGTCAGTAGAGGAGGCATTCCTTGCGAGGACATCCGAGGCGACAAAGAAGATCGGTGTAGACACAGGCTTCCTCGATACAGATTCCAAATGGCGCAACGGCATAGGGGAGATCTCTGCAGACTACATAGATGTGCTGCTCCCGAAGGGCTACGGCGGAATTCGCGCCGAGGCTGAGGAGTACCTGAAGAGCCTGGACGAGACCATTCCTGAGCAGAAGTCTAAGATCATTTTCTACAAATCGATGATACTGATCGCAGACGGAATGATCACTCTGGGCAGGCGCTATAGCGAAAAGGCTGCGGAAATGGCCAAGGCGGAGAGCGATCCGGTCAGAAAGAAGGAGCTCGAGGAAATCGCTGACGTATGTTCGCGCATACCGGAGCAGCCGCCGAAGACGTTCAGAGAGGCTATACAGTTTGTGTGGTTTGTGCAGCTGGGCGGCATAATAGCTGAGAACCCGCTGGCATGGAATCCGGGCAGATTCGACCAGTACATGTATCCTTACTACAAGGCTGATGAAGAAGCCGGCATTATTGATTACGACACCGCACTCGAACTTGTTGAATGCCTCTGGCTCAAGTACAGCGAGTGGGCGTGGACGATATCTAAGAATACGACCAGCTTCTTTGCAGGCTATACTAACTTTGAGAATCTCACTGTGGGCGGCACCAAGGTGGACGGATCAGATGCCACCAATACCATCTCATACATGGCGATTCAGGCTACAAGGGAGTGCATGACACATCAGCCTACACTGAGCTGCAGGATACATCCTGACTGCCCGCCTGAATTCATGGAAGCGGTTACAGAGCTGGTATCCACGGGATGCGGATTCCCGGCCATCCATGGGGACAGAACAGGTTACCAGATGCTCTCAAATCTCGGATACAAACCGGAAGACGCGAGAGACTGGAACAACTGCGGCTGCGTAGTACCTCACTCCCGCAAGACTTTTGAGTGGACATCGGCTGCCAGCATCAGCTTCGCTGCTGCGCTTGAGTTTGCACTCAATCAGGGCAGAAGCCGTCTGACAGGTGAACAGGTAGCTCTCGAAGAGAAGGATCCTAAGACCTTCGCGTCAATGGATGAGATCATCGAAGCCTGGAAGAAGCAGTTCAGATATCTTGTGCGTCATGGCGTAATAAGCCTTGTTACCGCACAGGAGATACACAGAGAGATCGGCCACAGGCCGTTCATGTCAGCCTGCAATGAGTACTGCATGAAGAACGGCCGCGACCTTGTTGATGGCGGAGCCAAATACAATATAGGACCGGTCTTTACGGGCGTAGGTCTTTCAGTTACGGCGAATTCACTGGCTGTAATCAGAAAGCTGGTCTTTGAGGACGGTGTGACTACAATGCCTGAACTCATAGACGCTCTCGACAACAACTGGGAAGGCTATGAGCATCTCAGGGAGCTCGCACTTGCATGCCCTAAGTACGGCAATGATATTGACTATGTCGATTTCATCGCGCGCGATCTCGCAGACTTCTTCTATGATGAAGTCACTAAATACGATGATATTTACGGCAACCACTTCGTGACGGCATTCATGGGAATATCAAACTATCTGCCTACCGGTAAGGTTCTTGGAGCAACTCCGGAAGGCAGACACGCAATGGACCCGATAAATGAGGGAGTTTCACCTTATACGGGAAGCGATAAGTCGACCTGCCTTGCGGCACTCAGGAGCGCTGCGAAGGTGAAGCACGACATCCACAGCGGCGGAACTCTGCTGAATCTGCGCCTCAATCACGATCTCGTCGCTACAAAGCGCGGAAGGGCAAATCTCGGAGCGATGCTTCAGAGCTACTTTGCTCTCGGAGGATTCCACGTACAGTTCAACACGATATCCAACGAGGTGCTCGCCGACGCTCAGGCTAACCCGGACAAATACCGCAGTCTGCTGGTAAGGGTAGCCGGCTACAGCGCGCAGTTCACCAATCTCTCAAAAGAGATGCAGGATTCGATAATGGCGAGGAACGCTCACGAAGCATTCTGATATAGCAAAGGGCCCGGCTTCTGAAGCCGGGCATAATTGTAAGTATGGGTGTAAAGGGATACATAATGCAGATACAGCCGTTCTCCGTAAATGACGGGGAAGGGATAAGGACCAATATTTTTATGGCAGGCTGCCCGCTGCGCTGCAGATGGTGCTCAAATCCGGAGGGCTTCGAACAAAGAGAACTCGTCGGATGGTATGAGCGCAGATGCATCGGATGCGGAGCCTGCGCTGCCGTATGCCCGCAGGGGATAAGCGTCGATATGAATGCAGATGGCCATGAGAGCTGCATCGCTTGCGGTGCCTGCGTATCTGCATGCCCTGAAGAAGCCCGTACGCGCATGGCAAGCCTGATGGACGCAGACGATGTGATAAAAGAGGTGCACAGGCACAGACTGTTTTACTCATACAGCGGAGGCGGGGTAACATTTTCGGGAGGCGAAGCGACGTCGCAGCCGGAATTTCTGGATTGCCTCTCCCGTGAGCTTTATGATTCGGGCTACAGCATCGACCTGGAGAGCTGCGGATACTTCGACTTCGAACGGGTCAGGCCGTCACTGGAGCGTATGGATCTTATCTTCATGGATCTCAAACACATGGATCCTGAATTGCACAGGAAGTATACAGGCGTGAGCAACGAGCTCATACTTGAGAACATAGCCAGGCTTGGGACTCTCCGCCATCCGGATGAAGGCTCTGACAGCGGAAATGGGAAATCGCCTGAGATCGTAATAAGGATACCGGTCATCGGAGGCGTCAACAACAGTGAGGAAAACATAGCAGCTTCAGCGGCTTATGTACATGAAGTGCTTCCGGAGGCAAGAATGGAGCTGCTGCCATATCACTCGTTGGGCCGGATAAAATACGAGGCCATAGGACTGCCTTTTGATCAGGAGGATTTTTACACTCCTGACAAAGCTGAAATGAAAAAACTGCGCAGCATTGCTGCCGCGCAGGGTGTAGTTATCGCAGATTACAGATAACCCAAGCCGGGAATCAAAACCCGGTTTTTTATTTTTTTGTCATATCTCCGGAAGTCACAGCACGCTGTGCACGTCTTTGCTTCATGAGGTCGCGATAGTTGTCCGGGAGCCATTTGCCGGATCTCCGATAAAATCTATCCCAATATTATTGAATACTTCTTAAATCTGATTACAGACAAAGCATAATCTGACGGCTTCTCTTTTGCAAACACAAGCACCAAGAGGCATGGAACAAAGGAAACTTAATGGCACATTTTTAGTTTCCTGTTCCTTTTTTCTGATTTTTATCTGGTGTATAATAACGCCGTAGATAATATGCGTACATCGGCAAAATCGAACTGCTGTATAAAAAAGGAGACCAAGGATGAAAGAAAACGTAATTTTCTGCTATTCGGGTACGGGCAACTGCCTCGATATGGCAAAGAACATCGCTAAGAGTCTTGGCGATACTGATATCATCATGATGAGAAAGTATCCGGCTGTTACCGACGTAAGAGAGGCTAAGAGGGTTGGATTCATTTTCCCTTGCTACGGCGGCGGACTTCCGGGACATGTTGAGAGATACCTGCACGACATTAAGGTAAGCCCTGACGCTTACACATTTGGAATCGCTCAGTGCGCTGCATACAAGGGCGAGGGACTGTATAAGCTCAATCAGCTGATTCCTCTCGACTACTGGGCTGCAGTTTCACATCAGTGCACATGCATCTGGCTCTTCCCGCACGATCTCACAATGCCAAAGATGGGAGCTGTTGAATCCCAGGCCAGATCTGAGCACTTCGCAGAAAAGTTTGCACGTGACATCAAAGCGGGCGTCAAGTCAAAGAAAAAACTCGGCAAGGCACTCGTAAACAAGGCGGAGCACGCCGCATGGCCACAGATCGCACGCAAGCAGGGCCTGACTCTCAAGGCTAACGACAAGTGCGTAATGTGCGGCACCTGCGCAAAGGTCTGCCCGATGGACAACATCAGATATGCCGGCAAGGCGGTAGTATTCGGTGACAAGTGCATCTCGTGCTGTGCATGCGTACAATACTGCCCGCAGGAGGCGATCAACTTCGGAAAGATCACCGAGAAGAGAGAGCGTTATCACAATGTGAATATCACAGTAGACGATCTGAATCAGGAGATCATCTCGTTCTAAAAATGCAATAAAAGATCCGCCGGCCTAATGCCGGCGGATTTAAGTTGCTCTATTTTTCAGGATTTGTGTCTATCTCATCGTGTGAGGTCTTTGACTCACCGTCTACGGCATTCGCGTCATAGAGATCTTTCTTTATCTGGCTGCTGCTGATTTCAGGTGTGCGAGGCAGGTAAACTACTTCAACACCTTCTTCTCTGAGGAAGTCGAACTTGCCTTTCCAGTCATCGCCGATGACAAAGGTGTCGATGTGGTATTCGTGCATGTCGCTCTTCTTCTGCTCCCAGTTCTCTTCCGGGATGACCAGGTCTACATATCTGACCGCCTCAACAAGCGCCTTGCGCTGCTCATATGAGAAGTAGCATTTCTTCCGTTTGGAGTTCCAGTTGAACTCGTCAGTTGAGATCGCAACGATCAGATAGTCGCCAAGAGCCTTTGCTCTCTTGAGCAGGTTGATGTGACCGTAGTGCAGCAGATCGTATGTGCCGTATGTGATTACTCTTTTCATTATGTGCTCCGTTCGCTTATCAGCTTTCTGTTATACGCTCATATTGTATCATTGTGAGCGGGTGTAAGGCAATTCACGCAGGTAACTGTTTTAGAAGGCAGCTTCAATGGACACATCACACGCTGAGTGATATTATTAAACAGTTAAAGATCACAGTATTCAACAGTATTCAAAAGAGAGGAAATCTATGGAAGCAAGTATCAATAATGCACAAAGGCTCCTTGAGAAAGTCAGCGATGGAGCTATGGACGTAGGACTGAAAATAGTGGTGGCGATAGTCATCTATATTGTAGGCAGCTTTATTATCAGAAAACTGATAAAAGGCCTTGGAAAAATGAAATCCCTGAAGTCGATCGATCAGACTGCAGCCGGTTTTATTATTACATTTGTTAAAGCAGCTCTTTATGTGGTGCTTGTTGTTTCGATAATAGCATACCTTGGCGTACCAATGTCTTCGGTTATCGCAGCAATCGCTTCTGTAGGCGTGGCTATTGGACTCGCACTGCAGGGAGCCCTCAGCAACATAGCAGGCGGCATAATGCTCCTCATCTTCCGTCCTTTCAACGTGGGTGACTATATCGTTGCCGGCGGTGAAGAGGGTACAGTCAGGAGTATCTCGCTTGTCTATACAGTGCTTACTACGCTCGACAACCGCAGAATCTCGATCCCGAACGGCAGCCTGATGAATTCAAATATCTGCAACGCCACAGTGGAGGAGCTCAGAAGAGTCGACCTTAACTTCGACATCGCAGGCTCTGAAGATTCCGACAAGGTCTACAAAATCCTTGCGGACGTTATTGAGAAGACAGAGTGGAGACTCGACAAACCTGCGCCGCAGGTGCTCATCACCGCAGGCGTACCGGGTGGATTGACATACACTGTCAGAGTATGGGTAAAGACTTCAAACTACTGGGATGAGTTCGGTGTACTTATGAAGGAAATCCCGGCGGCACTCAATGCAGCAGGCGTTGCAAGACCGTCGACTCCGATCAGTGTGAGCAAATAGAGCCTGAGAAAGGAAAAAAGGATGAAAAAAGTTATTGGAGCAATCATCACCGGTGCACTGTTTGCAGGGCTGATAGTGATGCTCGGAAAATACGATGTAGCACCAATCGGCCCACAGGGAACCGAAATCGGCTTCTCACATATCAACCAGACGGTGCACGATCTTACCGGAGTAAATATGCTTTGGTACGATATTACGGATTACATAGGCTACGGAGCTATACTGATATGCGCACTTTTCGCGCTGGCAGGATTCATCCAGATGATCAAGCGCAGGAGCCTCCTGAAAGTCGACCGGGAGATACTTGCACTTGGCGGACTGTTTGCGGCCGTAATAGCATGCTATGTACTATTTGAGAAGTTCATCATCAACTACAGACCTATCATCATGCCGGGAGAGACGGCTCCGGAAGCCTCGTTCCCGTCGTCGCACACCATGCTGGTCGTTACGGTAATGATCGCTGTTATGATAGTTTCCGACAAATACTTCGGGGATCTCTTCGGACCGCTTGTAAGGATACTCTGCTTCCTGACTGCGCTCGGAACGATCGCGGGAAGACTGTATTGCGGAGTCCACTGGCTTACCGATATCATCGGAGGCATTCTGCTCAGCGCAACGCTGCTGCTGCTGTTTGCGGCTGTTATTTCGGGCGGCAGGGGAGTAAAGGTGGATTCGGCTCTTGAGTTTGCCTACGACAACAGACAGACGGGAAAGCGCAGAAGCAGCGGGAGCAAAGATCCTGTCATAGGCTACAAACCAAAGCATTAAGACACACTAATTTAAGATAGCATTTTTGAATTTCGACAAGTGCTTATATCGAAAGTATCGATATAAGCACTTGTTTATTTCATGCTAAAATCACCTTAACAGGTATTAATATTGTTGTTTTGCAAAAGGAGAACAATTATGAAGAAAAGAACCATATTATTAACGCTGGTGCTTTCACTTGCGATGGTTTTAACTTCCATCTCAAGCGTATTCGCTGCAGCTCCTCCAACAGATGTTACAAGAAAGGCTATCGAGGAAGCTGAAGTGCAGTCTGCACCGACAATCAAAAACGAAGTGGATGCAGAGACTTTCGCAAAGGCACTCTATGATCAGACAAAGCTAGGCAAATATGAGCTCATGGACACTGCTACACTTAAGAAAAACCTCGATAGTGGCACTAAGATGGCCGTTGTAGATGTAATGCCACAGGGCTGGTTTAATTGCCGTCACATTCCTGGAGCTGTATGCGCGGTAGTAGGTGCAAATAATAAACCTGAATTTAAGATTCTTGATGAAGAAAAAGCTCCGCTCCTGGCTGCTGTTAAGAGCAAGGTCGGAACAAAGAAAGTTACTTATTATTGGAATGCAAAGACCAAAAAGTGGGTCACAAAGAAGCCTGCAGCTAAATATTGGAAGAAGTGCACTAAGAAGGGTGATAAGCACAAAGGCAAGAAGAGCTACTCAGTACAGGTTATCAGAAAGGATGTTCCTGTCGTAGTTTACTGCGGATTTGTTAAGTGCCAGCGCTCGCATCAGGCTGCTATGTTCCTTAAGAAGCAGGGCTTCAAGACTGTATACCGTTATGCCGGTGGAATCTCTGCTTGGGTTGATGCAGGCTATGATATCGAAGGAAGCGATGAGCCGCTTGACTGTGTAAACATGGATAAGGAAGACTGGGATAAGCTGGGAATTGAAACTGCTGACCTCAGAACAAGCGACTATATCATCGACGTAAGAGGCGATAAGGCTTCCGGCGGATTTGTTCCTGGCGCTGCTGAGTGCGGAGTAAGCAATCCGTATACTCCTGAGCAGCAGGCTGCACTCAAGGCAGAGTATGACAAAGCAGAAGGAAAGCGTGTTGTTCTTGTATGCGTAAGCGGTAACATGCTTGCTAAGAACGCTATGGATGCTCTCCAGATGGCAGGAGCAGATATGTCAAAGGTTACATATCTGAAGGGCGGATTCACAAATACATGGAGCAAAGAACTTCCGACTCTGTCAGAAGACAGAACTAAGCTGTCTGTACCTGCATGGGTTGCAAGTGATGAGATCCATATGAATGAATTCCCTGATCAGACACATCACGTGCTCGTAAATGAAACAGGTAAGAACGCACCTGTTGCACTCCTCAATACTAAGGCTCTTCCAGCACAGGTATATAGAGGACTTGAAGCAATCGGAGCAACAGCCGGAGACGGAGATGGTACAACAGAAGGACTCAACGCTACAGATCACCCATCCGGAGCATTCATCCACGGAACACCTGTTAATGTAACATTCGTGTGGGATGAAAATGGAGAGGCAAAGACTGCAGGAATGTCAGACTTCTTCAGCCACATCAAGGAGGCTGGAAAGAACAGCGATGAGGAAAATGTTGAGCCATATGACGCTCAGATGGTATTCGGCGGATGCAAGGATACATGGAATGAAGACTCAATGGGTAACCCTACGGGATGCATCACATGCACATTCAGCTGCTGGATTGGAACAGTATCAAACACAGCATACGGATATGGCGGTGGCGAGGCTCTCGTTAACAGAGCTGCAGTACCTGCAAAGGATACACCTATAACAGTTGAATATACTCTCGCAGAGTAACATATTCTGAATCTGCTGAACAGAGAAAGCCAGACTTTCTAAAGTTTAGATAGTATTATTTAGAAAATAAATGAAAGGTGATGATCGCATAAAAGGTAGTGTGATCATCACCTTTTGACTAAGATGTCAGCCCTGAAAGGGGTGGTAAGGAGTGAAAAGATGCTGCAGCATAAGTCAAATGCAATGCGTGCATTATCAATTGCAATAACTGCAATGATGGTGTTTGTATCGATAATTGCAAGTACAGAGTGTGTCAGCGCAGCCACCAGACTGAAGGTCACGGCGAGCAAAAAAACAATATTTGTCACCCAGACCTCAAAGCTCAAAGCTAATAAGAATGTGAAGTGGTCTGTATCAAACCGAAAGATTGCAAAACTTACTAACATCAAAAAAAGAACAGTTACAGTTAAGGGCCTTAAAGCCGGAACTGTCTATGTTAAGGCTAAGTACGGTAAAACAATCAGAAAAATCAAGATAGTCATTAAGAAGGGACCTCAGAAAATAAACCTTCTTGCTACTCGCGATGAAATTGGCGTGGGCGAATACTGTACCGTATTTGTCAATTCGGTTGTGCCATCCGCTGCCAGTCACAGCGTAACTTTTAAATCAAGTGATGAGAGTGTTGCGATAGTAGAGGACTCAGGGCTTGTTACCGGAATCAGCAAGGGCAGTGTTACTATTACAGCAACATCAAAGGTAAACAAGACCACTAAGGCGCAGGTCAAAATCAAGGTTGTGCCAGCTAAAGCCGGTAAAATTACATTAGATGTATATCTGACAGACGAAGAACGCTATCCTGCAGGAAAGGTGGCAAGAGTATGGTTGCCTGTACCTAAGGATGACAGCAACCAAAAAATCACCAGAGAAAAAATTGAATATGATTCCGACGATGAAAATACTAAAGCTGCCTTTGTGACAGACTCCGCAGGAGGAAAACAAGCGTACATTGAGTGGAGTGAGAATGTTGATCCGAAGGACCGCCATGCAACTTTATCCTACGATTTATATAGAAAGGCGGTTGTGCGCAAAGACTCAATAGCATCGATGGAAAAGGGAGTTGTCGATAGGACGAGATTTGCAGAGTATCTAAAAGAAACATATTGGAGCGGTGACCTGAAATCTGGCATTGTCAAGAATACAGCTGATGATATCGTCTCTGCTGCAGGTGCAGAGACTGTCTATGAGCAGGCGCACGCAATTTATGACTTCATGTGTGACAATATGATACGTACTGATGACAAGACAGTTATCTTTGGTGATGTCGTTAGTATTCTGAAAGGCTTCAAGGGAGAAGAAGGCGGAAGAAATGCAGGTTCCTGCATGGATATGAACTCGGTGTTTGTTGCATTGTGCCGTGCAGAGGATATTCCTGCAAGAACTCTTTACGGCTTCAGGTTTACTACCCTCGGACCAAACTGCAGAGCAGAGTTTTATTTGCCTGGATACGGATGGGTCCCTGTGGATCCGGCTTTAGCTATAAAGCAGGGGCGTGGATTGGACGCTCCCCCAAAGACCGATCATGATATCACCTGGGAAGGTATCAAAGATAAATACTGGGGCAATGCAGAGGAAAACTGGATCTGTGTCAATATGGGAAGAGATATCTGGCTTGACCCTCCGCAGAGTGTAGATACAGGGGGAGAATATAAAGAAGTACTGAATCCCGATGGATCTATTAATCTTTTTATGTTCCCATACGGTGAATTCGACGGCGAGTATATTCCATGTCAGAACAGTAAAAACTTCAAATATCAGTATTCGTTTGAAGAAGATGACCCGCTTGGCTGCGGATGCTAGCTGATCGAATAAGATGCTTGAAAACCTGGTAATTGAAGAGGCGGTAACCACGTTGGTGGTTACCGCCTTTTGTGTTGAATACAGATGATTTACAGTGCGTGTATCTCGAGGTCCTCGCAGGCATCGAGGGCTGACTTTGGTCCGACAACGCAGACTGTGCAGTTGTCTGCCATATCTTTAAAGACTTCGCTCAGGCCGGTAAGATCACCGGTTTTTGTTTCAAGTATCTCTTTTCGGATCCTGATCCTGTCTTCATCGGTGAATCCCGAAAGCCAGAAGTCATCTGCGGATCTGCCTTTTGCGGCAGGTGAGAGCAGCGGCTCTGTTGATGCGATGGTCGAGATGATGAAACCGTCGATGTCGGTTTCGCCTGATGCAAATGAAGTCAGGAAGTCTGCCATGGTACCGAATATTCCAAGTGAACGGCCCGGGCTAGGGTCTCTGTATGTGTAGCACAGCAGACCGCCGGTTCTGCCTGCTGACATCGAGGCTCCGTATGCACCGCCCTGTACTCTGATGCTGTTCCAAAGGTGTGAGAGCGAGATGATGTTGGCAGCTACCTGGAAGTTTCCGCTCATCTTGTGACCGTCGCGCTTCAGGTCGTATGCTTCGGCAGCGTATGAGACTGCGGCAGGTATCTCGATTCCCATTCTGCGAGGCAGTGAGGATTCGTAGTGCGCTTTCTCCGGCATTGCAGCTCCGTCCGGAAGCATCTCCATGAGTTTCGTCATATCAGGACATTCGTCTGCAGTTACGCCTATGATGGCATTCTGCCTGCGGATGCTGTTTCTGATTACTTCTTCTGCGAATGATGCAAATGCGTCCAGCTCATCATCCGAAGCCTTGCTCATGCCATGCATGTACTGCAGGAAGCTGTGTCCGTTGACTGCTTCTGCGGCTGCATCCCTGGCTGACCAGTGTGATCTGGCTTCGAGCAGGCCGAAACGGTGACCGTTGGCCATCGCGGTGCGTTTTGAATCCTCGTCTATCTGGGTTATAAGCTCGCGGATCATCGACTTTTCGCCAAATTGCGTGCGTGTAAGTATTTCAATTATGAGGTCTTCGGCCTCCGGCAGCTTGTCCTGCAGCACCGAGGCCCTCACTCTGATGCATGGGGTGCATTCCTCCATGTCACTGTCTTTGGCAAGTATGTCAAGCCCAAAGGAGATGGCACCTATATACATGCGGATCTCGTTCTGAAGCGAGAGCACATCATAGTTCTCAGTTGGAAGATCCTTGAAGAACTCAGTGATGAGCGCTGCTGCCGGGAGATCAGCCAGCTCAAGCTGTGTAACCGGGAAGTATGCGTTGATATGCACTATTCCGTTTGACGGAACATGATGGTAGAGCACTTTTGCTCCGCATACATCCTGCACCTCGGTAGGTATAAGCTGAGGCATAGGATCGATGTCCGCTAAATTGAGCTGTGGTATGGTAGCCAGGGCTTCATCGCTGTCTTCCGTTTGCTGCCACTCGAGCAGGCAACGGTTTAGCTCTTGTAGAGCTGCTTGGCCTGTCTCATCGAGGGCATCTACTGCAGCTTTGACGCGTGCAGCTTCTTCTGCAGCTGTCTTCTCCGCATATGTATTGTCAGGAACAAGTATCACTGACGAGAGCATGGATATGTCGCCGAGAATCTCAGCTGTGATCTTCTCCATTTCACCGTTATCTATCGCGGCGCGCACCTTCTCGATTGCAGAATCTGTGGTGAGATACGTTGCAGGGTCTCCGCCATAGAGCCATGACGAATATGCTGCTATCATTCTGTAAAGTGCCTGCGGCTCAGGATACTGCCTGAATCTGAAATCCGTCTGATTTACGGACGCCTCGAGGTCTCTCTTTGAGAAGCCCTCATCTGTAATCTTTCTGATAGTTTCTTCTACTATGGACAGCAGGCGCGAAGCTATTGCTTTCAGCGCATCGACATCCGGCTTTTTATTGTCTCCATCGGTAATTCCACGGAAGAGCATCATGAGATAAGGCTGGCCTATGCCGTCTGCTACATAAATCTCCATGTCTTCAGCGAGTCCTGACGAGAGCACCGCACGCTTTAGCGGTGACTCGTTGGAGTCTGATATCTGCTCGAGAATCACGCTGAGCGCGAGCATCGTGTCTCTGTCTGCCCAGCTTCCGATGATTTTTCCGAAACAGATGAGTGGCTTATCGTCCTCACTGTTTGCCGCAAAAGTTACGACCTTGTCGCCTCTTACCGGAACCTGCTCAACGAACTGCGGAATGTCATCGAGCCTGTCGTAACCTGATATGTATTCATCGATCATTTGAAGCGTTGCGTCAAGAGGAACATCACCATCAAGATAGAAGTATGAATTTGACGGGTGATAGTAGCGCTTGTACTGCCTGATAAATGAATCGTATGTGAGGTCGGGGATGTGCTTTGGGTCTCCGCCCGAGTTGAAGCCGTAGCAGCTGTCAGGGAAGAGTATGCCTGTCATTTCCTCGTCTGCGATCGAATCGACCTCAGACATAGCACCCTTCATCTCGTTGAACACTACGCCTTTGTATGCAGGCTCGTCGTCATTCGTATCGATGTGCCAGCCCTCTTGGTAGAAAATGTTAGGATCTTTCAGGATGTTTGGTCTGAACACAGCATCGAGATACACTTCGGACAGATTGAGGTAATCCTGCTCTATGCGGCTCGAGACCGGATAGAGAGTTTTGTCCGGGAATGTCATTGCGTTAAGGAAGGTGTTCATCGATGTCTTGAGCAGCTCAACGAACGGTTCCTTGACCGGATATTTTTCCGAACCGCAAAGTACTGAATGCTCGAGGATGTGGAAAACACCTGTGCTGTCTTCCGGTAGAGTTTTGAATCCGACAGAGAAGAGTTTGTTCTCGTCGCCGTTGTCGGCCCATACGAGCTTTGCTCCCGTAGAGTCGTGAACCATCTCAACGAGTCTGCCGCCGATCTCCTTGATTTCGCGTATATCAGTCACGGTAAAACCGTGAAGATTGTCCTTGATTTCCATTTTTTCAGTTGCCTTTCGTTATATTGATTGACCATACAATAATATATCATCGAGGTAAACATTGAAAGACTGAAGGCACTGCCATATGGTATAATATTTGCGTTAATTGCAACGGCTTTGCCGCCGGAAAAGGGGCTTACCTCGAGAGGAGAGTAAACAAATGGTAGACAACGGTTTGATTTATTTCGCCAGAAAGGGTGACGGCGAAACACTCAGCGACAAGATATGCATGAGACCGGACAAGGCCAACAGACACGGCTTTATCTGCGGCGCGACAGGTACGGGTAAATCCGTAACGCTCAAGGTGCTTGCTGAGAGCTTTTCGGAGATAGGAGTTCCGGTGTTCATGTCCGATGTAAAGGGCGATATGGCCGGTATTGCGGTGCCGGGCACTGACAGCGAGGGCATGCAGAAAAGACTCGACCGGTTTGAGATAAGGGACAGCTTCAGCTATCGCGGCTTCCCGGTATCTGTTTTCGACATATATGCACAGAATGGCACACCGCTCCGCACCACCGTGTCGGAGATGGGACCGCTGCTCTTCAGCCAGGTACTCGACCTTAACGACACTCAGACCGAGCTGATGCAGGTCATTTTCAAGATAGCTGACGATCTGGGCCTTATTCTCACGGATACAAAAGACATGAAGGCCACTCTGCAGTACTGCGCCGACCATTCGAGCGAGTTCAAGATGGATTACGGCCTTATACCGCAGCAGTCGGCATCCGCAATAATAAGAGCGATAGTTGCGCTCGAGTCCGAGGGGGCAGATATCTTCTTCGGTGAGCCGGCTATAGATATAAGGGATCTCTTCCTGACAGCACCGGATGGAAGGGGCATCATCAACATCCTTGACGCCGAGACGCTCATCAACAAGCCGAGACTGTATTCGGCATTCATGCTGTATCTGCTGTCAGAGCTGTTTGAGGTGCTGCCGGAGGTAGGAGATCCGGAAAAGCCAAAAATCGTGTTCTTCTTTGATGAGGCACATCTGCTCTTCAAGAACGCGTCAAAGAGCTTACTTGAGAAGATAGAACAGGTAGTAAAGCTGATCAGGTCGAAGGGAGTATCGGTATTCTTCGTTACGCAGAGTCCGGGAGACATTCCGGGATCGGTAATGTCGCAGCTTGGTAACAAGATAGAGCACGGTCTGCATGCTTATACGCCGGCCGAGCAGAAGGCGCTGAATGCAGCAGCGGATGCTTTCAGGGAGAATCCTGAGTTTGATACAAAGGAGCTGATGCAGAATCTCGGTACGGGCGAGGCCGTGGTATCAATGCTCGATGAGAAAGGTGCGCCATCCATGGCTGAGTACGCTTTCGTGCTTCCGCCGGAGAGCCGCATGGGTGCCCTGACAGAAGAGGAGAGAAGAAATGCGGTGGACTATTCGCCGCTTAATAGTAAATATCTGGTAATGGTGGACAACGTTTCGGCTTATGAGGTCATCACGGGACGTGTACCGGGTGCCGCGGCGTCAGGCGCCGGGGCCTATACCGCGCCTGACGGGCAGGTATACGGCAACACTTCGGGTATACCTGCCGCTGCGCCGCAGGCGCAGCCCGCGGCCGACGAAGGCATTACCATTGAATACGAGGATCCTCAGCCTGTGCAGCAGCCTAAGGTAAAACCTGCCGCAAAGGCAGACGACGACGGCGGCAGGGGGATCGGCGAGATAGCAGATAACTACCTCGGTAAATCCGGTACCCGTCAGGTCATAAGATCGACCGGCAGCACCATTGGCAGAGAGATCGGAAAAACCATCGGTGAAGCCGTACTCGGAAAGAAAGGCCGCACCATTGGAGGAAACATCGGATCCGCCATCGGCCGCAACCTTCTCGGAACACTTACAGGCAGAAAATAAGGAAAGGGCAGCATTATGACACTTACAAAGGAAGACATTGTAAAACTGCTTGATGACAATAAGATCAAGTACGAAATAGTAGAACATAAGGCTGTTTACACGATCGACGAGATGCTTGAGTGCAATCTGCCTCATCCTGAACAGATCGCAAAGAACCTCTTTGTCCGCGATGATAAAAAGCGCAAGTACTATCTCATCACCTGTCTTGAAGATAAGAAGGTTAACCTCAAGGAGTTCCGCAAAGCGCAGGATACACGTCCGCTCACGTTTGCATCAGAAGAAGATCTGATGGAAAAGATGGGACTCATCCGCGGGGCTGTTACTCCTTTCGGAGTATTGGCCAACGAGGATAAGGACGTTGTCGTATTCATGGATAAGGACTTTGAAAACAAACTAATGGGCATTCATCCTTGTGACAACACCGCCACTGTTTTCATAAACACCCGCGATGTTGTAAAGCTTATTAAAAAGCACGGCAATGAGCTGCACTTTGTCAAATTATAGAAATAATTAATTGCGCGGGCGTCTGCAATGTGCAGACGCTCGCTTTATTGTATACAATTATACATTTTTCATCACAATTTGTTCACATTATAGACAAACTACGAGCTTTTTTGATAGAATACACACAATAATTAGGCGGATTGTCATGCAAACGGCATTCCCTGTAAAGATTTTTAAAGTATTAGGCTAAAGGAGATTCATATGAGTGGTTTTGTAGGTTTCATGAACAACTGGCTGTACCAGCCATACGTAGTACCTCTGTTCCTGATCGCTGTAGGCATCTATTTCACGATCAGAACAAAGGGTGTACAGATCCGTATGTTCGGTGAGATGTTCAAGGTAGTCAGCGAAAAGCCTGCTGATGAAAAGGGCATTTCGTCATTCGGAGCTCTGATGGTTTCGACAGCTTCCCGTGTAGGTACAGGAAACATCATCGGTGTTTGTACAGCTATCATTCTCGGTGGCCCTGGAGCCATCTTCTGGATGTGGATCACAGCCATCTTCGGCGGCGCCAACGCATTCATCGAGTCCACACTTGCACAGATCTATAAGAAGAAAGCTGATGACGGCACATATTATGGAGGACCTTCGTACTACATGCAGAACGCCCTCGGCCAGAGATGGCTCGGTGTCATTTTCTCGATACTGATCATCTTCACATATGCCGTAGGTTACAACATGCTCGCTGCATTCAACCTCCAGTCGACATTCGCAACTTTCAGCTTCTACAATGAAAAGTCGACTCCTATGGTAATCGGAGTTATCCTGGCTGTATTCTTTGCCGCTACTATCCTCGGAGGAGCAAAGAAACTGACAGACGTAACAGGATTCCTCGTACCTGTAATGGGAGTTCTCTACGTTGCTATTTCTCTCGTAGTTCTCGTTCTCAACGCAAAGAACTTCGGAGCAATGTTCGGGCTGATTTTCAGCACAGCATTTGACTTCCAGGCAATCTTCGGAGGTTTCACAGGATCCGTTATCATGTGGGGTCTCAAGAGAGGTCTTTACTCCAACGAAGCTGGTATGGGTTCTGCTCCGAACGCTGCAGCTAAGGCTGACGTAGTTCACCCGGTTAAGCAGGGTCTCGTTCAGACACTGTCCGTATTCATCGACACACTGCTGATCTGCTCTGCAACAGCTTTCATGTGCCTGTCCACAATGTCGGTAAATCCTGCTGACTTCGTACTTGAGGACGGCGGAGCTAACGCGGCTGGATATGTACAGACATGCCTCCACACATCGCTCGGTGGTTTCGGACCTGTCTTCATCGCTATTTCGATGACACTGTTCGCGTTCACAACACTGATCGGTAACTATTCATACTGCGAAGGCTGCTTCGCATTCATTCTCAAGAGAGACATGACAAAGACAGAGGTAACGATCTTCAGAATCATCGCTATCTTCCTCGTATTCCTCGGAGCTATCTCAAGCGCAGGTCTCGTATGGGATACAGCTGATATGTTCCAGGGACTCATGGTAGTCTGCAACATCCCAACCATCGCTATCCTCGGTGGAGTTGCTGTCAAGGCTCTTGACGACTACACAAAGCAGAAGAAAGAGGGCAAGGCACCTCACTTCAAGGCAGCAAGCATCGGCCTGTCTGATGACAAGGTAGACTGCTGGAAATAAGTACGGCATTACCGTAAGCAAATTAAGAGGGACTGTCGCATTTGAAAAAATGCGACAGCCCTTTTTCTTTTCTTCAGTTTAGTTCAGAGTTACTTCTCCGACCAGATTCGATCCGAACAGCCATCTGACCTGATCGTATTTTTTCGTCTGCCCCAGCACCCACATCAGCTTGGTCACTACAGCTTCCTGTGTCATGTCATAGACCGGGATACCACCGCAGTCAAGAATGCGCTGACCTGTTTCGTATACATTCAGATCGCTTCCCTCGTATCTGCACTGGCTGCCGACCAGTATAGGCAGGCCGTTGTCAGAAGCCTTCTTTATTTCGGCTGTGATGTCGTTCCTCAGGAACGGCAGTCCACCAAGACCGAACCCCTCTATGTATACACCTTCATAACCGCGGTCCTGCAGAAAAGAGAAGATTTCCAGATTCATGCCCGGGAACACTTTAAGCACTGCGATCTTTTCTGAATAATCCGTCTGCAGGTTGATCCTGACCATCTTCGGCTTTCTGTCAGTATAAAGCTGCAGACCGAAAGCGTTTACTTCACCTACATAAGGATGATTGATACTTTCAAAAGCGTTGAAGCTGATCGTTCTTACCTTGCTGGTGCGGCATCCGAGCATTATCTTTCTGTCGAAAGCAACGAAGACTCCCGGCACTCCGCTCGTAGCCATCCAGACTGCACATTGCAGATTCATAAGCGCGTCAGACAGCGGAGTGTTGAGCGGCATCTGACTTCCTGTCACAACTACAGGTACCTGGATGTTCTGCAGCATGAATGACAGCATTGATGATGTGTAAGCCAGAGTATCAGTGCCGTGTATCACAATGAATCCGTCATAATCTGCCAGACTGCCTGCGATCTTGCGCGCAATGCTGACCCAGTCTTCCGGCATGATGTTGGCACTGTCAAGAGAGCAATAGTCTTCAACAGTCAGATTGATATCTTCCTGTACAATCCCCAGCTTTTTAAGGATCTCGTCGCCGGTTATCGATGGGGCAAGTCCGTTTTCTGAAGCCTGTGACGAGAAGGTTCCTCCTGTATTTAGGATCAGAATGTTTTTCATATCTTTTTCTCCCTTCATGTCAGAATTATCTGAGAAATGCAGCATTCCATTCAGCTTCTTTGAATCCGACAAGGACCGTGCTGTCTGCAACGGCTATAGGCCTTTTTACGAGCAGGCCGTCACTTGCCAGCAGGGCAAACATCTCATCCTCGCTCATATCCGGAAGCTTATCCTTCAGCTTCATCTCCTTATAAAGCATGCCGCTCGTATTAAAGAATCTCTTCAGTGGAAGACCGCTTGCCGCATGCCACTTTCTGAGTTCCTCCTCGCTTGGGTTATCGAGCTTAATATCTCTGTATGTGTAATCAATGCTGTTATCTTCGAGCCATTTCACGGCTTTTTTGCATGTGCTGCATCTCGGATAGCATACTGCCAGAACCATAAGTACCTCCTTATCTCAGCCGTTGTCTTATGTATTTCAGTATAGCATTTACAAGTGCAACATATAAACACGGGTTTTGTGCTAAAATAATTATGTATGACTAAATTGATTTATATCGATGGGCTCGAGGTCGAGCTGACCAGAAAGCGCGTCAAAAAAATGAATATGCGCGTTAAGGCGCCTGATGGCAGGATCGTCATAAGCGCCCCGTATTTTGTGCCCGAAAGAGATGTCATCACATTTGTCAGAAGCAAGCGCGACTGGATAGACAGAGCTGTCAGACAGGTTCGCGCAAAGGCTGCCGCACATCCGGAGCCTGCGGACAAAGCTGAGAAAGAAGCGCGCAGACGGGCGCTGAAAAGGCGCATTGAGACCAGACTCCCGGTCATAGAAGAGGCAACAGGCCTGTACTGCAATGGCTGGACCGTCAGGGATATGCATACCCGCTGGGGCAGCTGCAACACCACAACACATCACATCAACCTGAGCCTCATGCTCGCTACAAGAAGTGACGCTGAACTCGATTACGTCATTTTGCACGAGCTGGTGCATACAGTTGTGCCCGACCACGGCCCGAAATTTTACGCCATGATGGACAGATACATGCCGGGATGGAAAAAGATCCGTAAGGCGCTTAATTATGGTTAGGAAAGCATGGAAGTACCACAGTTAATAGTTGACCTCGCAATAATGCTGACCACCGCAGCGGTGGTCACGATAGTATTTAAAAAACTCAGGATCCCTACAATACTGGGCTATATTGTCGCGGGCTTCCTTATCGGACCGAACTTCCCGTTCTTCATGAACATCGAGAGTGCTGCTTCGGTGGAGACTTGGAGTGAGATCGGTGTTGTCATAATACTGTTCCATATAGGACTTGAATTTGATTTCCACAAGCTGTCTGAAATAGGCAGTACGGCCATAGTATCGGCGGCTGTCAAGATGGGCGGCGTAATGCTGGTTGGATACGGTTTCGGAATACTTGCCGGAATGAGCACCATGAACGCAGTTTTCCTCGGAGCGATGCTGTCCATCAGCTCTACGGTCGTAATACAGAAATGCTTCAGCGAGATGGGCCTGGAGGGTGAAAAGTACACAGGCCTTGTAATGGGCTCACTCGTGATGGAAGACGTTATAGCTGTTTTCATGATGGTGGTTCTTACAACCATATCCGCGAGTCAGGCGTCTGACGGAAGCAGCATGGCGCTGCGTATGTTCCTCATGATCACATACCTTGTGCTCTGGCTGGTGCTCGGCATATTCTTTCTGCCGACAATACTCGACAGAACGATGGGCCTCATGAGCGATGAGACGCTTACACTGCTCAGCCTGGGCTTCTGCTTCCTTATGGGAATGCTGGCGCACTGGCTTGGTTTCTCGATGGAGCTGGGAGCCTTCATTGCGGGATCGCTCTTCGCGGGCACGCGGCATGTCCACAATGTTGAAAGGGTGACAGCAGGCATAAAGGACATGTTCGGGGCGGTGTTCTTTCTTTCTGTAGGAATGATGGTAGACCCGGCCATCATCGCCGAGCGATGGACTTCGATAGTCCCTATAGCGATACTTGCCGTGGTCGCAAAGCTCATATTCGCTACCATCGGAATGATACTGTCCGGTCAGGAACCTGTGACTGCTCTGAGAGGCGGCATCTCGCTGGCCCCTATCGGTGAATTCTCATTCATCATCGCCAGCCTGGGCATATCCCTGGGAGTAATGGACGGCTATCTTTATCCGGTCATAGTCGCTGCGTCCATACTGACTATTATTATGACACCGGTGCTGATCAGGAATCAGGATAAGATAATAAGAATGTTATCCAAACCTATCCCTGAAAAGGTAAAAAGAACGGTACTTAATTACACCTCGGAAAACCGTAACGATGAGGAGCATGTCTCTGAATGGAAGATAGTCCTTAAGGATTACTTGCTTAAGGTCGCTATCTACGGGAGCATCATGCTGGTGCTGACTCTGGTGTGCGTGCAGGCGCTCTATCCAGCACTTGCGGCAATTACGGGAGCTACTGCGGCAAAAGTCATTACTATTGGTTTGAACTATCTTGTGCTGGCAGTATTCGCGGTGCCTTTCATGGGAAACAGAAGCGTCGCTTTCACACAGCTCTGGATGGACAGACTGGCAAACAGACCTCCGCTGCTCGTGATGACACTTATCAAGGTGGTTATATTAGAGCTCATAGCGCTGATCCCGGTGGAGACACTCTTCAACATAAATAATCTGATCATAGTGCTGCTGATACCGCTCAGCGTTTTCCTGATAGCGAGGTCGGAATTCATTGCGACTTACTATCTGCAGCTCGAGACCAGATTCTTCGCGAATCTGAATCAGAAGACTATGGAGGCACGTGGCGGCGCAAGGCAGAGACAGCATTGGCTCGACGAGGACTACAGCATCTTTGGCTGGGACGTACCGGCAGGTGCTGCATATGAAGGGAAGTCCATACAGGAGCTCGATTGGGGAAGAAAAGACGCTGTGTATGTGGTCAAGGTAAGACACGGTGATAAAAAAATGCCTATGCCTTCTGCAAAGACTGTTCTGCACGCAGGAGACCATGTGCATGTCATAGGAGACAGATTATCGCTTGAGACATTCTACAAGACACTCGGTATAGATCAGAATGTGAACATGCGAACCCTCAAGGAGTTCCTCAATGAGGACTATACCGGCGGCAATGCGCTCTCATGTGCAGCCATACAGGTGAGAGGAACCGAACCTTATGTAGGGAAACCGATCAAAAGGAGCCGCATAACCGCACGTAATCACTGCATGATACTGGGTCTTGAGCGCGAAGGATATGCGACAACGATGCCGGATTCAAACATGCTTATAGAAAAAGGGGATATACTTTGGATCATCGGTACAGGAACTAACCTGAGCAGCATAGCTGCGCATTCGATCGGTAAGACGGGTTCAGAATCATCGTCTGCCGGTGAAGAACTGCCAAAGGAGGGTGACTGAAAATGAACTGGGACTTATTCACAACTTATCTGCTCCCGCCGCTGGTAGGAGCAGTGATAGGATACTTCACTAATTACATAGCGGTAAAGATGCTCTTCCGCCCGCGCAAGGCGGTCTATCTGTTCGGACATCAGCTTCCTTTTACTCCGGGGGCGATTCCGAAGGGCAAGGCGAGGCTGGCAAAGTCAGCCGGCAAGATAGTGCAGAATGAGCTCTTTACGCGCGAGGATATCTCGGGCAGGCTGCTGACAGAAGAAGTGGAAAAGCCGCTCATCGACAAGGTGATGAGCATCCTTGACTCAAATATCAAGGACACCGGCTCCATACTGACAGGCAGTCCTGAGAAGTACGACATGCTCGAGAACAACTTCACCGAGCTTCTGTCACAAAAGATAACTGACGCCATAAAGAGAATGGACATCCCGGATACCATACACCGCGAGGGTAAGTCTATGATGCTTGAGCATGTTCTGAACTCGAGGTTCCTGTCAATGGTGGTCACAGACAAGATGATCGACAGGGTGATGGATGCGGTAAGCAACAAGATGGAGGAATTCATCGATGCCAAAGGGCCTGAGATGGTGAGCGAGATCACAACAACGAGGATACATGACCTCGGTGAGAGAACGCCTCTGTATGTGCTCGACCAGGCCGGTTATGATCCGGAGTTTGTAAGAAACAAGATAACCGCAGCATACAGGGAGTCGGTGGTGAACGCTGTCAATTCGGCACTTCGCAGGATAGACGTTGCGAAGGTGGTAGAAGACAAGATCAACTCCATGTCTGTGGAGGAGCTTGAAAAGGGAGTGCTGACCGTTATGAAGTCCGAGCTCAAGCTCATAGTCGATCTCGGAGCACTCATTGGCCTTGTGATAGGCAGCATAAATATATTCATTTAACGGGGTTAGCATAATGTACGACAAAAACGATTATGTAGTGTTTGAACATGTCCGCAAGGTGTATCACGTGGGCGAAGTCGACATAGAAGCTCTGGTCGACGCTACTTTCAGCGTAGCGAAGGGCGAGCTTGCTATTGTAGTCGGTGAGTCCGGTGCGGGCAAGACGACTCTCCTCAACATACTCGGCGGCATGGATACCCTTACGAGCGGCAAGGTGCTGCTCGATGGCAGGGAGATAAGCAGCCTCAGCATGAGAGAGCTCACAAAGTACCGCAGATACGACATAGGCTTTGTGTTCCAGTTTTATAATCTGGTGCAGAATCTTACTGCGCTTGAGAACGTTTCTCTTGCAACTCAGATTTGCAGGGATCCTCTCGATCCGGCAGAGACCCTCAAAGCGGTCGGCCTTGGCGAAAGAATGTATAACTTCCCGGGGCAACTTTCGGGAGGAGAGCAGCAGAGAGTTGCGATCGCAAGGGCACTGGCAAAGAACCCTAAGCTTCTGCTCTGCGACGAGCCTACAGGTGCACTAGATTACAACACGGGCAAGCAGATACTGCAGCTTCTGCAGGACCAGGCGCACAACTCCGGCGCCACGGTTATTATCATTACTCACAATAAGGCGATCACTCCGATGGGCGACCGCGTCATCAGTGTCAGGAGCGGAAGGGTACAGGATGTGACGATCAACACTGATCCGGTACCGGTGTCCGAGATAGAGTGGTAGCATGCTCAGAAAGTCGACCTTCAGAGAGATAAGAACCTCACTTGCAAGATATCTCGCGATCTTTGCGATCGTGGCGCTTGGAGTGGGGTTTTTCAGTGGACTGAAGGACTGCAAGGAATCGATGGTGAGCACAGCCCGCCGTTACCTTGACACGCATAACTTCTATGATTATCAGATACTTTCCTCGTACGGTGCTGATGATGACAGCGTTGAAGAGGCAAAAGCCTGGGACGGCGTGAGCGATGCCGAAGGTTCAATACAGATAGATGTGATAGCGCGTTCCGGAAGCGGTGATTCGAGAGCTCTTAAAGCTATCTCTTTACCTGACAGCATCAACACGCTTAACGTTACCGAAGGAAGATTGCCGCAGAACGTGAATGAATGCGTCATAGATGCCTACAGCATTACTGACGAAGGCTTCAAAGTCGGCGACCATATCGAGATAACAGATGAAAACGATAAAGACAAGCTCAAGGATTTCAATGTAAAAGACTTCGAGATAGTCGGCCTGGTCAATACGCCGATATATCTTGACTATCAGAGAGGGTCGACCGACATCGGAAACGGAAGTCTCGATACCTTCTTCTATATAGACAGGGACGCGTTTGATGTCGATTACTATACCAACCTCTATGTAAAGCTGACCGGAGACGAAGATTCTCTGACAGATGAGCAGGAGGACAAGCTCAAGGCGCAGGAAGACAATATGGAAGCGCTGGCAGAGGCAGTGAGAGACGGCCGCCGCGAGTCCGCAAGGAAAGAAGCGCAGGATGAGCTGGACGAAAAAAAGCAGGAGTACGAAGATAACCTCGCAAAATACGAGGAAGAAAAGGCAAACGCGGAGAAGGAAATCAGAGATGCCAAGAACAAGATCGCGAAGGGCGAAAAGCTGATCGATTCGAACCGCAAAAAAGCGGAAAAAGGCAAAAGCCAGGCATCTTCTGCACGCAAAGACCTTGAGGCGAAGCTCAAAGAGGTAAAAGCAGGCATAAAAACGCTGAACAGCGAAAGAGAAAAAGCGACAGCAGGGCTCGCGCAGGCAAAGAACGGAAAGGCTCAGGCAGAGGCAGGCAAAGCGCAGCTCGAGTCGTCCATCGCAGACCTGAAAAATGCAGCTCAGGCCGATCCGGATAATGCCGATGCTTATAACGTGCAGATCGCAGAGCTCAGCAAGCAGCTTGAAGGGGTCAATCAGCAGATAGCGGGCATAGATGCCCAGATCAATGAGATCAATGCCGGCATTGCGACTATTGACTCGAAGCTGAAAGAGGCCAAAGCCGGTAAGGAACAGCTCGAGGATGGCATAAGCAAGGCGAAAAAGGGCGTATCGCAGGCGAACTCCGGCCTTAAGGAACTCGATAAGCAGCAGAAAAAGCTCGACAGCAGCGAAAAGCAGCTGAGGGATGAGGAGCAGAAGGCCAACGAGGAGTTCAGAAAGGCAAAGAAAGAGCTCGATGACGCCAAGGATAAGCTCGACGAAGCTCAGGAAAAGATCGACACCATGGAGATCGGCAACTCCTACGCGCTCTCGCGCAAGGAGAACGCCGGATATTCATCATTCGACAGCAATTCAAGCATAGTCAGCAATATCGCCAAAATATTCCCGCTGTTCTTCTTCCTTATCGCAGCGCTGGTATGCATGACCACCATGACAAGAATGGTGGATGAGCAGCGCACGCAGATAGGCGTACTCAAGGCTCTCGGCTACAGCAATTCACAGATAGTCGGTAAGTACATGTTCTATTCGGGCAGTGCTGCATTCCTCGGGACTCTGCTGGGATTTTTCGTAGGATGCAAGGTGTTCCCGGCTGTAATCTGGGATGCGTATACGATGATGTACGATTTCAGCGATAAGGTCGATTACATAATCAACTATAAACTGGGACTTGTATGCCTGGCAGTAGCGCTTCTTTGCTCCATGGGAGCGACATGGGTCTCTATCGCGGCAGACTTCAAGGTGCCGCCGGCAGAGCTGATCAGACCTAAGACCCCGCCTGCAGGCAAACGCATCCTCCTTGAGAGGATCAGACCGCTGTGGAACCGCATAAGCTTCCTGTATAAGGTATCTATCCGCAACATTTTCAGAGACAAGAAAAGATTCCTGATGATGGTTATAGGAGTCAGCGGCTGCACTGCGCTGCTGATCGCAGGCATAGGTATCAGGGCGACGATCTCCAAGGTGGCGGATTACCAGTTCGATGAGATATCACTGTACGATATAACTGTCATTTTCAGCAAGAATATGACAGATGACAGGCAGAAGGATTTCATGGAAGAGATGAAGGCCGGCAGCAACATCTCAGACGAAAATGTCAGGTTCCTGCACCGCGGGGAAGTGACTGCGGTGATAGGTGACAAGACTGCGGATATCACATGTGTTGCCACTGAGGCTGAAGGATTCGGTGATTTTATCGATCTCCATAACGGGGATCAGCATATTGATTACCCGGGACCGGGGGAGGTGGTAATAGTCAGGAAGACGAACCACGATTATGGGATCGGCGTAGGCGATGAGATAAAGCTGCGCGATGGCTATCGCGAGATGAACGTTAAGATAGTCGGCGTTGCGGATAACTACGTCTATGACAGCATATACATGACGACTGATACCTACCGTGAAGGTTTCGGCAAGGAACCGGATGTAAAGGCTGCATTCATAAACTTTGAAGACGGTGCAGAAGAGGAAAGCATAAGGAATGCATCTGCAGATGCCGCGGGCTATGAGAACACCGCTGCGGTACAGACCAATATTGATGTCAGAGAGAATGTCAGCAAGATGATGAAGAGCCTCAACGCAATAGTCTATGTGGTCATTCTGTCGGCAGCGCTGCTTGCGTTCATAGTGCTTTACAACCTCACAAACATAAACATCACAGAGCGCATCCGCGAGATAGCCACCATAAAGGTGCTGGGATTCTACCAGTTAGAGGTCTCGCAGTACGTGTTCCGTGAGAACCTGTTCCTGACGGCTGTTGCGGCCATTGTCGGTATCCCGATGGGAGACTGGCTCCTCAAATTCGTAATAGACAATATAGTACTGAGCATGATCTATTTTGAACCGCGGCACGGCCCGTATGACATACCGATAGCGGTGGCTCTGACGTTCGTGTTTGCGTTCCTGGTTAATTTAGCTATGCAGAAACGCCTGCGCGATGTATCTATGACAGAGTCGCTAAAATCTGTAGAATAGATATATATAATACCTCTGCTCGCTGTGCTTCGTCGACGGGAATGCCATCTCGCTCGACCTTGCTTCGCGGGGAACGGCTCTGACGCTTCGCTTGCGAGACACGTTCCAACCGCTCACCTGCGGTCTCTCTCGGGCATTCCTGGCGTCTCCTTCGCAACGCTCGCTTCGGTATTATATATATCTTTAATTTGGGTAATGTCAGTGACACTGCATCGGAAATAGACGAATCTGATTGAAAAATGTATAATTGAAAACGAATAGGAGCACAGGCAGATCCAAAAGCCTTGTGCCGGAGTAAACGGAGGATAATACACTATGAAGACATTCGTTATTGAAATGGAAGACGGTGGCATCATGAAGGGTGAGCTCTACGAAGACATCGCACCTGAGACTGTTGCTAATTTTGAGAAGCTTGCAAATGAGGAGTTCTATGATGGACTCATCTTCCACAGAGTCATTCCGGGATTCATGATCCAGGGCGGCTGCCCGAACGGAAACGGCATGGGTGGCCCGGGATACACCATCAAGGGAGAGTTCACTGCCAACGGATTCAAAAATGATCTTAAGCACGAGAGAGGCGTACTCTCGATGGCAAGAGCCATGGACCCTAACTCAGCCGGCTCACAGTTCTTCATCATGACAACAACATCGCCTCACCTCGACGGTCAGTATGCAGCGTTCGGCAAGGTGACCGAGGGCATGGCAGTTGCAGATAAGATCGTAAACGCAAGACGCGACTTCAGAGACAAGCCGCTTCTCCCACAGAAGATCAAGAGCATACGTGTAGAAGCATAAATGAAAGACAGCAGCTGGGAAAAAACTCAAAAGAAACTGTACGCGATGGTTTCTACCGGTGTAGTCGACAGCGGGCTGAACCAGTTTTACGACATAATCAGCACGCTGGCGCTGGTAGCCAACCTTGTGTGTGCTTTTGCTTCGACCTTTGACAACCTCGACGCAAAGTACGGCCTCATTTTTGACTATGTTGATTCGATCACTGTGCTCTTCTTCGCTATAGACTATGTGCTCAGAGTCATCACTGCTGAGCAGCAGTACAGAGGATACCCGGCCGGAAAGGCGATAGCAAGATATGTGACTTCGGGCTACGGAATCATCGACCTGCTGTCGTTCCTGCCGCATTATCTGCCGACATTCTTCCCTGCGGGAGCTACCGTGTTCCGCATGCTCAGGGTCGTGAGGATATTCAGGCTCTTCAGGATCAATGCGTACTCGGATTCGCTGTCGCTTATCGGGAACGTACTTTCCAAAAAGAAGACGCAGCTTCTGGCATCGGTATTCGTCATAGTCATGCTCATACTGGCGTCCAGTCTGTGCATGTACAGCGTGGAGCACGAGGCGCAGCCTGACGTGTTCAAGAACGCCTTCTCGGCCATCTGGTGGGCAACTTCGACACTGCTCACTGTCGGCTACGGCGACATATATCCGATCACAGTGATGGGCCAGATACTCGGCATAGTGATAACCTTCCTAGGCGTCGGACTGGTGGCTATCCCTACGGGCATCATATCCGCAGGATTCGTTGAGGAGTATCAGCTGGCAACAAGGTTTGCGGATATTGAGCAGGAGCAGGATGTCCGCTTCATCAAGGCCTCGATCGACCCGGGCGACGCGTGGATAGGAAAGACTATCAGCGAGGTCGCGGTTCCGAGCGGTTCCATTATCGCGCTGGTGATCCGTGACGGAGAAACCATAGTTCCAAACGGCGATGTCGAGATACTCCTGGGCGACAAGCTCATAATCTGTGCGGAATCCGCAACGGAAGGCATGCTTGAGGATGTTAAGGAGATAATCCTGCGCAAAAATCACTCATGGAACGGACAGAAAATCAAGGACCTCGATATATCCCGTCAGACATTCATAGTGCTGGTCGACAGGGACGGCAAGATGCTCAAGCCGCATGGTGAGCTGGTGCTCGAGGAGAACGACAAGCTCCTGGTCTACACGAAAGAAAATATAAGCAAATACACTCGTGAGCCGCTGTTCTAGGCGGCTCGCATTATTATAACAATGAAGAAAACTACTATATGTTACATTGAGAATAACGGCAGCTGGCTGATGCTCTTCCGCGACCGCAAGCAGGGCGACATGAACGAGGGCAAGTGGATCAGCGTAGGAGGCAAGGTGGAAGCCGGCGAGACTCCCGACGAATGTGTTGTGCGCGAGGTGCTGGAGGAGACAGGGCTCATGCTGAGATCGTGGGTGTTCCACGGCATAATAGAGTTCAGATCAGACGTATACGAAGCTGAAGACATGTATCTGTATTCATCCTCGGACTTTGTGCCTGCGGATGAAGAGGCTGCCCGCATCTTTGCTGAGACCGGAAAATACAAACCGCCGGAATGCAGCGAGGGAGAGCTATTCTGGGTGCCGCATGAAAAAATGCTCGATCTTCCGACCTGGGAGGGAGACAGAGCGTTTCTAACCGAGGTCCTCAAAGGAACGAAAGAGATAAACATGACGCTGCATTACGACGCGGACGAACACTGCACAATTATCAAAAAATAGAATAGCGGCTGAAAAGTCATGCTGCGGAGCACGACTTTTACAGCCGCTTTTTTATGTGATTATTTTAGCCTTCCTCGTCTTCGTCTTTTACAAGGCCATGCTCATCGATGTTGCTCTCGTGGCCGGCCTCATCTGTGCTGTAGCGGACGATTCCCTGCTCATCGGCAATGAAGAACAGGTAGTCGTGATGCTCATAGTTGAGGGTAGCGTCGATTGCAGAGCCTACAACCTGGCAGATAGGCCCCGGAGGGAGTCCTGCAAACTTGCGGGTGTTGAACGGATTGGTGCTCTCAAGCTGGCTCACTTTGAGGTCGACTCTGTCTTCCTGGAAGATGTAGCATACAGTAACGTCCGAACCGAGCGACATTCCCTGGTCGAGTCTGTTCATGAATACTCCTGCGACTCCGGCCTGATCATCAGCTGTAGCTTCCTTGGTGACTATGGAGGTCAGAGTCAGAAGCTGATGTACTGTGAAGCCCGAAGCATCGATAGCATCCTTGCGCTCTGTCAGAGCTGCATCCATGCTGTCGAGACACATTTCAGTGAAACTTTCGATATCCTCGTTGCCGTCTGTTACGAAGTATGTGTCAGCATACAGGTATCCCTCGAGAGGGTACATGATGTCTTTGTCCAGTATCTCGTCAGTGAGGAACCAGTATTTATCGATCAGCTGGTTCAGGTACTCCTTGTCGGACCATTTCGCAAGTATCTCATCAGCAGTATACGGAAGCTGCTCTGCAACTGCCTCTGCGACCTGCTGAAGCCTTGCGCCATCCTTGACCTCGATGGATTCCTTTGAGATGTATTCGAAGGTGCCCTCGTTTATGATATTCATCATCTCGTTGAAAGACATGGATGGGCTCAGGACATATGTGTTTGCCTGGAGGCTGTCATATCCGCCTATTCTGCTGTTGACCTTAGCGCAGAATCTGTTCTTGACGAGTCCCGCGTCATCGAGAATGTCTACTATAGCGGACGCTCCGCTGCCGCTCGGGATCTCAACAGTTACTTTCTCCTCGCTGCCGGGATCCACCGGACGAAGCCCCAGGGTATAATAGCCACCGGCTCCTACCAGTACAGCCAGTACCAGTATAAGCAGCACCAAACACCCGCAGCCTTTTTTCTTCTTTTTTGGTCTTCCGGCCTTTGCGGCTTCGACCTCCTGTCTGTTATCTTGTCTTGCTTCTGCCCGTTCTACACGACTCATTAGCAGGCCCCTTTCATTTAATATCTTTATAAGATGTGGTATAATGCTTTTCGCGGAAAAGAACATATCTGTATTTCGGATATGCTCACTCTGACTATTCATTATAAAGGATGGGATGAAAAATGACAAAGGGTTCTGTTAAGGCGTTCCTTGAACGTAAGAACATAGAGATAAGCGCAAGGCGTTACGGCATCGATGCGCTGTCGGCAATGGCTCAGGGACTGTTCTGCTCGCTGCTCATCGGTACTATCATCAACACGATAGGTACTCAGTTCCATATCGGATTCCTGACTGATCCGGTATGGATAATGAAATCGGGAGAAAATGCAATCCCATATACAGTGGGCGGACTCGCGGTAGCAATGACCGGCCCTGCGATGGCGATCGCAATAGGATATGCGCTCAAGAGTCCTAATCTGGTTCTCTTCTCGCTTGCGGCAGTCGGCTTTGCTGCAAACGGACTCGGAGGAGCAGGAGGACCGCTGGCAGTTCTTATAATAGCTATCATTGCAGCTGAATTCGGTAAGGCGGTAGCAGGTGAGACTAAGATCGACATTCTCATAGTGCCTCTTGTGACGATAGGCGTCGGAGTAGCGCTCTCTGCATGGTGGGCACCGGGACTCGGAGCCGCGGCCATGAAGGTCGGAAACCTTATAATGTGGGCTACAGAGCTCAGGCCGTTCATGATGGGAATACTCGTTTCCGTTATCGTGGGAATGGCGCTTACACTGCCTATATCTTCTGCAGCGATATGCGCGGCTTTCGGACTTGTAGGCCTTGCCGGCGGAGCGGCCGTTGCGGGATGCTGTGCTCAGATGATAGGCTTTGCCGTAATGTCGTTCCCTGAGAACAAGTGGGGCGGCCTTATCAGCCAGGGTATCGGAACATCGATGCTGCAGATGGGCAACATCGTAAAGAATCCGCGAATCTGGATAGCTCCGACACTCACATCGGCAATTACAGGACCTATCGCAACATGCATTTTTAAACTCCAGATGAACGGAGCTCCGGTATCGAGCGGTATGGGAACATGTGGATTCGTCGGACAGATTGGCGTTTACTCAGGCTGGGTAAATGACGTGGCATCAGGCGCCAAGGCTGCTATCACCGGCATGGACTGGCTCGGACTCATCCTTATCTGCTTCGTGCTTCCGGCTGTGCTGGCACCGCTGATCAACATGGGATGCCGTAAGCTCGGATGGGTCAAAGACGGAGACCTGACTATTTAATAAAATGAATAATAATCAATACAAAATTGCAATAATAGGAGCAGGCGCATCAGGATTGATGCTGGCCGCAAATCTTGATATTGAGGGCTCTCGAGGAATCATTCTCGAGGGCTCATCTTGCATTGGAAGTAAGCTCCTGATGAGCGGCGGGGGACACTGCAACATAACTCACGGCGGATCCATAAAGGAATTCGTATACGCTTATGGCGATGAGGGGCCGGCGCTGAGACGCTGCCTGTACAGGCACAGCAACCTCGAGCTTGCAAGGTGGCTCAACGGGCTGGGAATAGAACTTGCAGATGAAAACGGTGACCCTGTTGATGCGTCGTACGGATCGAACGGTATAGACAACACCGGGCGCATTTTTCCCGCGTCCATGAAGTCGCGCGATGTACTGGATGCTCTTATAGGAGAGGCGGCTTCCAATCTCTGGCAGATTGAGACAGATGTCAAGGTGAGTGGCCTCAGAAGAGAAGACGATCTTTGGGAGATCACGCTTCATAATGGGTATGAGCTGAGATCAGAGATCGTAGTAATCGCTGCCGGTGGGATAACATACCCTGAAACCGGCTCTGACGGATCGATGCTCGAAATTCTGGAAGACCTCGGTATGGACATCGATGAGCCGAGACCGGCTCTCGCTCCGATATATGTTGAAAACTATCCTTATGCTGAACTGTCGGGAATCTCGATCCCCGACGTAACCGTGATCGCATTCAGCAGCGATGCAGCCCACACATGCAAAGGCAAGGCTGCTAAGATGAAGGGCGATCTGCTGTTTACTCACGAGGGACTGTCAGGCCCGGTCATACTCAACATTTCAAAATACGTGGAACCGGGTGAGCTGATCAGGCTGTGCTATAATAAGGAGCTTTATGAGCTGCCGAAGCGCATGCAGCGCATACTCCGCGAGCGTTCAAGAGGCTTGCTTGGCGATGTGAGAACCAACGTGCTAGCAGGATTCCTGAACCAGGACGACTTCATAGTCAGCAGGGTAGATGAGCGCGGAATGGTCACCACGGGCGGAGTTGCACTCGATGAGATCGATATGCAGACGATGAAAGCAAAGCGCTTTGAAGGGCTGTATGTGATAGGTGAGGCGCTTTCCGCTGACGGCATAACAGGAGGATATAATCTGCAGCTCTGCTGGTCTACAGCGCGTACTGCAGCAGATGATCTGAAAAAGGACTTTTAGGGACTTAAAAGGAGGATAGAAGATGGTTTCGTTCGAATGTGATTACATTGCGGGTGCGCATCCTGAGATACTGAAGAGACTGGCTGAGACCAATATGGAATCGCTGCCGGGATATGGCATGGACCATTACACCGCTTCCGCCAAGGAAAAGATTAAGGCTGCATGTGGCTGCCCTGAAGCAGATGTAGTATTTCTGGTCGGAGGAACACAGACGAACTCTGTGATAATCTCCACCATGCTGAGAGACTGGGAGGGTGTAATATCTGCGGATAACGGGCACATTTTCGTGCACGAATCCGGTGCAGTAGAATACAGTGGTCACAAGGTGCTGATGATCCCGGGGAAAAACGGAAAGCTCGAAGCAGAATCTGTAAGACAGTTCCTGAAGAAGTTCTACAGCGATGTTACGCATGATCACATGGTGTTCCCGGGAATGGTGTATATATCACACCCGACGGAGATGGGTACATTGTACAGCAAGGCTGAGCTTGAGGAGCTCTCGGCACTTTGCCATGAGTATGAGATGCCTCTTTTCCTTGACGGAGCAAGACTGGGTTACGGCCTTATGAGCAACGAGACTGACCTTACCCTGCAGGATATCGCAAGGCTCACGGATGTGTTCTATATCGGAGGCACAAAGGTGGGAGCTCTCTGCGGTGAAGCCGTTGTATTTACGAAAAACAATAAGCCTGCTCACTTCATGACATCGATCAAAAAGAGAGGAGCACTCCTTGCAAAAGGCAGACTTCTTGGCATACAGTTCGACACTCTCTTTACCGACGATCTCTACTTTAAGATCAGCCGTCACGCGATCGATATGGCTGAACGCGTGAAGAAAATCATAAAAGAAAAGGGCTGGAAGGTGTACATGGATTCACCGACAAATCAGCAGCTCATTCTCATGACTGAAGAGGAGATGACGGAGCTTGGAAAGACTGTCGTATTTGACCGCTGGGGAATATACGACGATATGCACACCATAGTGAGGCTGGCGACAAGCTGGTCAACGACAGAAGAGGATATAGAGGTACTGGCTGGCATATAACACGCGCAAGCGGCCGAAAGTGCATCCCGGCCGAGTCGAGCGGGGTGTCATATCTATGCAAATATATCTGCATACGCCAACGTAACTGCCTATAGCCCTAACAAAAATTACCGCAAAACAAAGAGCGCCTGATACCGGCGGGATACACTTTCGGCATCAGCTTGCGCTCTTTTTTATTATTCGATTCCCAGAACCTTGTATTCTTTAGCCTCTACCGCTTCCTTGAGTACAGCATCTGCTACCTCAGCTGTCATGGATACTACAGCAGTACCTGCCTCATGGCTGACCTCTGCGGCATCTACTCCGTCAAGAGCTTCAAGAGCCTTCTTAACTGCAGCCTCGCAGTGCGGGCACATCATTCCTTCGATTTTCATTGTCTTCTGCATCAGTTTTTCCTCACTTTCATTGTTTATATTGTTGTCATGACCGTCAGTTTCAATGGCTGCGGCCTGTGATGAACTTGATTTTCTGTCTGTGGCGTTCTTCTCTCCGGCATCAAACAGATTGAGCCTCAGTGCATTGGTGACAACGCAGAAGCTTGAGAGACTCATTGCTGCTGCACCGAGCATAGGATTCAGAGCCCAGCCGAACAGCTTTATATAGGCTCCGGCTGCCACCGGTATGCATATCGCGTTATAAAAGAATGCCCAGAAAAGGTTCTCGTGTATGTTCTTCAGGGTCTTGCGTCCGAGCTTTACGGCTTTGACTGCGTCTGAGAGATTGCTGTTTACCAGTACTACATCTGCCGCATCGAGAGCGACATCCGTGCCGGCTCCGATTGCTATTCCCACATTGGCTCTGGTGAGAGCAGGAGCGTCATTTATACCGTCGCCAATCATTGCGGTGCGGCCCTGCTCCATAAGCCTGCGTACGACCTCTTCCTTGCCGTCAGGCAGCACTTCAGCTACGACTTCATCAACACCTACCTCTGATGCAATGGCGTCAGCGGTCTTTTTTCTGTCACCCGTCAGCATTACTGTTCTGATTCCCATTTCCCTGAACTGTCTGATGGCATCAACGCTGTCCTCTCTGACTGAGTCGGCCAGTGCGATCAGACCGAGCAGTTTGCCACCCTTCTGGAAGAGGACCGACGTTTTGCCGGCGTTGGCATATTCTGCTGTCTCTTTCATGAGACGGTCAACATCAGCGGCATCGACCCCATTTGCGGTCATAAATCCGGCATTTCCGCCGGCTATGCTGACTGCCTTTGAGCCATCCCAAGTGAATGCTTTGACTCCGCCCCCCGGCACTTCGATGTAGTCGCTGATCCTGAGAGTGGTGCCTCCGATGTGTTCAGAAATCGCTTTGGCAAGAGGGTGGGTGGATCTTGATTCCACCGCAGCGGCTACAGTAAGAAGCTCGTCCTTTGGCACTCCGCGGCAGGTGAATACATCAGTTACCTTCGGATCCCCGCCTGTGATAGTGCCGGTTTTATCAAGAGCGACTATTTCTATGCGGCCTGTCTCCTCGAGGGCTGCGGCTGTCTTGAAAAGTATGCCGTTTCTGGCACCAACGCCACTGCCGACCATAATTGCAACAGGTGTTGCAAGGCCAAGCGCGCAAGGGCAGCTTATTACGAGTACAGATATGGCTCTGGCAAGGGCAAAACCGGTATCCTTACCGACTGCCAGCCAGATAATAAGTGTTACAAGCGCGATTCCTATGACCACCGGGACAAATACTCCCGATACTCGGTCGGCGATCTTTGCGATAGGTGCCTTTGTAGCCGCGGCATCGCTGACCATGCGTATTATCTGGGCGAGAGTCGTATCTTCACCGACCCGGGTCGCCTTGCAGCGTATGAATCCGGACTGGTTGGTTGTGGCCGCCGATACGCTGTCGCCCGGCTTTTTATCGACCGGTATGGATTCGCCGGTGAGTGCAGCCTCGTTCACAGCCGAGTTGCCTTCTATGATTACTCCGTCAACAGGAATGTTTTCTCCCGGATTAACCAGAAATACATCACCTACACGCACCTGCGATACAGGGAGCTCTGTTTCGATACCACCTCTTTCGACAACAGCTGTCTGAGGAGCAAGCTTCATGAGACTTTTGAGAGCGTCTGTAGTTTTGCCCTTAGACCTCGCCTCGAGCATCTTGCCTACGGTTATGAGCGTAAGTATCATGGCCGCAGATTCAAAGTAGAAGTCGTGCATGTAGGCCATTACCGCTTCAGCATTTCCCGCGAGCTGAGCGCCTGTCATTGCGAACAGCACGTATGTGCTCCAGCAGAATGAGGCGGCGCTGCCCATGGCAACCAGTGTGTCCATATTCGGAGCACCATGGATCAGTCCTTTGAACCCGTTGATGAAGAACTTCTGGTTTATGACCATTACGATTGCCGCAAGGATCATCTGCATGAGACCCATCGCGATGTGATTGCCTTCGAAGAAAGCAGGAAGCGGCCAGTTCCACATCATATGCCCCATGGAAAAGTACATGAGAACTATCAGGAATCCGATCGATGTGATTAGTCTCTTTTTAAGGACGGGAGTCTCTCTGTCTTCGAGAGCGGCTTCGTCGGCGGCAAAACTTCTGCCCGCTGAGTTGTTCACAGCATCCTCTGCCTTGAGACGGGCTCCGTAGCCCGCGTCGGTCACTGCGCGGATAATATCTTCCGGAGAAGCGCTTCCTTCAACTCCCATTGAATTCGTAAGAAGGCTGACCGAGCACGAGTCGACACCCTCGACCTTTGACACGGCCTTTTCGATCCGTGCCTGACATGCGGCACAGCTCATTCCTGTAACTATATATTGTTCCATTATTTACCTTCCGATCATTTCATCATTTTCTGAAGGGTGGCGACGAGCTCTTCAACTACTTCATCATTGCCATCTCTTATGTCGTTCCTTACGCATGTGCGAATGTGGTTTGACAGCAATACTTTGCTGAAACTGTTAAGAGCTGAATTGACAGCGGAAGCCTGGATAAGGATATCCGGGCAATACGCCCCGCGTTCCACCATCGCCTTGATGCCGCGCACCTGTCCCTCAATACGGCTGAGCCTGTTGATCAGATCTTTATATTCTTCAGGGCTGCGCTCCTTGTGCTTTTCACTGCACGCGCAGCAGTCCTTTGTTTCACTGCCTTTGCAGCTGTTGTTGTTATCTGCCATGTGTAACCTCGTTGCTATGATCATATATACCCAGTGGGGGTATCTCTTAGTGTGTAATATATACCCTGTGAGGGTATGCGTCAAGAAGGAGATGTTTTTTTGTGTTCAGAGTTGCTCATATTCATGAAACTAATTGTGCCAAAATAGTTTCGCGTGATAAAATAACCACAATAGTATGGGGCATCATGTTCTCCGGTGCCCTGCGGCCGGATTGGCCGTGTTAGAGAGAAAATTAGAGAGGGAGAGACGTGAAAGACTTAAAGCACCTGATTTATTTCGAGGACCTGCTGCAGGAAGCAAACAATGAGCTGGTTGCACAGGCCCAGAAAGAGGGCATGAAGTGCATAGGATATATGTGCGAGAACGTGCCTGAGCCTCTTATCAATCTGCCTGGCTGCTTTTCGGCAAGACTCCGCGCTCCGCGCACAGGCTCGATCGATGTAGGTACATATTATCTCACCAGCTTTCTGTGTGAGTATTCAAGGGCTATCCTTGAGAGAGCTCTTGAAGGAGGTTACAACTTCCTTGATGCTGTAATCACACCTGACGGCTGCACAATGCTCAACCGCTGCGTAGAAAACATGGATGTTCTGCAGGCAATGGGCAAGGACAAGAAGGGTTTCTTCTTTGACTACATGGAGATCCCTATGAAGGCGGACTACAATGGTCTCGACCTTTACGTAGTGCAGTGCAAAAACCACATTCTGAAGCCTCTGGCTGAAAACTACGGAATCGACGTTTCCGACGCTGCGATCCGCAAAGCAGTAGCCGAGCACAATAGGGTCTGCGAGCTTATCAGAGCCATCGGAGACTTCCGCAAGCTCGACAAGCCGACTATCACAGGATACGAATTCAATGTATTCTGCCTGGCATCTTATGTAGCTCCAAAGCATCTCATCATCGACAAGCTCGAAGAGACTCTCGAAGAGCTCAAGACGAGAGAGCCTGATGCTAAGCCTTGGTTCAAGGCAAGAGTTGAAGTCGTTGGTTCTGAGGTAGACGATACAGACTTCATCAAACTGGTCGAAGAAAGCGGCGCTTTCGTTTGTGCCGACAGATACTGCTACGGTTCGCTTCCTGGCAGAGATCCTATCGAACTGAACGATGAAGAGGACGCGCTCACTCAGGTATGCAGAGCATACATGAACAGAGGCGAGTGCCCACGCTACATGAACACAGAGAAAATGGATCACCGCCGTGAGTATGTCGATGAACTCGCTAAGGAGTACAAGGCAGATGGTATCATCTATCAGCAGATGAAGTTCTGCGATCCATGGGCTTATGAAAGAATGATGGGATCACATATCCTCAGAAACAGGTATGACTGGCCGGTGCTCGCAGTAGACAGACCGTATACTATCGGTTCGTCGGGACAGATGCGTACCCGTGTACAGGCATTCCTTGAAAGTATTGACATCAAGAAGATACAGAAGGAGGGTTAGTGATGGCAGTAAGAAAATTCAAGACCATGGTCAACCCTGAAAAGATAAAGGGCGACACAAGATACGGCGACCTTTACATTCCGCATGGCAAGGTAAGAAAGCGCCGTGAGTGGAGAGGCCTCGGCGACACTCTCTACGATTATTCCAGATGGCTCGGAATCATGTTCACGCTCGGCAAGTTCGTGGCAGTTCCGCGCAATATCAAGTTCTTCTTCAGATACCGCTGGATGGCTAACTATCTGGCAGTACCTATGATGGTAGACCGCTTCACACAGGGCCTCAGAGGCGAGTACCTCCGTATGGCTCACGAGGAGCAGGACCTCATCATCATCGACGTTGCCAAGCTGCTCAACACACTGGCACGCGGTGACCGCAGAACCGGAAATGACGAAGAGTTCTCCAAGAGAAACGTACTCGTAGACGAGAACGAGATGACAGCGGTAATGATGGGCTTCCCTAACCTGAAGTGCACATCCCGTGAGACTCCTTCGACATACGTCTCCGTACTGCTCAACCAGCACGCTATGGAGCACTACATCGACGTAGCTCAGGAGTACGGACTCCCTGGCGATGTCTGCCCGATGCCTGAGGCAGAAGCAGGCGTTTCCATCGACGACGACGCACCTATCCTCGGTGCCTGCGCAGTACAGTGCAACACCACATGTGACGGTTCGCTGCTCGGAAACGGTGTAATCTCCGAGAGACTCGAGAAGGAAGACGGCATTCCTGTATTCCAGTTGCCGGCTCCGCTCCGTCACAAGGAAGACGACGTTCAGGACTACGCTGCTGAAGAAGTCAGAAGAGCTATAAAGTTTATCGAAGAGCATACAGGCCACAAGTGGGACTGGGATTACTACTTCGAATGTGCTAAGAGAGTCAACTATGCGACCAAGTGCCGTAACGAATGGCTCGACATGAACAAGACAGACTATCCGCAGATCTTCGGCGGAAACCTTGCTCTTTACACAGAGACCACATACATGGCTATCTGCGGCAAGGTGCCTGAATTCGAAGTCGCTGACAGACGCCTCATGAAGCTGGCTGAGAAGGCATACAAGAAGAGAAAGATGGCTGCTCCTGAGTATCGCCACAGAGCGATCGTCTGGGGAGTTCAGTCACACTACTACATGGACTTCCTCGTATGGCTGCTTAACTGCTGGGGCATCGTGCCTCTGACAGACATGCTCTCATGCATCAACACGGAGATGATCGCAGAAGAGGATACTCCTGAAAACAGAGAACAGGCTTACTACGATATGGCCATGCTGACAGAGGAGATGATCATGCGTAACCGTACACACGGCGGTTACAAGGTGCTGCTCGACGACCTCTTCGAATTCGTTGAGGAATTCAATGCAGATATGATCATTCTCTGGGAGCATATCACCTGCAAGGCTCTGGATGGCATGCACGGACTCTTCGAAGATAAGGCAAGAGAACGCGGCATTCCTCTGATCTGGGTAGATCACCAGCTCTTCGACCCTCGTGTCATTTCGAGACAGGGCGTACGTGACCAGGTCAACCAGTACATGAGAACAGTAATGCAGGAAGAGCCGCTCGATCCATCGCTCGAGATCCTCGATGACGAGAATGCTTGGTAAAACAAACGGAGGTAATAAAAATGAAAAAGAAACTGGCAAAAGCACTTCTTTATCTGATGACCGGAGGCCTTGCGTTCTTCGTTGTCACATTTACTGTATACTTCTTCAACCTTGACATGAAGCTGACCTCGATGATCGAGCCGTTCCTGCTCAAGTGGTATGACAGAATTCCAAGAAATCAGCATCTGTAAAAACCAGAATTATCTATAACCTACAAGCAAAACGGCTGCCGATACGGCAACTGTTTTGCTTTATAAAAAAGTATTTAAAATTTTTACAATTCCTACCTTGACAATAGGAAATGTGAGTGCTAATATGTGCGTGAAAGGAAGAGTTAAAGATAACTAACTTAATCCATAATACTTTCATCCCTCTTACAATATCTACATCTAATTACAAAATTGCTGCCGGACGGCAGCTTTTTTGTTTGCTTCCATGTGCCTGCATTCCTTTCGATTCTTAATTGTGCTATTCTGTTTACAGTTATCGGTAGACAAATGGGACCGGAACAGAGTTAAGAGCAACAGGAGGTTCCTGAATGGAAGTACCTTTTGAAAGAGCATATCCTTTTGAGCTGGCAGATAAGCTCGAAGCGGAAAGGAATCTGACAGATAAGGAGTTTGAGTCGGTAATTCTTTGTGATTATCCGGGCTTTGATGAATATCTGGCGGAAAAGGCCAGAGCTGTTCGCGAGAAGTATTACGGAAAAAAAGTATACCTGCGCGGGCTTATCGAATTCACTAACATTTGTAAGAACAACTGCTACTACTGCGGTATACGCAGGGACAATCCAAACGCTGAGCGTTACCGTCTGAATGAGGAACAGATACTCACATGCTGCGCTGCGGGATATGAGCTCGGATTCCGCACTTTTGTGCTGCAGGGCGGTGAGGATCCGTACTACACAGATGACCTGGTAGCCTCTATTGTGAGTTCCATAAAGGAAAGACATCCGGATTGTGCTGTCACACTGTCGATAGGTGAGCGTGAGAAGGAGAGCTATCAGAAGTTCTTTGACGCAGGTGCTGACCGCTATCTCCTGAGACACGAGACTGCAGATAAGGAGCATTATGAGATGCTGCATCCGGCGGAGCTGTCATTTGACCACAGGATGCAGTGCCTGCGCTATCTGAAGGAGATAGGCTATCAGGTGGGCTGCGGGATGATGGTGGGCTCGCCATATCAGACTGTGGAGCATCTTGTGAAGGACCTCAGGTTCCTGCGGGAGTTTGAGCCTGAGATGGTGGGGATCGGACCTTTTATTCCTCATCACGATACTCAGTTTGCCGACCGCAAGGCAGGAACGGTCGGCATGACAGTCAGGCTGCTTTCCATAATACGCCTGCTGCTGCCGGATGTTCTGCTTCCGGCTACGACGGCGCTGGGGACCATCGATCCAATAGGCCGGGAGAAGGGACTCCTGGCCAGCGCCAACGTTATAATGCCTAATCTCTCACCTGCTGATGTCAGAAAAAAGTATCTGCTCTACGATAACAAGATCACTGCCGGAGATGAAGCAGCAGAGGCTGTAAGGGATATGACGAAAAGAATTGCTTCAGTTGGATATGAGGCAGTAGTCGACAGAGGAGATCATGTTTCCCTTGGTACAAAATAATAAACATGAACGGGAAACAAAAACCTATTGACTAGGTAGGAATTAGGAGTTACAATGACGACAATCATTATTGATACACTTGGAATTGGGACAGACGATGAAAAAGCAATTTCCCTCTCTAATGAATAAAAACAACTGGATGTGTTGTTGTCTGATGCAAAGCTCCCGGGCACGATGTATGACCGGGGTCTTGTCTTAGGATGACACGCACCCCGTCAGACAGCTGACTCTGATCCCTGAAATCGAGTGAAACGCCCGGGAGCATGAAAGCCCCGGGCATTTTGTTTGCAAATAGTGATAGAAAGTGAGGATATAAAAATGGCTAATATCTATAAAGGTACACTTGGACTTATCGGAAATACACCTCTCGTAGAGGTAACAAATATAGAAAAAGAGCTCGGACTTGAGGCTACGGTGCTTGTAAAGCTCGAGTACTTCAACCCGGCAGGGAGCGTAAAGGACAGAATCGCCAAAGCGATGATAGAAGATGCAGAAGAAAAGGGCGTTCTCAAAGAGGGCTCGGTCATAATTGAACCTACCTCCGGCAACACGGGAATCGGACTCGCGTCGATAGCGGCAGCAAAGGGATACAGAGCCATACTGACCATGCCTGAGACCATGAGTGTTGAGAGAAGGAACATCCTGAAGGCTTACGGCGCAGAGATAGTACTGACTGAAGGAGCAAAGGGAATGAAAGGAGCTATCGAAAAGGCAGAGCAGCTCGCCCAGGAGATAGAAGGCGGATTCATACCGGGTCAGTTCGTAAACCCTTCAAACCCGGCAGTTCACAGAGCGACGACAGGACCTGAGATCTGGAGAGACACTGACGGTGCGGTCGACATCTTTATCGCAGGCGTCGGAACGGGCGGAACTCTGACCGGAACGGGAGAATATCTGAAGGAGCAGAAGCCGGAAGTGAAGATAGTTGCCCTTGAGCCGGCAGACTCTCCTGTGCTCTCGGAAGGTAAGGCCGGAGCTCATAAGATTCAGGGCATTGGCGCAGGCTTTGTGCCTAAGGTTCTCAACACAGAGATTTATGACGAAGTGTATAAGGCTGATGGAGAAAAAGCTTTTGAGGCAGCTAAGCTTCTTGCAAAAAAAGAAGGCATCTCGGTAGGCATATCGTCGGGAGCAGCTCTGTACGCGGCAATCGAGTATGCAAAGAAGCCTGAAAACAAGGGCAAGACCATAGTAGCGCTGCTTCCTGACAGCGGAGACAGGTATTATTCGACAGCTCTCTTTACTGAGTGATCCTGCGGCTGTTCTTTATGGTAAATACACCCGCTGCAGCAAATAATGCAGAGGCAGCGAGCCAGATGCCTGCGATCCACATTGCGGCGTCGGCAAAAACATCCTCCTGCATGATGTTGATGAGGTTGTCTTTGCGAGGATCGAGTATCCAAAGATCGTTATCGAAGAAAATATGATGGAAGACCGTGAAAACATGCGTGAAGTCTATTACGCAAAGCACGGCCACAATGACAGCAAGTAAAGCGATGAAACCGAGAGACCTCAGATAGCCTTTCGCGAGAAGGACTGAGGTCTTTTGCTTTCCGTTGTGAACGTATAAGAATACTGCAAAGGCAGCAAGAAAAAGGCATGCGATCGCGCGCACCTTGATTCCTTTGAGGAAGAGCACCCTGCAGTCATACAGGTGGGACTTCTCGCGCTCAGTAAAGAACGGAGCGGTCACGCCGTCAATGGTCGCTTCTGTATCATCGAGAGTGTCAATGCGTCCGATGCAGTAGTCGAGCATGTCCTCAGTGACGTGTACAGCGTCATCGAGTGACATCTCGCCGTTGACGTTAGAAGGGGTGTCGTATTTGGCATATTCATTGCGCCACCAGTTAGGTATCCAGAAGCATACAGCCTGGGTCGCGGTGATGAGCAATATAAGGAGCAGGCAGAGCCCGCAGATGAATGCCACGATATTATGTGTTGTTTTTGAATCGTAAATCTTTTTCATATCAATACCTATAATACCACGGTGTTGCTCAAAAAGTACAAACTAAAACAGCCCGCTTTACCACTTTAAAGTGCGAAAGGTGTATACTACATGCATCAGAAACAAAATATTGGTCGTTGCGGCCTGTCGGCCGTGGGGAAGGCGGTAACTATGATCACTGATAAAGAGAAAAATAACATGATCCAGTTTTACAGGGCGGTCCTGTCACTCCGGGATGAAGAGGAGTGCCGCAAATTCTTCGATGACGTGGCGACCATAAAGGAATTGATAGATCTTTCCGCCAGGCTTGAGGTGGCACGTATGCTTGACACCGGTGCTGTATTCAGCGAGATCAGCAGAGAGACCGGTGCGAGTTCGGCTACTATCAGTCGGGTCAACAAGTGTCTGACCTACGGCGAAGGCGGTTACAAAACCGTCATTGACCGCATTAGTGAGAAATAAAAAATGCCCCTTAACGGGGCATTATCATTTGCTTTAAAACTCCGCTTTTACTTCGACTCCATCATATTTGAAGCAGTCCATGAACCTCAGCTTAAAGAGGTTCTTTTTGTGCAGGTAGTCTATGCGTTCTTTTGTTGCCGGGTCATCTATCTCACCGGTGCGGATGTAGCGGTCGAGCACTTCGTAGGTGAAGCCGAGCTTGTCTTCGTCGCTCATGCCCGAGAGTCCGTCGCTAGGAACCTTGTCGATGAGCACCGCAGGAAGTCCCAGCACTCTGCCCATGGCTCTGATCTCAGCAGTGGTGAAGCACGACATAGGGCTGAAATCTCCTACTGAGTCACCGTATCTCGTTGAATATCCGACCCAGTCCTCAGAAAGATTGCAGGTGTTGACGACTCTGCCGTTCTTGCTCTGACATACAGCATAGAGAGTGGACATGCGCAGACGCGGAGGGAGGTTTATGATCGAGTCCTTGCTTATCTCGATTCCTGCAAGTCCGACCTGCTCCGTCAGCGAGTCGAATGCGCCTTTTATGTTGATGATATAATGCTCGATTCCAAGGTGGTTAACCAGCAGCTTAGCCATGTCGATGTCAGCCTGATCGCCATTAGGCATCAGCACACCAATCACCCTGTCCTTGCCGAGAGCCTCGCAGCAGAGCGCGGCAGCGATCGAGCTGTCCTTACCTCCGCTGATTCCGATTATCGCATTGCATCCCGGTCCGTTTAACTCGAACCAGTCCCTGATCCATTTGGCTGTAGCTTCGACAGCTTTTGCAGCATCAAATCCCATACTATTCTCCTTCTTTTATACATGCATAAATATTGCGGCAAAGCCGTTTGCGGCGCATTCATGCGCTATTATGACTGTTGAAAGCAATCTATCGCAGGAGCTCAGCCTCCGGAGATCAATGCTTTCAACCTTGCGGCAAAGCCGTTTGCGGCGCATTCATGCGCTATTATGATTGTTGAAAGCATTATAACATACTCAAGCCATGTGTTATACTATAACAAATAATTGAACGGAGACGATCAATCGTATGAAACCATATTACATCAAAGACTTAAGGCCTGATGAAGGGCACCGCATAGATGACAGATATCTTGTGAAGACCGCTGATATCCGCGACGGTAACAACGGAAAGAGGCACCTCTATCTGAGCCTCGCCGATGCTACGGGAGACATCCAGTCCGTAAAGTGGAATCTCACACCTGATGAGGTCAGGGCGTTTGCAAGGATAAAGTCCGGAATGGTCATTAGCGTGAGCGGAAGATGCCGTGACTACAAGGGCCAGAATCAGCTCATACTTGATGCCATCAAGGGTGAAGCAAAAGAGGGCACATATGAGAGGGCTGACCTCTTTAAGGCTGCTCCTGAGAAGCCTGAGGATATGTACGACTATATCGTGGGCAGAATAAATGCTTTCGAAGATGAAGATCTTAAGCGCCTTTGCCTCAGCTTTTACGAGGGCGACAGAGAGCGCATCATGTACTTCCCGGCGGCAATGAGCAATCACCATGCGGAGTACGCCGGCTTGCTGTACCACGTGAAGAGAATGATGATGATGGGTGAGCGCGCCTGTGAGGTATACACTTACCTCAATAAGGATCTCCTGCTGGCGGGTGTCGCGCTCCATGATATAGAAAAGCTGAATGAGCTCGCGTCGGACGAGAACGGCGTGGTCCCTGAATACACTCTCGAGGGCAAGATGCTTGGCCATCTTGTTATGGGCGTTGAAGCGATTGGCGAACGCTGCAAGGAGCTTGGCATCGATCACGAAAAATGCCTTATGATGCAGCACATGTCGCTTACGCATCACTACGAGCCGGAGTTCGGCAGCCCAAAAAAGCCGCTGTTCCCTGAGGCGGAGATGCTCCACTATCTCGATATGACAGACGCCAAGATGTTCGACATGGAGGATGCCCTCGGCAATGTTGAACCGGGCGGATTCAGTGAAAGAGTATTCACGCTCGACAACAGAAAGCTTTACAAGCGCACATTCTGATAAATGCAGCAAGAAGGTAAACTCGGAAAGATAATATTCAACAATCCCGAGAACGGCTATACCGTAGCGGTCTTCGACACCGAAGCAGGCGCGATCCGTATAGCCGGTTCTTTTGCTGAACCCAAAACCGGCGCAAAGTACAGGCTGGAGGGAAGGTTCACCATACACCCGAGGTATGGTGAGCAGTTCAGCGTGTCGTCATATGAAGAGATGATGCCTGAGGGAGCCGACGCGATACTCGAGTTCCTTTCTGCGGGCAACATCCGCGGCATCGGCCCAAAGACTGCACGGCTGATAGTGGATATGTTCGGCGACGAATCCCTGACGGTGATAGAGGATACCCCTGAGAAGCTGCTCATGGTGAGCGGCATAGGGGCGAAGACGCTGGCAAAGATAAGCGAGTCCTTCGGCGAATCGAGGGAGTTCGCAAATACAGCGATAGAACTTCGCGAACTCGGCATTGAGATGAACGAGGCGGTCAGGGTCTATAAAATGTACGGAAAGGATTCCGTAAGAGTTGTAAGCGAGAATCCGTACATACTCGTTGAAGACATCCGCGGAATCAATTTCAACAGGGCGGATGCGATTGCAGCCAGACTCGGAGTGGAGCCGGAGAGCAGCGTCAGGATCGAGAGCGGCATACGCTACATGCTCAAATCATGGGCGGCGAGCGGCAGCACGCTCATGCCGGAGAATTATCTGATAGAGAAGACAGCGGAGTTTCTCGATGTCATGATGGACGACGTGAGAGATTCGCTCAAGAACATGGTGTTTGCGGGAGAACTCGAAGAGGACCGCATTGATGAACAGCCAGTCATATATCTTTACGGCTACTACCACGCAGAGCAGCGGGTTGCGCATGAGCTTATCAAGATAAGGAACGCAGCTCTTAAGACCATCCCGGTGCAGGCGGACAACTTCCTCGACGCTGTCAGAATGAGCTCTGACGATCCTCTGGGAGAGGGGGTCGAGCTTTCGGTTGAACAGAAGCGCGCTATACTCGAGTGCCTCACCAACAACGTAACGATAATCACCGGCGGTCCGGGCACGGGTAAGACCACGATCATAAACACGCTCGTAAAGCTCTTTGACTTTGCGGGGCTTTCAGTTGCTCTTGCGGCACCTACCGGAAGGGCAGCCAAGCGAATGGAGGAAGCCTCGGGCAAACCGGCCATGACTATCCACCGCATGCTCGAATACGTGTGGTCTGAAGAGGAAGACATGCTCAACTTCGGCAGGAATGAAGAAAACCCGCTCGAGGAGGATGTGATAATAGTTGACGAAGCATCGATGATAGACCTGATGCTGATGGACGGATTACTTAATGCTGTGAAGGAGGGAACGCGCCTCATCTTCACGGGTGATGCCGATCAGCTGCCTCCTGTAGGAGCCGGCAATGTGCTCCGCGACATGATAGCCAGCGAGTGCATCCCGGTCATAAGGTTAGTGGAGATCTTCAGACAGGCTGAGGGAAGCGGCATAGTAACCAACTCGCACCTCATAAACAGCGGAGAATATCCGGAACAGCAGAGCGGCAACGATTTTTATATCATCAGTAAAAACAGCGAGACTTCCATCAGCGACACCATCAGAGAGCTGGTGGGCGGCCGCATCGAAGCCGGATTTGACTTTGTGCATTCGGCTGACGATATACAGATACTGACACCTACAAAGAGGGGCATGCTCGGAGCACCGAGCCTCAATGCTATGCTCCAGGAGGTAATCAATCCTCCGTCAGAAGACAAGGCGGAGCTTAAGATCGGAAATGTCACCTTCCGCGAAGGAGACAAGGTGATGCAGCTGCGCAACAATTATGGAGCCGAGTGGCGCACCGATTACTTCTCGACAGAAGGCGAGGGTGTGTTCAACGGCGACATGGGCACAGTTGAGGAGATAGACAGCGATGACAAGACGATGACGGTCAGGATGGACGACCGCATCATAGAATATATGGGAGACATGCTTGAGGAGATAGACCTCGCGTATGCTGTTACTGTGCACAAAAGCCAGGGTTCTGAGTTCCCTGCAGTGGTTATACCTGTGTGGAGCTTCCCGCCTATGCTGATGACGCGCAATCTTCTTTACACTGCGGTAACAAGAGGAAAAAAGCTCGTTGTTATAGTGGGAGACCCTGCGCGCGTGCGCTCCATGATAGACAACAACCGCGCTGACGGCAGGTACACGGGCCTCAAATGGCGCCTGCTGGCACTCGACTCGGATCCGTTCGGACGATTTTGACTGTGAAAGAGAATTCGTGGATAAAAAGAATAGGAAATGAATTGCTTGACCTGGTGTATCCTCCGGGTCTTTATTGCATTTGCTGCGGGAAAATCATAGATGATACGCGCACCTACCGGCTCTGCAACGACTGTATGAAGGCGATGAACTGGAATACAGGGCGGCACTGCAGCAAGTGCGGACGGCCTCTGGCTGATACCGACCCAGGAGAGCTGTGTTTTGGCTGTGCCAGAGAGGAGACTGCCGGCCATGAGCACTTCTTTGACAGGGGTCATGCCTGCACATCTTACGGTGCCTGTGCACAGTCCGTCATATTTGCACTTAAGTACGGCGGGCGTGCGGATATAGGTGATACGCTCGGAGAAATGCTCAGCGATTACATGCTTTCTGAGTACGAAGCTGATGAGCTTGCGGGGATGTACGACATCGTGATACCCGTGCCTATACACATTGAGAAGCTCAAAAGAAGGGGGTTCAATCATGCTGAACTGATAAGCAGAGGCTTTGTGAAAAGGACCGGTCTCAGGTCTGACCCCGGAGCTCTTATCAGAACACGTGAGACTCAGCCGATGAAAGGCCTTGGACCAGAAGAAAGAAGAGCAAACATAAGCGGGGCTTTCGCAATAAGAAACAGCAGGCTCCCGCGGATAGAAGGTGCAAGGATCCTGCTGATAGATGACATTTTCACGACCGGTTCAACGATAGATGAGATAGCGAAGCTGCTGAAAAGCAGCGGGGCGGAGACCGTAGACTTTCTCACCTTTGCCGCTGCAGGGGACATGATTATTTGAGTGATGACAATTCCTCCGGAGTCAGTGGCCGGTATTCACCCGGGACCAGAGCGGGATCGAGTGACAGGGATCCCATCGATAACCTTTTGAGGTAGATGACTTCAGCTCCGACAGAGCTGAACATGCGCTTCACCTGGTGGAACTTGCCCTCGCGTATGGTTATCTCAGCTTCTGATTCATAATCCTCATCGCTTGTAGATATTATTCTGAGATCTGCCGGCAGACACTCGAGGCCATCCGTAAGAACGAGACCCTCTCCGAAAAGCTCAACGTCGCTGCCCGTCAGGATACCCGACACTTTCACGTAGTAGACTTTATCGACATGATGCTTAGGCGAGAGAAGGCGGTGCGCAAGCGCGCCGTCGTTTGTTATAAGAAGGAGACCTTCGGTATCGCGGTCGAGGCGGCCTACAGGGAAAAGATCTTTCCGCTTCAGTCCTGTTATAAGATCCACAACGGTAGGCTCGCGGTCATCCTCGCTGGCGCTTATAACTCCGGCCGGCTTGTTGAGCATGTAATACTCAAATTCATCGTATCCGATAACAGATCCCTTATAGATGACACGCGAAGAAGGGCTGACGCTGAAGCCGGGATCCTTCACTGTCACCCCGTCTACACTCGCATTTCCCTTGCGTATATCTTTTTTAAGTTCGCTTCTTGTTCCGGCGCCCATGTCGGACAGAAATTTGTCAAGTCTCATGGCGGCTCCTTTTCGCTTGTGATTTACACCTTTATTCTATCACAGGAGCTGTCTGTGGGTGTATGCAAAGAAAACCGAAGAAAATACGCGCTTGCTGTTGAAAAGTTACCGGTGCAGATTTATAATCTGTGGAGCAAAACACCGGGGGAGCAATTGCTGAGAGGTCCCGCAAGGGATGACCCTTACACCTGATCCGGGTAATGCCGGCGTAGGAAGGTATAATCGTTATCAGAACTTATTATGTGCTTCTGCATTCAGCGCGCTCCTTAATGATGCATTAAGGAGGATTTTTTTATGGAAAAGAACAAGGGAAGAAATTACACGGTAAAACTCACGACAACAGCGCTTCTTGTAGCTCTGGCGATGATACTCGATCAGATCAAGCTGTTCTCAATGCCTCAGGGCGGCTCGGTAACGCTCTTCGGAACGCTGCCTATCATCGCGCTCGGATACCTGCTCGGAACCAGATGGGGCATTCTCGGCGGAGCTGTCACGGGACTTCTTAACCTCATCTTCGGAGGATATGTCATCCATCCTGTACAGATGATACTCGACTACATTATCGCTTTCGCAGTAATGGGACTGTCGGGACTTGTCAGAAACAAGAAGAACGGTCTTACAAAGGGATATCTGCTCGGAACATTCAGCAGATACATCTGTGCTGTGCTCAGTGGAGTCATCTTCTTTGGTGAATATGCACCTGAGAACTTCAATGCCCTCACATGGTCGCTGTGGTACAACATCACTTATCTCGCTGTCGAAGGAATTATGACCATCATCGTCATCAACATCCCGGCTGTAAGGAAGATGTTCGAGAAGCTCAAGACTCAGCTTTCTGTATAATCGTGCAAATCAGAAATCTATGCAAATGCAACAAAAGAGCGGCTCCGCCGCTCTTTTAAGTTCACGGGATTTATAGTAAAATCAAAGCATATATCGGAGGATCCATAATGGCAAAAAAGAGAGACAACGGAATAGTCGTAATAGGCGCTGCGTTCGTGGATGTCAAGGGATATCCGTATGCACAATATATACCCGGAGGAAGGAATTCCGGCAAGGTAGTAGAGGTGCACGGGGGCGTTGCGCGCAACATAGTTGAAGACATCGCAAATGTAGAGCTCAGACCTACTTTCGTAACCGTGCTCGATCCTAAGGGCATAAGCAACGATGTAGCGGACAAGCTTGCCAAACATAAAGTCAATACTGACTACATAAAACGCTCTGAAGGCGGTCTCGGCACCTGGCTCGCTGTATTTGACAACAGCGGGGACGTGGTTGCATCTATCTCAAAACGCCCTGATTTGTCGCGCATTGCTGACATCCTTGACGAAAAGGGCGACGAGATATTCAAATATGCTGACAGCATAGCGGTGGAGTTCGATGTTGAAGTGCCTATTCTTAAGCGGGTAATAGCGCTGGCAGAGAAGTACGGCAAAAGGATATACGCGCCGGTCTCCAACATGTCTATCGCTATGGAACGCAGAGACCTTCTGAAGCACATAAGCTGTCTCGTATGCAATCTCGAAGAGGCCGGCCTGCTGTTCTCGGAGGAATATGAAGGCAAGACTGCAGAAGAGATGAGCGGGATCCTGCAGACAAAGATCAATCAGGCACAGATCCCTTCCATGATAGTCACAATGGGTGGGGAAGGAGCGGTCTATGCATCGCTTGACGGCGAATCCGGACACTGTCCGGCTCCAAAGACAGAAGTCAGAGACACAACAGGCGCCGGCGACGCGTTCTTTGCCGGAGTAACGATCGGTCTCACATACGGCAAGAATATGGGCGAATCGTGCGCGGTCGGAACAAGGCTGGCAAACTCGGTAATAGTTACTGACGAGAACGTCTGTCCGAGATTCCTTCCTGCTGAATTCGGCCTGGAAGTCAAAAAAGAATAGCCGGTTAACGCATCTGAAGGTTACCCTCCCCGGGGGATAACAAAAATACATAGAAAAGCATATAAAAAGAACCTCTTTTTATTGCGGCTCAATTACTTCAATGGTAAAATCTTTCTGAATGGGAAACGGAATTCTATTCTCAAGTTTCCTCTTCTCAAGTGAGGGACTACGACATGAAAACAGACACATCAAATGAGCTTCGAATACGCATTCTTGACGAAGCAGCAAAACAGTTTGACAAAAAAGGCATAAAGTTCACGATGGATGATCTTGCTCACGCGCTTGGCATGAGTAAAAAGACCATCTATACCGTTTTTGAGGACAAACGCTCCATCATGACTGAGACGATCGATCGCTTCTTTGATGAAGCTCTGATCGAGGAAGAAATGATTCTCAACGACGATACCCTCACCATCCCGGAGCAGCTGAAGCAGATAATCGGCCGCGTGCCTGATCGCTATACACAGAACGATCTGACTCAGCTCTACGTTCTCAGGGAGAAATATCCTTCAGTATACAGACACTGGAAGTTCTGCCGTGAGAACTACTGGGAGGGCGTTGCCTTGCTGCTTGAAAAAGGCATAAATGAAGGCGCCATCAGACCGATATCGCTGCCGATTCTGAAGACGATGTTCCAGGCGACTGTAGAGCAGTTTTTCCAGAAAGACGTGCTCGTAAAGAACCACATTTCGTACAGGGATGCGCTTTCTGAGGTTGCGGACATACTCGTAAACGGAATCATCTCGAAGTAGCTGCATCCGTGTTTTGTTAAATCTGATAAGAAGCCTTTATCAAGGCATTTTATAAAAAATAAAATAGTTACTGTAAGAGAAAGAGAGGGAAAAGTATGGCAAAAAAGGCTAAACAGCTGAGCCACGACGAGAAGATCTTTAAGCTTACTAAGATCATCACTGACCGTAAAGAGATCTTGCTCGGACTCGAGAAACCTTCGAAGGATTCTCCTGAATACTGGGGATTCGACTGCGGTTATCAGTATGTCGTTAGAAGATACGGCAAAGAGATCGCTGAGGAGTGCCTGGACACTGCTCTTGTTATGGGAAAGCGTAAACCGAGAACTTTCGCTAAGATGAAAGAACTTACGGGATACGATGATGAGCACCTCAAGAAGGTACTCGAGGCTCTTGGACAGTTCGGTCTGGTAGAGTGGAACAACGAGAATGAGGATGGCAAGAATCCTCAGCACGAGAGACGTTACGTCCTCGACCAGTTCGTACCGGGCAGTGCAGAGATCATGGTAATGAGAGACCAGATCATGGCTGAGACACCTCAGATCGCTGACTTCTTCGAGAGAATGACTTACCTGCCGCTGGCAGGCATCACTCAGATGGTTGCTCCTGGCGGATCGGGCATCGGAATGCACGTTATCCCTGTAGAGGAAGCTATCCCTGCAGAGTGCGAGTCACTCGACATCGAGCACATCTCATACTGGCTCAAGAAATACGAAGGACAGATCGGCGTTGGTATGTGCTCCTGCCGTAAGCAGCAGACAATGAGAGGCGAGGGCTCCGGAGACATCATGCAGTATTGGTGCATGGGACTCGGCGACTTTGCTGACTACTGCAAAGAGACAGGCATGGGCTATGACATCACTTATGATGAAGCTATTGAGATCCTCAAGAAGGCTGAAGAAAAGGGCTATGTACATCAGGTAACAAACATCGACGGCGAGAACAAGATCTTCGCTATCTGCAACTGCGCTGTCGGAGTCTGCAATGCTCTCCGTACATCACAGCTCTTCAATACACCTAACCTTTCCGCATCGCCTTACCGCTCAGAAGTTGATCCTGAGAAGTGCGTAGCTTGCGGCAAGTGCGTAGAGGTCTGCCCTGCAGGCGCTGTCAGACTCGGACAGAAGCTCTGCACAAAGCATGGCGAAATCGAATATCCGAAGCAGGAGCTGCCTGACAGCAACTTCTGGCCGGAATCCAAGTGGAACTGGAACTACAAGAACGAGAACGGCGTCATCCAGACATGGCCTACAGGTACAGCACCTTGCAAGTCTGCATGCCCGCTCCATATCGCTATTCAGGGTTACATTGACATGGCTTCGAGAGGCGACTACAGAGCAGCTCTCGAACTCATCAAGAGAGATAACCCGTTCCCTGCAGTATGCGGCGCTATCTGCCACAAGTACTGCGAGCTCGAGTGCACCAGAGGAACAGTTGACGAAGCTCTTGCTATCGATGATATCAAGGCATTCATCGCTGCAAAGGACCTCGAGGATGAGCACAAATACATCCCGCCAATGGTTTCCACAACCAGAGAGCACTTTGACCAGAAGATCGGTATCGTAGGATCCGGCCCTGCAGGACTGTCCTGCGCTTACTTCCTGGCTATCGAAGGCTACAAGCCTGTAGTATTCGAAAAACAGGAGATGGCCGGCGGAATGATGGTACTCGGAATTCCTAACTTCAGACTCGACAAGAAGGTAGTAAACGCTGAAATCGATATCCTCAAGGAGATGGGCGTTGAGATCAGATGCGGAGTTGAAGTTGGTAAGGACGTTACATTCCAGCAGCTCCGTGAAGAAGGCTTCAAGGGCTTCTTCGTAGGAACAGGTCTCCAGAGCTGCGGCAAGCTGGGAATCCCTGGCGATGATGCTGAGGGAGTCATCGGCGGCGTAGATTACGTCAAGACTGTTACACTCGGCAAGGCTAAGAAGCTCAGCGGCGACGTAGTAGTCATCGGCGGCGGAAACATCGGAGCTGACGTAGCACGTACAGCTATCCGTCAGGGAGCTAAGAGCGTACATCTGTACTGTCTCGAGTCCTATGACGAGATGCCTATGGGTGCTGAGGATCAGGAATTCCTCAAGAACGAAGGTATCATTATCCACGATGGTTGGGGCCAGACAGAAGTCGTTACAAAGGGCGGCAAGGTTGCAGGAATCAAATTCAGAAAGTGCCTCAGCGTAAAGAACGCAGAGGGCAGATTCGCACCTACATTCGACGATGCTCAGACAACAGAGCAGGCTTGCTCCACAGTTCTCTTCAGCATCGGCCAGAAGCCTGATTACGGCAAACTGTTCGAGGGCACAAAGGTAGAGCTCAGCCCACGCGGAATGATCATCGCAGACCCTGTAACACTTCAGACAGGCGAGCCTGACATCTTCGCAGGCGGAGACTCCGTAAGCGGACAGAAGTTCGTAGTTGACGCTCTCGCAATGGGACGTGAAGGAGCTGTATCGCTGCACAGATTCGTCAACGAAGGACAGCACCTGATGATCCACAGAAATACACGTCACTTTGAGATGCTCAACAAGGACGATGTCGTTATCCCTGCAGCAGACTTCAGAAAGCCTCCTCGCCAGATCAGAGAGATCGACGAGAGCAAGAAGCTCACAATGGACTACGAGATCAAGCAGTTCAGCGAAGAGCAGATCAAGAAGGAAGCAGAGAGATGCCTCAAGTGCGGACGCAGCGTAGTAGACACCAACAAGTGCATCGGCTGCGGAATGTGCACAGTACAGTGCAAGTTCGACGCTATCCACCTGTTCCGTCTGCCGGATGGAGACAAGTTCTCCAACATGATTCCTGCAGAGAAGAAGTTCGTTGGAATCGGAAAGCACATGCCGTCCAGAGTTGCAGGTATCATTAAGAAGAAAGTCGTAGGAAGATAAAGGACGATTTAGGTATCAATGCACGAACTAGGACTTGTAAATTATACTGTTAAAGAGGTTAGTAAGATCGCCGAGGCTAACAACGTCAAGAAGGTCAAATCCGTGACGCTGGAATTCGGTGAGGTTTCGGGAATCGTTACAGCGTATCTTTACGACTACTGGAACTGGTATTCAAAGAAATACCCTATGTTTGAAGGCTCCAGACTGTACTGTGAAGAGATACCTGCTGTGACATGGTGTGACAACTGCAAGATCACATACTCTACTGTTACTTACGGCAAGACATGCCCGCACTGCGGAAGCGGAAAAACATGGCTGCTCCGCGGTAATGAGATGAGAATAAAGTCGGTAGAGGTCTATGATAACGATGCGGCAGATGAAGAGAACACCGGAGAACTCGAGGCAACAGGCGAGTATAAACCTCAGTGATCACTACCTGTTTATTAAGGAGGCTATAATGACCAATCAGGAAATGCGCGATGTCGTAAAAGCGCTCAACGTCGAGCTGTTCAAGATGAACTACAAGGCCGGCGTCCGTCTTCCGAATCTCGAAGCTTTCCTTGCCGGAGATGACAATGCATTCGCATATGATCCAAAGGCAAGAGACAGACTTGAGAATATGCTCGAGAAGGAAGTCAAGGCGAGCAAGAAGAAATAAATGCTCCCCGGAGCAACTGTGCTCCATTTAAAAATGTGATAAGTCCGCGGTCATGTTCGTGGTTGAAAGTCCATGCCAGATACGGGCAAAGGGACCCACGTAAGCAGCAGGCAAGAGGCGGCTGTGATCATGGCGTATCTTAGAAGTAAGTCCTCCGCAAAGCGGGTAAAGGCAAGTGTGGGGTCAAAGACCAGGTCGAATGACCGCGGGGCTAATCAATAATCGGAATTATTCCAAGGAGGAAAAGTAATGATCGATCCTACAATGAACATTACGTTTGAAGATGCTATGAGTATCGTCAGCGGAATCTCCGACGACGGAACGATCAGCAAGGACGCAGAGAAGGCTATTCTCGCCGGCATTGAAAAGGGAAAGGCTATGGGTCTTCCTTTGCTGGAGGTAAAGAGACAGTTCAGATGCAAGATTGGTCCTGTTGAGGGCAAAAAACTTGCAGAAGCTGTTGGCAAGCTGTGGTATGCTGATTGATCCGGATCAAAGGCCGGGGCATTCATCAAAAAAACAACATATTGTGTGCTTCTTCACAGAAGGAGCACACATTTTTTGTCTATCTTGTGTTACAATAAGTTAGGAAACTATGACATCAGGAGGATAAGTGTTATGAAGATCAACATTTCATCAAAGAATTATCCAATGAGCGAGAAGCTCAGCGACTACATCGAGAAGAAGCTGACAAAAATCGGCAAGTTCTTCGATGAGGACACAACAGCAAACATCGTTGTATCAAAACTCAGAGAAACACCTAAGTTTGAGGCCACAATCAATGCCAAGCAGGCAGTACTCAGAGCCGAGATGGCAAATGACAGCATTTATGATGCAGTTGATTTGGTCACAGATAAACTTGAATACCAGATGAGCAAACTCAAGGGAAAACTTGAGTCGAGATATAAAGAAAACAAAGCCCTCAAGCTCGAGTTCGTTCCGGAGCCGGAGGACGAGGATTTTGAAGAAGAGATGACCATCGTCAGAAGAAAGCAGGTCGAGCTTACCCCTATGGTAGCAGAGGAAGCTATTCTCCAGATGGAGATGCTCGGACACGATTTCTTCGTATTCCTTGATATGGATACAAATGAGGTCAGCGTAGTATATAAGCGCAAGGGCAATGCTTACGGACTGATTGAAACAAAGAGATAGGATAGATAAAGTATGGCAAATAAAGACTGGGACCTCGACGATCTTCTGGATTTTAAGTTTGACCGCGAGGTCCCGGAAACAAATAATAACAAGGTCAACATAGATGATGATAGGAGGCTCTACGAGGAGCTAAGAAGGCAGAGCAAGGGAAACAGTGCTCCTGCTTTTGATGTGCCTGAACCTCTGAGCAATCATAAGTGGATCGGCGAAGACAATGACATATTCGAGCAGTATGACAGAGAGCATGCTTTCTCGCGTATGCCCGATAAAGCTCCTGTAGAGGAAGTCGATGAACATCCTCATCACAATGTCAAGGAGATAGAGGCGATCAAGCAGGCATCGCAGGAAGCCTACGACAGATACAGAAGCAACTACACAAAAAACAAAAACAAAATAGAGAAGAAAAGCCAGGGCCGTAAAAGGGTCAACGGCTTCCACAGAGTGCTTACTACGATATACATAATCGCATTTGGCGTATTTGCGGCTTCGATGATATTCATGAACGTGCTTCCTATCGACGTGAGTGCAGCACTCTTCGGAGTTCTGTTGCTGCTCAGTCTGGTCATACTGATACAGACCCGCAGCAGGAAGAGCAAGAATTGGGGTAAGGTGCTTGCGACACTTGCCGCGATGGTGCTCATAGTATTCTACGGAGTGGGTACCGCCTATGCGCTGGGCACGCTATCGTTCCTCAGCGGCAGCTCTGTTAAGAATGAGAGCGCGGTCGCCGATGTCACCAAGCATCCGTTCAACTTTATCATTACGGGTATAGACGTCGATGGCACCATCGATGAAGAAGGCAGAAGCGATGTAAACATGGTGGTGACGGTCAACCCTAAGACACAGCAGATTCTGATGACCTCTATCCCGCGTGACTATGAGATCTACATGGCTGAATTCGACAATGCCATGGACAAGCTTACTCACACCGGGTTCTACGGTGTGCCTACCACAATCGCAGCCGAGGAGCAGCTGTTCGAAACGGAAGTCAACTATTACGTAAAGGTCAATTTCACGACTGTCGAAAGGTTCATAGATGCGATAGGCGGAGTTGATGTCGAATCCGAATACGAATTCAATCCTGTCAAGATGAAGGACTGGACTGTAAAAGAAGGCGTCAACCACATGAACGGAAAACAGGCGCTGGCATTTGCCAGAGAGCGTAAGGCGTTCCCGACAGGAGACCACCAGAGAATCAAAAACCAGCAACTGGTGTTTGAGGCTCTTATCAAGAAGGCAACAAGCAGCCGCACCATGATCCTCAGTTATAACAAGGTGCTCTCGAGCCTGCGCAACTACTTCGAAATGAGCTTCAGCTCGCGCGAAATCAGAAAACTTGTCAAGTTCCAGCTGGCCAAGGATCCGGAGTGGAAGATATTCAAGAATTCAGTAGTGGGCGGAGACGGCATGCTGCCTACATATTCAACAGGCGGGGAATATGCGTATGTAATGACGCAGGACTCTGCAAGCATAGAAAACGCCAAGACACTTATAAATGCCGTGCTTGAAGGACAGGATCTTCAGACTGATGAAGACGGTATGGTGACGGTGGCTTCCGGCGAATAGGACAAGTAACTGCAAATAATCTCAAAAAACAAAAGGACAATAAATGATTGATAATTTAATGGGAATCCTAATGAGCATAAAGGTAACCGATGTCATAGACATCGTTATTGTTGCTTACCTGCTTTACAGGCTGCTCGGGTTTATCAAAGAGACTCGCGCTCAGCAGCTGTTCAGGGGTATCCTTTTGATTATCGCTTTTTTCCTTGTTTCAGAGGTCTTAAACCTGAGTCTGCTTAACTGGCTCTTCACGAAGCTCATCACAGTCGGTCTTATCGCGGTCGTCATATTGTTCCAGCCTGAGATAAGAAGGGCTCTCGAGCAGATAGGCCGCAGAGGCGTACTGAGCAGGCAGTTCCGCGACATGGGCAAAGAAGAAATGTACGCGACTGTACATAAGATCGTAGATGCGGTAGATGATTTCTCGTCTACACAGACGGGCGCGCTTATGGCTATTGAGCGCGAAACAATGCTTACCGATATAAGTGAGACCGGAGTTATTGTCGATGCTGAGATTTCTGTAAGACTCCTCGGCAATCTGTTTTACGAGGGATCCCCGCTTCACGACGGAGCTGTAATTATCAGGGGTGACAGGGTTCACGCGGCAAGCTGTGTACTGCCGCTTACAGAAAGACAGAATATTGGTAAGAATCTAGGGACAAGACACAGAGCCGCACTGGGCCTCAGCGAGGTTTCAGACGCTTTCGTAATCGTGGTCTCCGAGGAGACCGGAGCTATTTCGGTCGCGCAGAACGGTGAGTTCAAGCGTTTCCTCGACCTTAAGACACTCGAGAAGATGCTGCTCGACATTTATCTGCCGTCATCTGATGAACATGATCTGCTTTCCAGATTCAAATTGCTGAAAGGAGGCAGACGCGATGACTGAAAAAGGCCAGAAGATGTTCAACATAATACTTGCGTTGGTTGTCGCGATCGGAGCATGGTTCTTCGTGGTCTACAACTATGACCCTATGACGGACGTCAGATATACCGGCGTACCTATTACGTATACCGGACTCGACACTCTTGCCAACAGAGGCTACGCCGTAGCTGAAGCAAACCACAAGAATGTTGAGGTAAAGCTCCAGCAGAGAAGAATAGATACAACCAGCATATCGGCCGAAGACATATCCGTCACTGCGGATGTGAGCGGTCTTTCAACAGGAGAAAACGTCGTTTCGCTCCATGTAACGGGGCCGGAAGGCGCTTTGGTGAAAGATGTTTCGGTAAAGACTGTCACGGTAGAGATAGCAAGTGCCGCGAGTGTAGAGATGCCGATAAGCGTTGAGTACTCTCAGGAGCCTGAAGAGAACGCGGTGCCTCTTGTAGAAAACATGTCTGTAATAAATGCTACGGTCATAGCTACCGAGAAGGAGCTGGCTGAGATAGACAGGGTGGCAGCGGTCATCGATCCTGACGATCTGAATGAGCAGTTCCAGGCCATGACTCTCGAGCTGGCAGCTCTCGACAAAGAAGGCAACAAGGTCATAAATGTAGTCGTTTATCCTGAGACCGTATCGTTCAGAGCGGCTGCCGGTTACGTCAAGGAAGTAAGGCTGGTGGTGCCCGTAAAGGATAATTCGGACGATTCGTACGAAAGAACTTACACCGTTCCGGAAACCATAATTATAAAAGGCAGAAAGAGCACTGTAGACGCGTTCACGGGCATAACTGCTAACGAGATAAATATCAGCAACTACTACGAGGACAGCGAAATACCAATCGAGTATGATCTGCCTGAAGGAGTGTCTATCGCGGACGGGCAGGAAAACATGACTCTGAAGCTCAAGGTCGTGGAGAAGCCTGAACCGGAAGAGGAAGATAAAAACTAAATAAGAAGTGAGGGATCACAAGACAGAGCCCGTGAGAGTGCTATAAGGTATTCGGCACGGGCTTTTGATATATCCTTCTGACGCTGCTCATACTGCTGGATAGTTCTCAAAGGAATACCGCTGGCCTTAGCCAGACCGCTCTGACTGAGGCCGTTTTTTATGCGCATTTTTTTGAGCGGAGTATCGCCGGATTTGCCGTTGCCTGAGGCTTCGCCCGACGATATGTATTTAGCCACTGCTTCATCAGCAAACTGTCTGCCAAATGACCTGATCTTTGCGGAACGTTCTTCGTCGCTTATGCTGAGCGGCAGAGCATCAAGAAAGGACAGCCTGCTCCTTCCGTACTCAGAGATAAACGCCTGGGCTGAAAAGGCTGCCATGATCCTGTCGAAAGACATGCAGGTTTCCCACTGAATGTGAGTCAGAGCGTTACCGCACCAGTATTCTGCGCTCAGACCTTTTGTATATCGCGGCTGGGTTCTTTCATATGTCATGCCGCTTCTTTCAAGCACCTCATATGCCAGCTCGACTCCCGACATGCCTGCTATAGCGCGGATATCTCCGCGTTCAAGCAGAGCGGCGGTGCCGGATGCGATGAACAGATCCATCATTGTGCTGATATCGTAATGAAGGCTGTAGGAAGAATAGTCGAGCATTCGTCCCAGCGTGTCAGCGGCTCTTTCGAGGCATATCTTATCGTAAGCGTGTGTCATAAGGACGTACCTCCTCCTCGATAAGATCGGTGATGAAGAAATCGTTGCTTCCTGCAGAAGGCCTGATGCTTTTAAGGGCTCTTATCTCACGGCTTCTGCTGACAGGGAAGGATGTTTCGCTGATAGCCGTCTCGTATCCCAAAAAGCTGATCCTGTCGAAAGCGCGGTTGCTCTTAAGTACGAACTGTCTGTTGGAGTCATCGCCCACAAGAGCGCTTCGGAAGCTTTTATATGAGAGTCTGTCGTCAAGAAATTCCTGGGCGAACATAAAGCATCTGTTGTCAGCACGGTATCCAATGATGCAGTCGCATGCCTGATGATCCACCGGGAAATACTTATTGATGTATTCTCTTGCCCTGTAGGCAGTATCTGATGAAAGATCGAATTCGCGGTAATTGAAAAGCAGTCCGATCCAGTGAAGGGGCGTGTACTGCGAGCTGCACAGATTGATGATGCGGAGACCGTCATAGTTTATGGAGTAGGCTGAAACAAAACCGTTTTTGCCCGGCTCTACAGCCCATTCGGCAGCATACTGCGGGAATTCGGTGCAGTAAAAGCCGAGTCCAAAATCATTGTAAGGCCTTCCGATCCCAAAGGCGGGAGACCTCACTATTGTGTCTCCTCCGTGATAAATCTTTTTGTCCATGGCACTCCTGAATGCTTGATTTCTTATGCTTTGTTAATAGTGTACTCCCATGGGAGTATAATATCAATGTATTTGCTTTTAACACATTTACCGGACAAATACCGGATGTTAAAATATTATCTGTGTTAAAAGGCATCGCCACAAAGAGAACCATACTCATTTAACTGAAAGGGGTAAGAATAATGAGAGTAGTCATCCAGGACGATTATGAAAAAATGTGCAAATGGGCTGCAGATTACATTGCAGACAAGATCAACAACCATAAAGAAGACAGACCGTTCGTACTCGGACTCCCGACCGGTTCATCTCCGATCGGCGTATACAAGAACCTTATCGCTAAGAACAAGGCCGGCGAAGTTTCGTTCAAGAATGTCGTCACATTCAATATGGACGAGTATCTCGGACTTCCTCATGAACATGACCAGAGCTACTGGTACTTCATGCACGACAACTTCTTCGATCACCTCGTAGACATGGATCCTGCAAACATCAACATCCTCAACGGAATGACAGATGATCCTGAAGGCGAGTGCGCAAGATATGAGGAGAAGATCGCTTCTTACGGCGGCATTGATCTTTTCATGGGCGGTATCGGAGTAGACGGACATCTTGCTTTCAATGAGCCATACACATCGCTCTCATCGCGTACAGGCCTGAGAGACCTTACAACAGATACAAGAATCGTTAATTCAAGATTTTTCGGCGGAGACCCTGAAGCTGTTCCTGCTCAGGCTCTGTCCGTAGGAATCGGCACAGTCACAGACGCTAAGGAAGTACTCGTTCTCATCAGCGGACACAACAAGGCAAGAGCCATGGCAGCTGTAGTAGAGGGCGGAGTCAGCCAGAAGTGGACATGCAGCGCACTCCAGCTTCACAATGCGGCAATCATCGCATGTGACGAAGAAGCATGCGGCGAGCTGACAGTTGACACTTACAAATACTTCCTCGACATCGAGAAAAAGGAGAGACTGTAATGGGTAAATATTTCGGAACAGACGGCTTCCGCGGCGAAGCCAACAAGAACCTTACGTTTGACCACGCAATAAAGATCGGCCGCTATCTCGGTTGGTATTATGGAAAGAGACTCGACCGCAAGGCAAAGGTAGTCATCGGCAAAGATACAAGAAGATCGAGCTATATGTTTGAGTACGCTCTCTGCACAGGCCTTATGGCATCCGGAGCTGATGCTTACATCATGCACGTAACCACGACTCCGTCCGTATCGTATATTGCAAGAGTAGACGACTTCGACTGCGGTATCATGATCTCGGCATCCCACAATCCGTACTATGACAACGGCATCAAGATCGTCAACAACAACGGCGAGAAGATGGACGAGGAGACACTGCTCAAGATCGAAGCATATCTCGACGGTGAAATGGAAGTTCCTATGGCAGAGCGTGAGGATATCGGACGCACGGTCGACTACGTATCCGGACGTAACCGCTATGTCGGATACCTCATCTCGATGTCCAAGTTCAGCTTCAAGGGCGTCAAGGTCGGACTCGACGTTGCTAATGGTGCAGCATGGATGATCGCAAAGGGCGTGTTCGATGCACTCGGAGCAAAGACCTATGTAATGAACGATGAACCGGATGGCTACAATATCAACACAAACTGCGGCTCCACACATATCGAGCACCTGCAGAAGTTCGTTGTAGACAATGGGCTCGATGTAGGATTCGCATATGACGGCGACGCTGACAGATGCCTTTGCGTAGACGAGAAGGGCAACGTCGTAACAGGAGACCACATCCTCTACATCTACGGACGCTACATGAAGGAGAGAGGCAAACTGCTCAATAACAAGGTGGTTACGACTGTAATGTCCAACTTCGGCCTTTACAAGGCTCTCGACGCGGAAGGCATTGAGTACGAGCAGACAAAGGTCGGCGACAAATACGTTTATGAGAACATGGTGCAGAATGGACACCGCATCGGCGGAGAGCAGAGCGGACATATCATCTTCACCAAGTACGCTACTACAGGTGACGGAATCCTCACATCACTCAAGCTGATGGAGGCCATGCTTGCAAAGAAAAAGAAGATGAGCGAACTCGCTGCTCCTGTAGTCTTCTATCCACAGGTGCTCAAAAACATCAGAGTAAAGAGCAAAGCAGACTGCATGAATGACCCTGACGTTCTCGCTGCTGACGCTGCAGCTAAGAAGGCGCTTGGCGACAAGGGCCGTACCCTGCTGCGTGAGTCCGGCACAGAACCGGTTGTTCGCGTAATGGCTGAAGCTCCGTCTGAGGAAGAGTGCGAGAAGTACGTTGACCAGATCATCGATGTGATTCGCGCCAAAGGGCATATTGTTGAATAATCTCAAAAAGAAGGTGAACAATGTATACTATTAATGATTTATACGACTTAGACCATACACTGGCTAAAGACTATCTTTCGCAGTTCACATATCCTTGGGAAGCTCTGAAGGGTATTAAGGATTTCATCCTCGAGCTCGGTCCGACGCTCGATCCTGAAGAGTATGAAGAAGTAAGTGAGAACGTTTGGGTCCACAAGACTGCAAAGGTATTCCCGAGCGCATATCTCGGTGCTCCGTGCATTATCGGACCTGAGACTGAGGTAAGACATTGCGCGTTCATTAGAGGTTCGGCTCTTGTTGGCCGCAAATGCGTTGTCGGCAACTCCGTTGAGCTCAAGAATGTCATCCTTTTCGATAACGTTCAGACACCTCATTATAATTATGTAGGTGACTCGATCCTCGGACACTTCAGCCACATGGGAGCCGGCTCGATCACATCAAACGTGAAGGCCGACAAGAAGCTGGTAATAGTGCATAATGGTACTGAGCAGATCGAGACAGGTATAAAGAAGTTCGGAGCCATGCTTGGCGACCACGTTGAGGTAGGATGCAACGCAGTTCTCAACCCGGGTACTGTGATAGGACGCAATTCGAATGTATATCCAACATCCTGCGTAAGGGGAGTTATTCCTGAAAACAGCATCTGGAAGAACAGCGGCGAGATCACCGGCAAACATGAATAGTCCGCAGGCAACTGCATAATAGCCGGGGTGGCAGCCTCACAAAGATATCAAAGAGTATGCCACGGAGCCTTAGGGGCTCCGTGGCGTTTTTAATTCGTGATAACGAAAAAAACAAGGCTATAAAGGATATTTCGTTATTTTCAATTTTTCAATGGCTTGGTGCATAACGAAAAAAGGATAAAAATGCCTGGGTCTCATTATATGCTCCCGGAAGCGGAGGCGCTTCACTCCTGTAGACTTTTGGGAGCAGATTGTTAATAGCGGCCGGATCGGGCACGATATAGTTCTGTGATACGGATTCCAGGATGCTGATGTCCTTATCGATGACCTGTTTCAGCTTCTTATAATAACGGGCAGCTTTAATATTCTTAATGATCTCAGCATTGTTCTTTCCGAGATAATGCTTGCCGGGAACACCTTGTTTCTTCAGATAATAATGCTTTGCTCATGCAGTAATGATAACGAAGCGGTTTAAATAAGTCGAACGGGAATCGCCCTTAATCCTGCAAAAAAATCACTTTCTTTTGTACCCGGCACTTTTTTTGAAAAAGGTTTAAATATTGGCTCCGTTTAGTACTGAAGTCTGACAAAGCCGGCATCTTTCTGTGGTATAATAAATCATCTTTAAAAATTGGTTATTACGGGATGTGATAGCAAAAGGGGTTTGTTATGAGAAAGACCAAAATTGTATGTACTATGGGACCGAGAGAGTCCGATGATGCTATTCTCGCTGAACTCGCGAAGGAGATGGACGTTGCCAGATTCAACTTCTCGCACGGAACTCATGAGAGTCATCTGGAAATGCTGACACGTGTCAGAAAAGCTGCAAAGGAAGCCGGCAGACCTATAGCCATGCTTCTCGATACAAAAGGACCGGAGATCCGTACGGGATTGCTCGAAGATCACAAAAGTGTAAAACTCGTCAAGGGCGAAACAGTAGCTATTTCATATGCTGAGGACCCTGCAGCAGAGGGAAATGCAGCGCATCTTTATGTCACTTACAAAGGCATTGCAGATGATCTTTCTCCGGGAGATACTGTCCTGATCGATGACGGAGCCATCGAACTCAGAGTTGAGTCTATAGAAGGAGGCGAGCTGAGCTGCCGCATAATCAACGGTGGTGTGGTTTCAGAGAGAAAAGGTGTAAATCTGCCAGGAATCAAGGTGGGCCTGCCTGATCTTACCGAAAAAGACTATGAAGATATCAGATTCGGACTCGAGAATGAATATGATTTCATTGCTGCCTCTTTTGTAAGAAACGCCGGTACCATAAACAAGATCCGTAAACTAGCTAAAGAGTACGGCTCGCGCATTAAGATTATCGCCAAGATAGAATCCGGAGAAGGTATTGATAATTTCGAAGAGATCGTAGATGCTGCAGACGGCGTCATGGTGGCAAGAGGAGACCTTGGCGTTGAGGTCGAGGCCAGGATGATACCTCAGCTTCAGCGCGAGATGATAGCCAGATGCAATGAAAAAGGAAAGATTGTCATCACAGCTACACAGATGCTTGATTCCATGATGAGAAACCCTCGTCCAACAAGAGCAGAGGTAACGGATGTAGCCAACGCTGTATATGATGGATCTGACGCAGTGATGCTGTCCGGAGAGACAGCGAGCGGTGAGTACCCTGTAGAGGCGCTGAAGATGATGGTCTCTATTACAGAGTACACAGAAATATTTGCGAGAAACCAGCACATACTGCGTAATGATGGTACTGTCTCCGTTTCTACCACCACATGCATGGCTGCCGTGAAGGCTGCTAAAGAGCTCAGGGCAAGAGCTATCCTTGCGCCGACTTCATCAGGCGCTACAGTTGTGCAGGTATCCAAATGCAGACCGGACTCTGATATCTACGCGTTCTCGCCTGAACCGATGGTTGTAAGGCAGATGAATCTTCTCTGGGGAGTAAAACCTATGCTGTCTGAGAGGGCGCATACCACAGATGAGCTTATGGAGGATTGTCTCGAGATAATGAGAGAAAAGGGACTGTCAGCTACCGGAGATATTCTGGTCTTTATCGCCGGTGTCGTAAGCGGAAGACACAGCTATCAGAGGTCACAAACCAACACAATGAAAATAATAGAGCTATAAAATAAGTATGATACAGCCGTCCAAAAAGGGCGGCTGTATTATTGAAGTGGTTTAAAGCTGGTGCTAAAATTATATAGTCAAAGTTATGTGCTTTTTACGTTAGAACTAAACCGCAAGGGTGAGAAGGGAAAAAATTATGAGTACAGAAAGAAGAGTTGGTACGGTATCGCGTGGCATCAGATGCCCGATTTTCCGCGAAGGAGATGATCTTGCACAGATGGTAGTAGACAGCGTGCTCGAGGCAGCTGCGTCCGATGACGGATTCGACGTAAAGGACAGAGACGTAGTCTGTATCACAGAATCGGTAGTTGCAAGATGCCAGGGCAATTACGCAAGCGTTGATGACATCGCAGCAGACGTAAAGGCAAAACTCGGCGGAAAGACAGTTGGAGTTATCTGGCCTATCCTTTCCAGGAACAGATTTGCGATCTGCCTGAGAGGAATCGCCATGGGATCGGAAAAAGTAGTCCTCATGCTCAGCTATCCTTCGGACGAAGTAGGCAACGCACTTCTCACCATGGATCAGATAGATGAGTCGGGAATCAACCCGTACAGCGATGTACTCACTGTTGAAAAATACAGAGAGCTCTTCGGAGAAAACAAGCATCAGTTCACAGGTGTTGACTATGTGGCATACTACGGCGACCTCATCAGAGAAGCAGGCGCAGAGGCTGAGATCATCTTCGCAAACCATGCTGAGGAGATCCTCAATTACACAGACAACGTCATCAACTGCGACATCCACACACGCGCACGCACAAAGAGAATACTCAAGGCAAAGGGCGCAAATGTTTACGGACTTGATGACATCCTCGATGCTCCTGTAAACGGCAGCGGATTCAACGCAGATTACGGACTGCTCGGTTCCAATAAGGCAACAGAGAATACTGTAAAGCTGTTCCCAAGAGACGCTCAGCATATCGTTAATGATATCCAGGCAAAGATGCTTGAGAAGACAGGTAAGTGCGTAGAGGTTATGATCTACGGCGACGGAGCTTTCAAGGATCCTGTCGGAAAAATTTGGGAGCTCGCTGACCCTGTAGTATCACCGTTCTATACACCGGGCCTCGAGGGAACACCGAATGAGCTCAAGCTCAAGTACCTCGCAGACAACGATTTCGCAAATCTTACCGGTGAGGAGCTCAGAGCGGCTATCTCGAAGGCCATCGCTGACAAGCCACAGGAGAGCCTGGTTGGTAACATGGTATCTGAAGGAACAACACCAAGAAGACTTACTGACCTGATCGGATCGCTCTGCGACCTCACATCGGGCTCGGGCGACAAGGGTACACCTGTTGTTTATATTCAGGGTTACTTCGATAACTACACGAGCGGAAGATAAAGATAAATAAAACAATGAATTCACAGGAGTGTCCGGTATATAGCCGGACACTCTACATATTCAGGAGCAGATATGGCAAATGACAGAAGAGAACGCATCATAGGCGCGGCATGGAAACTGTTCAGAGAGAAGGGCTTCGCCGAGGCGACCATCAACGATATCATCAACGAGGCGAGCATTTCGAAGGGAACGTTTTATTATTACTTCAGGAGTAAGGATGACCTGCTCGATACGCTGTCCGAAATACTCGACCGTGAGTATGAAAGACTGGATGGCATTGAGCCTCAGGACTTGAGCTGTTTCGATAAGCTGATGTGGCTCAATTATGAAGTCCACTCGTTCATGGAGAAGAACATAGACTACAGACTGCTCTCGTATCTTTATTCTGCTCAGATAATAAAGGAAGACTTCTCAAGTCTGCTCAACCGCAACAGATACTATTACAGGTATGTCGAAAGGCTGATGTATGAGGGGCAGAAAAACGGCGAACTGACTGATGAAATGACAGTAAGCGAGATGGTCAGCTTTTTCAGTATGGGCGAGAGAGCTCTTGTTACAGAGTGGTGCATGCAGAACGGAAGCTTTTCATTTGGAGAGTACAGCAGAAAGCTCTTTCCTATAATGATGCAAGGTCTCAAAAAACAGTGAAGCTGCTTATTGATTTGCTGAGAGCGACAATATATAATGTAGCTGAAATTATTAGACCGCGGTCTAAAACGGGGTTAAAAAATGAATTCAGTTACTAACATACAGAAGTATTCAATACACGACGGAGACGGCATAAGGACAACCGTATTCTTTAAGGGCTGTCCTCTCAAATGCGTATGGTGCCACAATCCTGAGACGCAGAGATTCGAGAAAGAGCTTCAGGTAGACATTCCTAAGTGCACGGGCTGCGGAAGGTGCGAGGCGGTATGCCCGACCGGCGCCATAACGATGTTAGAGCCGACTGCAGAGGGAAGAAAATCTCAGCTTGACCGCTCCAAATGCATCAAGTGCGGAAAGTGCGTCGATGCATGCCTTGGAAATTACAGGGTTCTGGTCGGCAGGGAATACTCTGTCGATGAGCTCGTAAAGATATGTCTGCAGGACCAGATGTTTTACGAGCAGTCAGGCGGCGGCGTAACCCTTTCGGGCGGCGAAGTCATGGCGATGGACAGCAACTACATCCGGCAGCTTGTAAAAAGGCTGTACAGAGAAGGGGTGGATGTTGCGATAGATACCTGCGGCCAGGCACCGTATTCGAATTTTGAGGCCATACTTCCGTATGTACACACCTGGCTCTATGACATCAAGGCGATAGATAACGAAAAGCACAAAAGGTATATCGGTACGGGCAACGAGCTCATACTCGACAACCTTAAAAAAATCGCAAAGACGGGTGCAAGGATATTCATCAGAATACCTACAGTAAAGGAGGTCAACGGCGATACCGAATCGATGGCAGCCGTAATAGACTTCCTCAAGGAAAACGACATAAGACCGGCGCAGGTGAACCTCCTGCCTTATCACAGCACAGGCTCACACAAGTACGGCAAGCTCGGTAGAGCATATGAAGCAGAAGAGCTTACGGCTCCTTCTGACGAAGAAATGCAATCATTCGTTGAACAATGGGAAAAAGCAGGTTTCACTAATATCAAGATCGGCGGGTAGGCCGCACGGAGGACAAAATGGAAGAACGTGGAATGAACGCAAGAATCAAAGCTCTCAGAAAGGTCAGCATGGAGACTCAGCCTCACATCGATCTTGAAAGAGCGATAATCGAGACTGAAGTGTACAAGAAATGGGAAGACAAGGTATCCCTTCCTGTACTTAGAGCTATGGTACTCAAGGAGTACTTCAGCAAGAAGACTCTCTATCTCGGAGAGGGCGAGCTCATCGTAGGTGAAAAGGGTAAGGACCCACAGTCCTCGCCGACATTCCCTGAGCTCACATGCCACACGATCGAAGACATGTACATCATGAACGACCGTGCTGTTGTTAACTACACCGTAACAAAACAGGACCTCAAGGACCAGGAAGAGATAATCATCCCTTACTGGAAGGGAAAGTCCATGAGAGACAAGCTGATCGCAGGCATGACACACGAGTGGAGAAAGTGCTATGCAGCCGGCATGTTCACTGAGTTCATGGAACAGAGAGGCCCGGGACATACATGTGGCGGAAAGAACGTATTCATAAAGGGATACGCTGATTATAAAGAAGAGATCCAGGCAGCAATCGACGCTCTTGATTTCATGAATGACCCGGAAGCGGTAGATAAGAAGGATGAACTCGAGGCAATGCTCATCGACTGCGACGCAGTAATGATCCTCGGCGAGAGATATCAGAAGCTGCTGAAGGCTGAGGCTGAAAAGTGCGAGGATCCTGTACGCAAGGCAGAACTCGAGCAGATGGCTGCAAACCTTGACGTCGTTCCTGCTCATGCTCCTCAGACATACTGGCAAGCGATCCAGCTCTACTGGTTCACACACCTTGCCGTAACTACAGAGCTCAACCCTTGGGACGCTTTCAGCCCGGGAAGACTCGACCAGCATCTGTATCCATACTACAAGAAAGACACTAAGGAAGGCATCCTCGACGACGAAAGGGCTCTCGAGCTTCTCGAGTGCCTTTGGGTCAAGTTCAACAACCAGCCGGCGCCTGTTAAGGTAGGCGTTACTCTCAAGGAGAGCGGTACATATACAGATTTCGCAAACATCAATACCGGCGGAATCAAGGAAGACGGCACAAACGGCGTTAACGCTGTCAGCTACCTCATCCTCGACTGCATGGACGAGATGAAGCTGGTACAGCCTAATTCCAACGTACAGATCAGCAAAAAGACACCTCACAAGTTCCTCAAGAGAGCCTGCGAGATCTCGAGAGAAGGATGGGGCCAGCCTGCATTCTATAATACTGACGAGATCGTACAGGAGCTGCTGAACGCAGGAAAGACCCTCGAAGACGCACGTCAGGGCGGTTCGTCCGGATGCGTTGAAACAGGTTCGTGGGGCAATGAGGCTTACATCCTCACTGGATACCTCAACATTCCTAAGATCTTCCAGCTGACTCTGTACAACGGATTTGACGATCAGAGCGGAAAGCAGCTCGGACCTGAAACCGGTTATGCATGGGACTTCAAGACTTACGATGAACTCTGGAACGCGTTCACGATCCAGCTGAAGCATATGGTAGACGTAAAGGTTCGCGGAAACAACGTCATTGAAAAGCTTTACGCCAAGTATATGCCTGCTCCATGCCTGTCAATCGTTACCAACGACTGCATCAAGAAGGGCAAGGACTACAACAACGGCGGTTCAAGATACAACACCAGATACATCCAGGGCGTTGGTATCGGAACAGTTACAGACTGCCTCGCTGCAATCAAATACAACGTATTCGACAACCAGAACTTCACAATGAAGGAACTCATCGAGGCAATGGACGACAACTTCGTCGGACATGAGGAGATCTTCAACATGGTACAGAACAAGACTCCTAAGTATGGTAACGACGACGATTACGCTGACGATATCATGCAGGATGTATTCAGACAGTACAGGGACGAAGTAACCGGACGCCCAACGATGTGCGGCGGACAGTATCACGTTGACATGCTGCCTACAACATGCCACATCTACTTCGGCGAAGTTATCGGAGCTACAGCTAACGGCAGACTTGCCAAGAAGCCTGTATCCGAGGGAATCTCGCCTGAGAAGTTCGCAGATACAAACGGACCTACAGCTGTTATCAAGAGCTGCGCTAAGATGGATCACTGCTCAACCGGCGGAACTCTGCTCAACCAGAAGTTCACTCCGAGCGCACTCGCAGGTGACACAGGCCTCGAGAACCTCGCAAGCCTGATCCGTACATACTTTGCTATGGACGGTCACCACATCCAGTTCAACGTATTCGATAAGGAAACACTGCTTGAGGCACAGAAGCATCCGGATGACTACAAGGATCTGATCGTCCGTGTAGCCGGATACTCCGACTATTTCAGAAACCTCGACGAAGAACTGCAGAACGAGATCATAAACAGAACAGCTCAGTCGTTCTAAGGTAAAGAACCATTAAAACCGGCCTTTTAGAAGGCCGGTTTTTCACTTGTTGTATGTTTTTTCACATTGTTGAAAAGACATTCCTCATGTGATATCATCCCCTTAGTAGTTTTCACTGTTTAAAGTGGATATTTATAATCTTAAGGAGGATAATTTTATGGAGAGATTCAAGAAGTTTCTCAGCCTGCTGGTAGTAGCGGTAATGGTATTCGCTCTTACAGCATGCGGCGGCGGCCAGTCGGAAGAGCCAGCTGAAGAATCAGCTGAAGCTCCTGAAGCAACTGCAGAGCTTAGTGAGCTCGAGCAGCGTGTAATGGCTGCAAGAGATGCCAGCGAAGGTAAGATCGCTATCATCACAAATACTCTTTCACAGAATGAGGAAGAGTTCCGTTCGGCAGACTTCATGGTTGAGAAATACGGTGCTGACCGCATTACTCACGATGTAATGCCTGACAACTTCATGACAGAGCAGGAGCAGTTCGTTGCTGTAGTAAGCAAGTACGGTGCAGACCCTGAGTATAAGGCTATCATTATCAACCAGGCTTGCCCGGGATCGAACGCTTCTATCGACAAAGTACTTGAGTCAAGAGAGAAAGACGATCTTCTGATCGCATACTGCACACCACAGGAGAATGCTGACGATATCGTTAAGCGTGCTGACATCATCCTCTCGATCGACGAGATCAACAAGGGTACAGCTATCGCTCAGCAGGCTTATGACATGGGCTGCAAGACATTCGTTCACTACAGCTTCCCACGTCACATGGCACAGGCTCCTCTCGCTGGATGCCGTGACCTCATCAAGGCTAAGTGCGAAGAGCTCGGAATCGAGTTCGTAGACGCTACTGCACCGGACCCAACTTCTGACGCAGGAGTTTCCGGAGCTCAGATGTTCATCCTCGAGGACGTTCCAAAGATGGTTGAGAAGTACGGAGTTGACACATGCTTCTTCTCGACAAACTGCGCTATGCAGGTTCCTCTGATCGAGGCTGTTCATGACAGCGGTGCATACTATGCACTCCCATGCTGCCCGAGCCCATACCACGGATTCCCGAGTGCTCTTGGTATCGAGAGCCCTGAGGATCTTGTAAATGGTCTCCAGACAACAATCGACGCTATCAACACAAAGCTCGAAGAGGACGGACTCAGCGGACACTTCTCAACATGGAGTGTACCTGCTTCCATCGCTAACACAGTAGCTTGCACAGAGTATGCATTCCTCTGGATGAATGGCGAAGTTGACAAGTGCGACACACAGACCATCCAGGATCTGCTTGCTGATTACTGCAACACAGAGGTTAGCCTCGTTCCTTACGAAGATCCGGATTCACACGAGAAGTTCGACAACTACCTCGTATATCTTCAGGGATTCCTGAACTTCGGCGAGCCAACAAGGGACAGATAATCCTTTAGGATCAATCAAGTTTAATAATCAAGATTAAGTAAGACCGCAGGGACACCGCTGATGCGGTGTCCCTGTTCGTTACTTTATGAGGATTGATTAGACCGACTAGACAACTTTTCAATTACAGACAATGAAAGGGGATACGTTTTGAACAACGGGATTCTTGAATTTATCAATGTCGGAAAGGAATACTCGGGTCATGCCGTTCTGAAGGGGATCAACATGGACGTACGTCCTGGCGAGATTCATGCTCTTATCGGCGAAAACGGCGCGGGTAAGTCCACACTGATGAACATCCTGTTCGGTATGCCGGTGATCCACGAAACTGGTGGATTCACGGGAGAGGTACGTATCGGTGGTGAAAATGCCAATATCATGAACCCGCGTGACGCCATGGAAGCCGGAATCGGTATGGTGCACCAGGAATTCATGCTTATACCGGGATTCACAATCACTGAGAACATCAAGCTCAACCGTGAGACCACGAAGAGCTCGGCTATGTCCAAGATTTTCGGAAAGCGCCTTGAGACACTCGACCACGAACACATGGCTCAGGATGCCAGAAAAGCTCTTGATACCATGGGCATGGATATCGAGGAGTACACCAGGGTACATGGCCTTCCTGTAGGACACATGCAGTTCGTTGAGATCGCTCGTGAGATCGATAAGACCGGAATACGCTTCCTGGTATTCGACGAGCCTACTGCCGTTCTGACAGAGAGCGAAACCGAGCACCTGCTCGATGCGATCCGTAAGCTGGCCGCACAGGGCATCGGTATCATTTTCATCAGCCATCGTCTTGATGAAATCATCAGACTGTCCGACAGAGTTACCGTTCTCCGTGACGGAGAGTGGGTAGCCACAGAAGAAACAAAAAATATCACAGCCGCTGAGATAGCACGTCTCATGGTCGGCCGTGCACTTACTCTTGATCGTTCAGAGACTGAGCGAAAGATCAGCGACGAGGAGATCCTCAAAGTCAATAATCTTCTTGTCAACATGCCGGGTGAGGAAGTCAAGGGCGTAACATTCAGCGTACGCAAGGGCGAAGTCCTCGGTATCGGAGGCCTTGCCGGTCAGGGCAAGCTTGGTATTGCCAATGGCCTTATGGGCATGTACCCGGTAGTAGGAGATGTCGAGTTCAAGGGCGAAAAGATCGATGTCTCCAAAACAGACGAGACGCTGAAAAAGGGAATCGCCTTCCTGTCGGAAGACAGAAAGGGCGTAGGTCTCCTGCTTACGAGCCCTATCGACCTCAACATAGCTTTCAACGCTATGGAGGTACAGGGTAAGTTCCTAAAGAAAATCGGACCATTCACATTTACAGATACAGCTGCCATCAAGGCAAACGCAGAGAAGATGGTCAAGGACCTCGACATCCGCTGCACTTCCATAGCACAGAATGCAGGCGCACTGTCAGGTGGTAACCAGCAGAAAGTCTGCGTCGGAAAGGCTCTTGCGCTTGATCCTGATCTGCTGCTGGTATCCGAGCCTACACGAGGCATCGATATCGGAGCTAAAAAGCTGATACTCGATCTTCTCAAGACTCTGGCTGAAGAGCAGGGCATGACAATTATCATGACGAGTTCTGAACTTGCAGAACTCCGAAGCATTTGCGACAGAGTTCTTATCATATGCGAGGGTAAAGTCGCCGGCGAACTGTCACCTACAGATTCAGATGAAGTTTACGGCATGATGATGTCCGGCATGACAAAAGAAGAAGCAATCAAAGCTTCTATGAATGCAGGAGGTGGTCCGAATGACTAATTCAATAGGAAAAGCGATCAACAGGATCGGCATTCCAACCTTTGCGGTCGGATTACTGCTGCTGGTATTGCTGATAACAGCCGGTGTACAGGGTCAGTCCATACCGACACTGCTCACCGATATCCTGAACCGTGTAGGCATGAACGGTCTTCTCGTACTCGCGATGGTGCCTGCCATCAAGTCGGGTACAGGTCCTAACTTCGCTCTGCCTGTAGGTATCGAAGGCGGACTCATGGCTCTCATGATCTGCATGCAGTTCGACTTCAGCGGATGGTTCCTCATCTTCACATCGCTCCTTCTCAGCGTAGTGCTTTGCACGATCCTCGGATGGCTTTACGGCAAGCTGATGAACGCTGTAAAAGGCGCGGAGATGACCATCGCTACATACTCCGGATTCTCTATCGTAGCGTTCTTCAACATTTTCTGGCTCGCCATTCCGTTCTCCAACCGTAAGATGGGCTGGATGCTCGGAAACGGACTCAGAGAAACGATTCAGTTCAAGAACTTCAACGCCAGCAGAATCATCTCTGATCTTCTGAAGATCGAGATTGCAGGCGTTGCGATACCATTCGGTATGATGCTCGTATTTGCTCTGTTCTGCTTCCTGGTATGGATGTTCTTCCAGTCAAAGACAGGTATGGCCATCTTCGCGGGAGGACAGAACCCGAGATTCGCTGAAGCATCCGGTCTCAACATTGACCGTAACCGCGTTATCGCGAATATCATTTCAACAATTTTAGCCGGTATCGGTATTATCATTTACTCACAGGGTTACGGATATGCCCAGCTGTATAACGGACCGCTGAACATGGCGTTCCCTGCAGTTGCTGCCGTACTCGTAGGAGGCGCTACTGCAAGCAAGGCAAGCATCCCTAACGTACTGATAGGTGTGTGCCTCTTCCAGGGCCTGATGACAACGGCTATGCCGGTAATGAACCAGCTGTTCACAGGAACAGACCTTTCGGATATCATGCGTATCATCATCCAGAATGGTGTAATCCTGTACGCACTGACAAAAGTAAAGAGTGGAGGTGACCGTTAATGAATAATTGGATAGCAAAGGTCACAGGTCAGCCTTCATTCGACCTTAAAACATGGATACTCGACCATATCGTAACCATTCTGTTCTGGGCCTTCATCATCCTGGGCCTTCTGACAGCACAGAATCTCACAATGGACGGATTCTTTACGGAGCTGTGCAACAGATTCTACCGTAATATCTTCCTGATCCTGTCGCTGATCATCCCGGTAGTTGCCGGTCTGGGACTCAACTTCGGTATCGTTGTAGGAGCTATCGCGGGTCAGCTCGCAGTCATAGCAGTACGTTACTGGGGTATAGCTGCCAATGAACAGTCATTCGGCGGCCTCACCGGTTTCATGCTGATGATCCTAATCTCGCTGCCTATCGCAGTTCTGATCGGATGGCTCACAGGAACGCTTTATAACAAGACCAAAGGACAGGAAATGATAGCCTCACTGATTGTAGGCTACTTCGGTAACGGTGTTTATCAGTTCATCGTACTGTTCGTTATCGGAGCTGTCATTCCTGTAGCGCTCAGCCACCCGATGATCCTGTATGATGGCGTTGGTATCCGTATGAGCGTCGACATGGGAAGTGTAACTTACTCTCTCGACAAGATTCTTCAGATACCGTTTGTTCCGTTCATGATAGGCGCATCCGCAGTCATACTGCTGTTCCTTCTCTGGAACCAGTTCCTGCGCAAGCCTAAGGCAGACGGACGTTCGACCAAGCTTAACGTTCTCGCGTTTGCTGTTTATACAGTACTCTGCGCTGCTGTGATGGTATACTTTATCATCCAGCTCGTTACCGGCAGCGTTCTTAACAAGGTTCGTGACGTACCTGTAGTGCTGATGCTGGTAGTTGCCGTACTGGCAGTATTCATCAAATGGATCATGAATACAAAGCTCGGTCAGGATTTCCGTTCATGCGGAATGAACCAGACTATCGCTGAGGCTAACGGAATCAACGTTAACCGTACACGTGTAATCGCGACTATCATTTCAACTGTTCTTGCTGCATGGGGAATGGTAATCTATCTCCAGAACATGGGAACACTGAACACATACACAGCGCATAACAACGTAGGTTACTTCTCGGTTGCTGCCATCCTGGTAGGAGGAGCTTCGGTAGACAAGGCCACCATCGGTCAGTCCATCACCGGATGCCTTCTCTTCCATGCGATGTTCATCCTGAGCCCTGAAATCGGTAAAGCCCTGTTTGGTCAGGCGGCTCTCGGTGAATACTTCCGTACATTCATGGTATACGGCGTTATCGGCCTGTCACTCGGACTGTACGTATGGCGTGCAAACAAGAGAGCTCAGCTGAAGATGCCGGAAGAAGCTGCATCAGATCAGACAGTGATCGCCGGCTAATCAGAAAACTAATCAAAAATGGAGGAAGCCGGGATGCTGAATATTCAGAGTGTCCCGGTTTCTGTCTGGAAAGAGAGATTACGATGGATAAGAGCAAACTTAACAGAATCACAGCAAAAATGCAGGAGAAGGGTCTCTCGCAGATGATCGTCTCAGACCCGGTCTCAATTTTCTATCTTATCGAAAAGTGGATATTCCCGGGCGAGAGATTCCACGCTCTTTATATCAATACCAACGGGGATAATCACTTTGTCATGAACAGGCTTTTCCCTCAGAACGAAGATCTGGGAGTGCCTGTAACATATTACGATGATATTGATGACGGTGTCGCTGTAATGGCACAGTTCACAGATAAAGACGCAGCTCTGGGCATCGACAAGAATCTGCCTTCAAAATTCCTGCTGAGACTGCAGGAACTCGGTGCTGCAAGCGCTTACTGCAACGGATCGGTGATCTTTGACAAGGTGCGTCAGATCAAGAGCGAAGAAGAGCAGAAGCTGATGAAGGAATCCGGAGCGATGCTCGACAGTGTAATGGGCAAACTGATCCCATGGGTCGTTAAAGGCCTTTCCGAGAAAGAACTTAATGCTAAATGCATTGAACTCCTCAAGGAAGAGGGTTTTGAGGACCGTTCATTCGATCCTATAACGGCATACGCCAGAGGAGCTGCAGACCCTCATCATATAACAGATGACAGCAAGGGCAAGCACGGCGACTGCGTCATCCTTGACATCGGCGGTGTATGGAAGAACTACTGCTCGGATATGACCAGAACAGTATTTATCGGAGAGTACAGCGACAGACAGAAAGAAATCTACAACATAGTACTCGAGGCTAACAAGCGCGGAATAGCTGCTGCGAAGCCTGGCGCAAAGATGAGCGATGTGGACAAAGCCGCAAGAGACTATATTACAGAGAAGGGCTTTGGCGAATACTTCACGCATAGAACAGGTCACTCCATTGGAATGGAATGCCATGAAACAGGTGATGTATCGTCCGCAAACGATGAGATTATCGAAGTAGGACAGTGCTTCTCGGTTGAACCGGGCATCTATCTCTATGACGAGGGCATCGGAGTCCGTATCGAGGACATAGTTCTCATAACAGAGGATGGCTGTGTAACGCTTAACAATTACCCTAAGGAAGAGATGATCGTGGTGCCGGAGGAATAACCTGCGGCAGTGCTTGATTCAATGAGGTGAAAAATGGCTGAAATCAGAGAAGGTTATATGCCGTTCATGGGTTATAAGACCTACTATAGAATAACAGGAGAGAAGAAGGGCAACAAAGCCCCGCTGCTTTGCCTGCACGGAGGACCGGGATCCACTCACAATTACTTTGAGGTACTGGATAATCTGGCTGACGATGATGACCGCATGATAGTAATGTACGATCAGATAGGCTGCGGCAACTCCTACCTTGATGGTCATCCTGAGCTGTGGAACAAGGAGGTCTGGCTCGACGAGCTCGAGGCGATAAGAGAGCATCTCAGCCTTGACGAGTGCCACATCATTGGTCAGTCGTGGGGCGGAATGCAGCAGATTGCATATGCAGTAGACCGTAAGCCGCAAGGCATCAGGTCGTTTATCATAAGCAGCGGTCACCCTTCGAGCAGCCTTTGGGAAAGAGAAGGTCTCAGGAGGATTAAAATGATGCCTCCTGACATGCAGGATGCGATCAACAAGGCTCTCGAGACGGGTGATTTCACGGGAGAGGCGTATGACGCAGCTGTCGAAGAATACATGGACAGATACTGCAATTACTGGCTTGGTGATGATGTGCCGGAGTGCTGTTCGAGGCCTAAAAGGGCAGGCAGTGAGGCTTATGTGTGCGGCTGGGGACCTAATGAATTTGCCCCGACAGGTACACTGAAGGACTTTGAGTACATTGACCGCCTCGGCGAGATTGAGATACCGACACTCATTATGAGCGGTATATCCGATCTTTGCTCGCCTCTGGTTGCAAAGACCATGAACGACGGCATACCGGGTTCATGGTGGATACTCTGGGAGAGAGCAAGGCATACGTGCTTTGTAGACAGACATGATGACTATTGCAAAGAGCTCATCAAATGGATGAATGCACACGACAGGTAAAATATTATGACAGTATCCGGTGTAAACAAATCAATATCAGTGGATGCTGTAAAGCAGCGGAGGAGTCATCCTCCGCTTTGCAGTGTCAGATTAATGCCGGGCACAGCTTTCTATGAAGGGCAGCAGAACATGCTCAGGTATCTGCTTGTTCAGGATACAGACAGCATGCTGTACAATTTCCGCGTTGCTGCCGGCGTGCCGACAGGTGGTGCACAGCCTATGACCGGCTGGGATGCACCGGAGTGCAAGCTGAAAGGGCATACGACCGGGCATTACCTGTCCGGGCTGTCTCTGGCGTATGCAGTCACAGGCGATGAAAGGCTCAGGGCAAAAGCTTCTGCTTTGGTTGACGGACTTGCTGAATGCCAGACGGCCTTTGCTGCAGGCGGACGGGTACATCCGGGCTTCTTGAGCGCATATGATGAAGAGCAGTTCGACTTGCTGGAGAAGCTTACCAAATACCCGGAAATATGGGCGCCATACTACACTCTCGACAAGATAATGTCAGGGCTTCTGGATGCATATGAGCTTGCGGATATAACCGAGGCTTTGGACATTCTGCTGCCATTAGGAGACTGGGTATATGAGCGCCTTTCACGCCTGAGTGAAGAGCTTAGAGCGCAGATGTGGGACACGTATATTGCCGGAGAATACGGAGGAATGATAGGCACTATTGTGAGGCTTCACAGGATCAGCGGCAGTGAAAAGCACCTTGAAGCCGCAATGATGTTTGAGAACGCAAGACTGTTTGATCCGATGCTTGCCGGCAGGGATGAGCTCGATAATATGCACGCCAACCAGCATATCCCGCAGATAATAGGTGCGGTAGAGCTCTATGCTGCAACAGGAAACGCGAAGTATCTCGATATAGCCCGCAATTTTCACAGCATAGTCACCGGGCACCACTGTTATTCAATAGGTGGAACGGGTGATGAGGAACGCTTCCGTGCTCCGGACAGCGAATGCGGCTATCTGACAGAAAAGACTGCCGAGAGCTGTGCTAGCGTCAACATGCTCAGACTCACCTCAAGGCTCTTTGAGTATGAGCAGTCAGCGCGGAGCGGGCTTATGGATTATTACGAGCTCACTCTTTTCAATCATATCCTAATGTCCTGGAGCCACTGCGCGGACGGAGGCACTACATACTTTCTGCCTCTTGCCCCGGGGAGTTGCAAGCACTACGAAACTGAAGAAAACAGCTGCTGCCATGGTACGGGAATGGAGAGCCGCTTCAGATTCATGGCTGATATATACTCGTACGAGGACGATGTCGTAAGGGTAGATCTGCCTGTCTCATCGACGCTCGATGATGAAGAAAAGCTGAGTGTCAGTTTCTCGGAAGACGGTACTTTCGAGATCAGCGCGTGTGCTGACATGAAGAGGGAGCTTGCTGTGAGGATACCGGTGTGGGCGAGGGATAGCTTCCCTGAGGCTGAGCAGGGATATTTAAGCTTCGGCAGGCTTAAAAAGGATGAGATTGTGACTCTCCGGCTGCCGGTAGATATCCGGGAGATACCTGCATCTGACAGCCGATATTACTGTATAGCCCGCGGACCATACCTTCTAGCAGACGTATCTGACAAAGGGGAATGCCTTAAGCCGCTATTTCTTATAGATAAAGAGTGTTATCGCGTATATTTCAATAAATAATCACTTTTCAGAGAGCATAAACAGGTGCTATTCTTACCACAACAGGTTTTTTATTAGTAAAAAGGAGGGACACTAATGTACAAAGGATTTGCCAACGCAGTTGAGGTCGATTTCAGCATTCCTGAGAATAGGGAAAAGATGCTTGCGGCTTTTAAGCAGGTAGATGAAGAGAAAGGTCTCACATGCCCGCTTATCATCGGCGGTGAGAGGATCTTCACAGAGAAGAAGTTCGAATCTCTCAATCCATCCACTAAGGAAGTACTCGGATATTCCAGCTCGGCAAGTGCAGAGCAGTGCGACCTGGCTATAAAGACAGCGCACGAGGCTTTCCGGACATGGAAGAATACTTCTCTTGACGAGAGAATACGCTGCATGCGCAAACTGGCTCAGCTGCTTGACGAGAACAGATTCTATCTCGATGCATGGAACGTTGAGGAGAGCGGCAAAAACTGGGGCGAAGCAGACGGCGAGCTCTGCGAGCTTCTCGACTTCATCAACTCTTACTGCGTACACATGCAGGAACTCGATAAGGGTATCCCTTGCATCCAGACAAAGGAATACAACAAGTGCGTATACATCCCAATGGGAGTTGGCACAACAGTATCGCCATGGAACTTTCCTGTCGGTCTTTTCGCAAACATGCTGATCGCTGCTGCAATCACAGGAAACACCAGCGTAAACAAGCCGGCATCCAACACTCCGATCTCGGCATTCAAATTCTTTGAAGTTATGGAGAAGTGCGGAATTCCTGCAGGCGTCATCAACTTCCTGCCTGGCGCAGGTTCGGATATCGGCGATCTTATCGTAGACCATCCTCTCGTAAGATTCATCAACTTCACCGGTTCCAAGGAAGTCGGATGCCGCATCTATGAGAGAGCAGCAAAGGTAAATCCTGGTCAGAAATGGCTCAAGAGAGTAGTTGCAGAGATGGGCGGAAAGAACGCCATCATCATCGACTCTTCAGCTAATGTAAAGAAAGCTGCTCAGGGAGTTGCAAGCTCGGCATTCACATTCCAGGGACAGAAGTGCTCGGCATGCTCCAGAGCTATCGTTATGAGAGACGTTCACGATGAATTCGTTGAGGCTCTCATCGAAGAAGCCAAGGCTCTCAAGGCTAATCAGGGTGCAGGCAGAGATGACAAGACCATCGGCCCTGTATCCAGCAAGGAAGCATTCGACAAGATCGCAAAATACATTGAGATCGGAAGAGGCGAAGGAAACATCGTATACGGCGGCACATACAGTGACGAGAAGGGATATTTCATTGATCCTACAATCATCGATGGAATCAGCCGCACGGACCGCGTAGCTAATGAGGAGATCTTCGGACCTGTAGTAGCAGTAATCGCAGTAGACTCGTTCGATGAAGCTCTCGATATCGCAAACCAGACAGAGTACGGTCTCACCGGCTCCGTATACAGCGAAACAAGAGAGAACGTGATCAAGGCAAAGAATGAATTCAACGTAGGAAACCTGTACTTCAACCGCAAGTGCACCGCAGCTGTTGTTCTGCAGCATCCGTTCGGAGGATTCAATCTCTCGGGTACAGATCACAAGACAGGTACACCGAACTATCTGACTAACTTCATGTATCTGAAGTCGATTTCTGAAGATCTTACAAAGTAGTTTCTACAAAGGGTAACTGTGTTTTAGACTGCGTTCTAAAAAATATGCAGTTTTTGGCATAAAAAAATTGAAGAAGCTTGTAAAAACAGTTAAAATGGTTTTGTGCATTAATATACTAAATGCTAAAGAAGCTGATAAAAGTGGACATTAAACAAATGTGATTTAACTAAGGAGGCTTTTATGAAGAAGAAACTATTTGCTCTTGCTATGGTTGCAATCATGATTCTTGCAACTCTTGCAAGCTGCAGCACACCGGGTAGCGACAGTGGCTCGGCTGGAGGAGAGAAGGTTTTCAAGTATGCTGTAAATACTGAGCCTACTACTTTCGATCCTACAAAGGGCAACAGCATCGGAGATAACGAGATCCAGCATGCTATCACAGAGGGACTCACACGTAACACAGGCGGTGAAGTTACTCCTGGTATCGCTGAATCCTGGGACATCTCTGAGGATGGTACAGTCTATACATTCCATCTCCGTGATGCAAAATGGAGTGACGGACAGCCTATCACTGCAAACGACTTCGTTTACAGCTGGCAGAGACTGGTAGACCCTAACGTCGGTTCACCTTATTCATGGTTCCTCGACACAATCTGCGTAGAGAACGCAGCTGCTGTTGAAGCAGGTGAGAAGGATCCAAGTGAACTCGGTATCAAGGCTATCGATGACAAGACTCTGGAAGTCAAGCTTTCACAGCCTATGACAGTACTTCTTTCGGCTCTCGGCATGCAGTCGAACCTTGCTCCGCTCCGTAAGGACATCGTTGAGCAGTATGGAGACGAGTTTGCTGCTACAGCTGACAAGAACGTATACTCCGGACCATTCGTTCTCACATCAACAGAGAACAACCTGTATGTATTCGAGAAGAACCCTGAGTTCTGGGATGCAGACAACATCAAGCTCGACAGAGTTGAGCTCAACTACATTGAGAAGCCTGATACACAGCTCGCTATGTATGAGAACGGCGAACTCGACTTTGTAAGACTTGACAACGCTGTTGTTGAGAACTACAAGGACAACGATGATTACGGCGTATACCTCAATGGTAACGTAGACTACTGCTACATCAACCCTAACAGTGACAACCCTGTATGGGCTAACAAGGACTTCAGACTCGCTCTGAACTATGCACTCAACAGAGTTGAGTACAACCAGCTTGCTAACAGCGGACTCTACAATCCTTACAACGCTCTCTGCTTCCCTGGCCTCTCCGGCAAGGACGGCAAGACATACGGCGAGACATATGATGTTGATTCATATGCATACCCTATGGAAGGCGATTTAGATAAGGCTAAGGAGCATCTCGATGCAGCGATGAAGGCACTCAACATCTCTGATCCTTCCCAGATCGAGATCGAGTTCGTAACAACAGACGCTGAGTCCAACAAGAAGATCGCTGAGGTACTGCAGGAGCAGTGGCAGAACGCTCTCGGCATCAAGGTTAACATCCGTCAGGTAACTTACGCTGATATCTACGGCGAAGTATATCCTAAGTTCGACTATGAGATCGGATACGCAGGATGGGGCCCTGACTTCGACGACCCTACAACATACCTCAACCTCTTCAGATCAGACATCAACTGGTACACACCTTATGGCAACAAGGACTTCGACGCTAAGCTCGATGCAGCTATGAAGGAAGTTGATGATCCTAACGCAAGAATGGATCTTCTGAACGAAGCTGAGCAGATCCTGATCGAGGATGGTGCATGGGTACCTCTCCAGGCAAGGAATCAGTCCTACCTGCTGAGCCCTAAGATGAAGGATGTAACATTCTACTCATTCAGCATCAATATCGACTGGGCATACGCTGACGTAGCAGAATAATCAGTTATAGCAAAACGCTGAATAACCAAAGCCCCGGCAGCAATACCGGGGCTTTACTTAAACCTTTAGGAGGAACACGATGACAAAGTATGTAATAAAACGTGTCATCGCAGCCATATTGACTCTTTGGGCATTGGTGACCATAGTTTTCTTCCTTACCAGGCTGATGCCGGGAGAACCGTTCACCAACCCGAAGCTGACTCCACAGGTCATAGAAAATATGACAAAGTACTATGGCTTCGACAAACCACTGATTGTTCAGTACTTCCAGTATCTGGGCAATCTGATTCACGGTGACTTCGGATTTTCGATGAAGTACACCAATAAAACAGTAAATTACATTATCGGACAGACGTTCCCGTTCTCAGCGGATCTCGGTATTAGAGCGCTGTGCCTGGCGATTTCTTTCGGTTTGGTGCTGGGTATCCTCGCCGCACGTAAGAGAGGCACAAAGATCGACTTCTTCTGCGTTATCATCGCGATAATCGGAACAAGTATTCCTGACTTCATCATGGGAGCTCTGCTGCAGTACTTCTTCGGTATCAAGTGGGGACTTCTGCCGGTAGCTTTATATAAAGGATTTGAATACACGATTCTTCCTGCGACTGCGCTTGCGTTCTATACGCTTGCGTCTGTATCCCGTATCATGCGTGCGAGCATGCTCGAAGTAACATCGCAGGATTATATCAAGACCGCAAGGTCAAAAGGCCTTTCTGAAGCTCGAATAACAGTAAAGCATCAGATAAGGAATGCTATCATGCCGGTCATGACAATACTGGGACCTACCGTTGCTTCGGTACTTACCGGAACCTTCGTTATTGAGGCTATCTTCGCTATCCCTGGCATGGGTAAGTATTACGTTGAGAGTGTAAATAACAATGACTATTCCATGATCCTGGGTATGACAGTGTTCTATGGTATATTCCTCGTTACAGCAAATCTGATCGTAGATATTCTCTACGGTGTTGCGGATCCTCGTGTCCGTATAGGAAAGAAGTAGGTGGCAGACATGATGGATTTGAATAAAGATATGTTTGCCATCAAAGGCAAAAATGTAGAACAGATGGAAACTATTTCCAGGCCGTCTCTGTCTTTCTGGCAGGACGCATGGAGAAGATTCCGCAAGAATAAAGCAGCGTTCGTAGGACTCTGCATTATTCTGGTTTATGTATTACTTGCCATATTCGCTCCTATGCTGAGCAAGTACGGATTCTCCACGATGGACGCAGCACATCAGCATGCTGCTCCTTCGGCTGCGCACTGGTTCGGCACAGACGCAACGGGCCGTGACCAGTGGGTACGTACATGGATGGGCGCGAGAGTATCGCTTTCAATCGGACTCTTTGCAGCAACCATCAATATGTGTGTAGGCGCGGTCATCGGAGGTTTCTGCGGATTCTACGGCGGCAAGCTCGATATGATAGTGATGCGTATCGTAGATATCCTTTACGGCATACCTAGCCTGATCATCACGATCCTGGTCATGATGGTTCTCGGAAAAGGCGTTGCGCCGCTGATCGTAGCTTTGTGCGTGGTCGGATGGATAGGCACCTGCCGTTTCGTACGAGGCGAGGTATACAGACTCAAAGAGCAGGACTTTGTAATGGCTGCAAAGGTGCTCGGAGTTTCAGATTTTGCAATCATCATCAAGCATATCATCCCGAACATCGTGGGCATGCTTGTAACAAATCTCTGCCTTGCTATCCCGGGCGCTATCTTCCAGGAGGCATTCCTGTCATATATCGGACTCGGAATCGCGCCTCCGAGGTGCAGCTGGGGTATCCTGGCGAAGGAAGGTATTGCATATCTGAGAGTACATCCGCATGAAGTAGCTATTCCGGCTCTCATCATCTGTACTACAATGCTGGCTCTCAACCTGCTCGGCGACGGTCTGCGTGACGCAGTCGATCCAAAGTTGAGAGGAACTGAATAGAAAGGAGGAGTATCATGGCAGAAAAGAAAGAAACCATTCTTGAATTAAAGAATGTTGTATACTCCTTCAAGACATACGGCGGAGAGGTCAAGGCTGTACGTGATGTCAGCTTCGATGTACGCGCCGGAGAAGTGCTCGGTATCGTAGGTGAGTCCGGATGCGGAAAGAGCGTTACCGCTCAGTGCATTCTCAGGCTCAATCCTGAGCCACCGGGTTTCTTCGAAGGAGGAGAGATCATCTACAAGGGTGAAAACATCCTCGAGATGGATAACAAAGCTATCCGTAAAATCAGAGGCGGTGAGATAGGATTCGTATTCCAGGACCCTATGACATCACTGAACCCGACAATGAAGGTCGGAAAGCAGATCATGGAAGTCTTCCATGGCAGAGAGGGAATCTCCAAGCAGGAGGTTAAGCAGAAAGCTATCGAGATTATGAAGCTGGTCGGCATCTCCGATACAGAGAAGAGATTCAACCAGTATCCTCATGAGCTGTCCGGTGGTATGAAGCAGCGTGTCATGATAGCAATAGCTCTCGTATCGAGACCAAGTGTTATCATCTGCGACGAACCGACGACTTCACTCGATGTAACCATCGAGGCTCAGATACTTGAGCTTCTGCTCGAACTCAGGGAGACACTGGGAACATCGATCATCATGATCACTCATGACCTCGGTGTTATCGCCAAGATCTGCGACCGAGTAGTCGTAATGTACGGCGGCAAGATCGTAGAGAAGGGTACCGTAAGAGAAATTTATTATGAGACCGCGCACCCTTACACAAGCGGACTGATGCATTCCATCGCAAGGCTCGAGACAAACAGAGGCGAGAAGCTTTCACCAATCGAAGGAACACCGCCTGATCTGTTCTCGCCGCCGGTAGGATGTCCGTTTGCTGCAAGATGCGACTACTGCATGGATGTATGCAATCAGTATCCGCCAGAAGAATACATGCTCTCGGACGAGCACATGACAAGATGCTGGCTCCAGCATGAGATGGCACCTGATACAGAATTCAAAAGGACGAAAGGAGATGTGAAATAATGGTAGATTATAATGCAGAACCTCTCGTTCAGGTCAAAGACCTCTGTAAGTACTTCCAGGTAGGCAGACATGCTACTCTGAAGGCTGTTGACGGAGTTTCGTTCGACATCTATAAGGGTGAAACTGTCGGACTTGTAGGTGAGTCAGGCTGCGGAAAGTCCACTGCAGGCAGATGCCTCATCAGACTATATGAGCCTACAAGCGGTCAGGTCATTTTCGACGGCAAGGATGTCACAAAGCTGACGAAGCAGGAGCAAAAGGATTTTTGCCACCGCGTGCAGATGATATTCCAGAATCCGTATGCGTCGCTGAATCCGCGTATGACTGTCAAGGAGATCGTCGGGGAAGGACTTAAGCTTCAGGGCAAGTCAAACAGCGAGATCGAGGCAAGAGTCGAGGAACTCCTCAAAACGGTCGGACTCAACAAGGATCACATGTCGAGATTCCCTCATGAGTTCTCCGGCGGACAGAGACAGCGTATCGGTATTGCAAGAGCGCTTTCTGTCGATCCTGAGTTCATTATCTGTGATGAGCCGATTTCAGCTCTGGACGTATCCATCCAGGCTCAGGTGCTCAACATGCTCAACGAGCTTCAGGATAATCTGGGACTTACATATCTGTTCATTGCGCATGACCTGTCAGTAGTAAAGTACCTTTCAGACAGAGTAGTAGTAATGTATCTTGGTACACTGGTAGAAACAGCTACGTCAGAAGAGCTGTATTCTAATCCGATGCATCCTTATACAAAGGCGCTTCTCTCGTCGATCCCTGAAGCGGATCCTGACAAGGCCAAGGAAAACAGACGCATACCTATTAAGGGCGAGATCTCGAGCCCGATCAATCCTAAGAACTGCTGCAGATTTGCAAGCAGATGTGAATTTGCTACGGAAAGATGCTTCAATGAGATGCCGGTTGCAAGGGAAATGGCTCCGGGCCATATCGTTGCATGCCATCTTATGGAAGACAAATAAAAAACGTATTTTTAAAGTGTACCGGATCCCTGCAGTCATGCTGCGGGATCCGGTTGTCACGTAAGCAGAGGAATTACAAGTGGACAAATCTTTTTACATAGGAAACAGACACAGTCTTTACCAGATGCTGCCGGCCGGTTCGCTTCTGGCTGTTTTTTCGGGTAAAGATGTCATCAAGACAAATGATGAATACTTTCCGTTCTTTGCGGACAGAAACTTCGTATATCTGACGGGACTCACATGCAAGGAGGCGATACTCCTTGCAAGCAAGGATGCAGACGGGAGCGTGAATGAGCGTCTGTACATACTGCCGCCTGATCTCTACGCCGAGCGCTGGACCGGAGTGAGAGTGAAGCCTGCGGAGGCAGAAGCGGTGTCAGGGGTCAGGGATATACGCAGCACAGATGTGTTTATAAGTGACTTCAGGAAGCTTGCCTGGTCGGGTAACTATGAGAAGATATACCTCGACCTCTATAAGCAGGATGATGCCAACAGAGACAGGGCACAGCACGACTTTAAGCATTATGTGCATCACAACCTGCCTTTCCTGATGATCGGTAATTCCGATCCGATGTTCAGAAGGCTCAGACTGTATAAACAGGCCTGCGAGATAGAAGCTCTCAGGCACGGTGAGAAGATAACCGGAGAAGGAATTCTGGCCATGATGAAGCACTCCAGGCCGGGAATGCCGGAGTACCAGTATAAGGCGGAATTTGACAGGGCAATTCACGAATATGCACCGTACATCTACGGATTCCCGCCAATCATTTCTTCGGGCAAAAACAACTTTATCATCCACAATTATGCCTATGACGGTACGGCTCAGGACGGCGATATGATACTCAACGATGTCGGCGTTATGTGGGACTTCCTCATCACGGACGTATCCCGCAGCTGGCCTTGCAACGGACGCTTCTCGGACAAGCAGAAGCTGCTCTATGAGTGCGCACTCGCTACGTCGGACTATATGTTCTCGATAGTAAAACCGGGCATGCGCATGGATGCCGTTGACGCAACTATCAAGGAGTATAACGCGCAGCTGCTGAAAGACGCAGGCGTTCTGGATGATGTGAGCAATATACGCAAATACATGTGGCACGGAGGCGCGCATCACATCGGATTCGATGTTCATGATGTAGTGGAAACGCCTGAATTCATTGCACCTGACATGGTGTTCTGCATTGATGTTGGCATTTATCATGAGGAATGGGGAATAGGCTTCAGACTTGAAGATAACTGCCTCATCACAGAAGATGGATGTGAGAATCTTTCAGCAGGAATACCGCGCCGCATTGAGGATATAGAAGCCGTGATGCGTTAGTGCATTCGCGTGGAACGTTAAGGGAGAACGGAAAATGAATGAAGCAGCCGTAAGGGTAGAGGAACTGAGGCATTTAATGAAAGCCCGTAAGATAGATGCATACATCATTCCTACGGACGATTTTCACCAGAGCGAATACGTGTGTGACCATTTCAAGGCCAGAGTGTTTATGACAGGCTTCACCGGCTCAGCCGGCACTGCGGTCATATCTGCAGATGACGCCGGTCTGTGGACTGACGGGCGTTATTTCACACAGGCCGAAAAGGAGCTTGCGGGGAGCGGCATACGCCTTATGAAGATCCGCGTTGAAGGTACTCCGTCCATCCCGGAATGGATTATCGCTAATATTCCTGAAGGTGGCACTGTAGGATTTGACGGAAGGGTTGTTCCGGTTAGCGAGGGCAGAGAATACGAAAAAGTGCTGGCTGATCATGGTATAAACATACAGTGCTCAATGGACCTGGTTGATGAGATATGGAAGAATCGCCCGCCGCTGCCTGTGAAACCGTGCTTCTATCTCGATGAGAAGTGGACCGGCGAGAGCACGGCAGACAAACTTAAAAGAGTACGCTCAAAAATGGAGGAGTGCGGGGCAGATGTGCACATCATCGCGACCATAGACGATGTGTGCTGGCTGCTGAACTTCCGCGGAGATGATATAGATTTCTTCCCGCTCGTGCTGTCGTATGCTGTTGTATGGAAAGACCATGTTGACCTTTACATGGACGAGCGCAAGCTGAACGATGAGATAAAGGCGCGCTTCGCGGAAGACAAGGTGATAGTCCATCCGTATAACGATATATATGAGGATATCAGAAGACTGCCTGATGAAATGACTGCGCTGATCGATCCTTCAAGGATCAATTTTGAACTGTACAGGTCGATAAGCTGCAGGACAGTCGAAGACCAAAATCCGACCGTTCTGATGAAGGCAATGAAAAACCCGGTTGAGATACAGAACATCAGGAACGCCGAACTCAAGGACAGCGTTGCTCTTACAAAGTTCATCTACTGGGTTAAGAACAATTATGACAAGACTGAGATTACCGAGTTGTCAGCTTCGGAAAAGCTCACCGCGCTCCGCCGCGAGCAGGAGGGCTATATAAGGGATTCCTTCGAGCCACTGCAGGCATTCGGCGAGCATGCTGCAATGATGCACTACTCTCCGTCTCCTGAGACCGACGTTGTGCTTAGGGAAGGAGAGATGCTTCTGTCGGACACCGGCGGAGGTTACTTCGAGGGCTCAACGGATATAACCAGGACTACAGTGCTCGGCCATATAGAACCGAGGCTCAGGAAGTACTATACAGCAGTCTTCAGGGCAAGCCAGCATCTGGCTGCTGCAAACTTCCTTTACGGTAATCACGGATGGTCGCTGGACGTGCTCTGCCGTCAGCCTATCTGGGATCTCGGACTCGACTACCAGTGCGGTACGGGCCACGGATTCGGATACCTTGGCAGCATACATGAACCGCCTACCGGTTTCAGGTGGTACATTGCTGAGGGAAAGGATGAGCAGCATCAGTTTGAAGAGGGAATGTGTGTGACCATTGAGCCGGGAATCTACGAGGAAGGCGATTTCGGTATACGCATTGAAAACAATGTGGTGACAGTCAAGGGCGAGAAGAATAAATACGGTCAGTTCATGCATTTCGACATGCTTACCTTTGTACCTATCGACCTTGACGCGATAGAGCCTGATGAACTTACCAAGGCGGAAAGAGACTGGCTGAATGATTACCACAGACAGTGCTACGAGAAGCTGAGCCCGTTTATGACTGATGAGGAGAATGCGTGGCTAAGAGAATATACGCGCGCCGTATAAGCCTCTTTGCGATTTATATTGAATCAGGATTTATAAAATAATACAGTCCCTTTGGCATTACGCCAAAGGGACTTTCGTTTTTAGTGTATCAGTCCCAAAGATTAAGCGGATAGGTTCCGTCTGCTTTGAGGGCTGCGAACTTCGCTACCACTTCCGGCTTATCCTCTTTATAAGTAACGCCGAACCACTTATCTGACGATGCCAGCACTTCGTATGTTGCGCTTCCATCTGCGATCTGCTGGTTGATAGGACTCTGTATGTAGTACTCACCTCTCATAGGGTTCTCCGCTATTATGCGTCCGAGGGCATTCTTGAAGCCTTCTGCAAGAACTGCCATGTACTCTGCGCCGAATCCCCACAAATTCATCGAGACAGGCGAGTCAGCCGGTATCACCATCTTGCTGCCGTCAGGCAGGGTATCGGTAATAGTGCCGTCAGCTTCCTTGCCGACCTTAAGGTGCTCAATGATACCTGTGAGATGACCATCCTTGGCCTGGCATATGCCGCGGGATACGGTGCCGTTCTCAGAGAGAGTCTTTTCTACTTCGAATCCGACCATGCAGTTGTGCGAAGCGTCAGCCTTAGTAGTGAGGAACTCATAAATTTTTACGAATCCCTCCTTGCCGTAATAATCGTCAGCGTTTATGACAGCGAATGGAGCATCGATGATATCGCGTGCGGAGAGCACAGCCTGACCTGTTCCCCAAGGTTTGGTGCGGCCTTCAGGAAGTGTGAATCCTTCAGGAAGATCGTCGCCCTCCTGGAAAGCGTAGTAGACTTCATATTTTTTGCCTGCGCCGTTTTCGATATGCTCCCTGAAGATTTCCTCAAAGTCGTGCTTGATAATAAAGCATACTCTGCGGAATCCTGCCTGATAAGCATCAAAGAGGCTGAAATCCATAATGATGTCGCCCTGCTCGGTGATGCGATCGAGCTGCTTGTTGCCGCCGTATCTGCTGCCCATTCCGGCAGCCATTATTACTAAAATAGGTTCCATTTTGTCTCCTTTAATGCCGCAGCGCGGCGTGCTACTTAATTGATGCGTTCAGACGTGCGCGAACCATCTCTTCGCCCATTATCTGCTGGATCGCCCATACATCAGGGGACTGCGCGCGTCCCATAAGGGCTATTCTGATTACAGTGCTTACATGTCCGACATGTCCCTTGTAATCTTCAGGGTGCTTCTTGAAATCCTTTGGTTTTGCAGCATATCCCATGTTTACGGCGATATCTCTTATTTTCTCAAACCACTGTCCGTTGTCGTCTGAGTGATCGTACGAATCGAGGTATGCCCTGAGAATTTCTTTGGCGTCTTCAGCCGCCTCTGCCGGATACTCATCCTTGATTTCGAAGGACTCATCAAAGAAGTATCCGATGAATTCCATTATCTGCTTTGCATATACAAGGTCAGCTCTCGGACGGGCGTCGTGTCTGCCGAGGTCGAGTATTTCTGCAAGATGATCCATGTCTGCAAACATGTATCCGTACTCCGGAGCGAATTCATCAGACCACGACTTCAGCCATGCAGCCAGCTCGTGAGCATCGATGTGCAGCAGAGTGTTCTTGCTTACATCGTTGAGCTTGTCGAGATCGAAAAGAGCTCCGCTGCTCGACATCTTAGCGGTTGTGAATTTGAAATCCTCAGCAGGAGCGTCCGGATTCGCGATGCGCCACTCCTCATAATTAGAGTTGAGTATGGTGAGCAGGTACTCCCTGACAGCTGCAGGGTGGTAGCCCTCATTGCGGTAGAAGTCGAGCGAAAGCTCAGGATCCTTACGCTTCGAGAGCTTGCGCTTGTTGCCGTCCTCACCGATCTTCATGAGCTGAGCCGTGTGGCAGTAAACCGGAAGGTCCCAACCGAGGTCCTCGAAGAGCTCCACGTGGATAGGGAGCGAAGGAAGCCACTCTTCACCTCTGACGACATGAGTTGTACGCATCAGATGATCATCAACTACGTGTGCGAAGTGATATGTAGGGATGCCTGTCTGCTTTATGATGACTACATCGAGGAAGTTGTCAGGCACGGAAAGCTCACCGCGGATCGCGTCATTGACTGTATGTCTTGAGGTCTCCTCTGCGGAAGCATTAGGCACTCCGCGCGACTTGAGCCTTATTACAAACGGCTCACCGGCTTTGATCCTTGAGACCATCTCAGCCTCTACGGACTCGTCTTTGTCCCAGTCTCTGTATTTCGACCAACCGGCATAGATGCCCGGAGCGATCTTTTCGCTCTCCTGCTTCTCTCTTATTGCGGAAATTTCCTCTTCTGTCAGGAAGCAAGGGTAGGCAAGACCTTCAGACAGAAGGCGCTTAGCGAATGTGCGGTAGATCTCGCCGCGGTGACTCTGGGTATAATCACCATAGTTTCCGATGTCACCGGTTTCCGTAACTCCTTCGTCAAAGCGGATGTCGAAGAAATCAAGAGATCCGATGATGGTTTCCACTGCGTTCTCCACATAGCGCTTGTCATCCGTGTCCTCTATCCTCAGATAAAAGACTCCGCCGCTCTGATGCGCCAGCCTTTCATCTACGAAAGCTCCGTAGAGATTACCGAGATGTATGAATCCGGTAGGACTCGGTCCGAGCCTTGTGACCATTGCGCCGTCAGGCAGATCTCTCTGTGGGTACATCGCTTCGTACTCTTCAGGAGTATGTTCGAGTGACGGATATATGAGTTCGCTTAATTCTTTATAATCCATATCTTTTGTAAATCCCTTTGTTCATTTTAACTTGCGCCATATATTGTAACATACATAGCGCACATAGTTCACTTAAAAAAGCACAAGCGCGGGGAATGAAAGCCGGAACTCGGTTAACGATGGCTGCAACTATGGCATACTAACGACAGAGCACATCTTTTTTTGTTGCATTGAACAAAATGTATAGCCAAAAATCGCAAAAAACAACACATCCGGCATTGACTCAAAAAGTGTATAAGCATATAATCGTAAATGATTTTTGTATAGAAAAATATTGAAATATCAAGCAAGAGAGGGTCGGTAACCGCTTAAGCACGGCGGTGCAGAGACCAGTTTAAGAAGGGAAAAAAGATGAAAGGAAATTTAATTATCGGACAATCCGGCGGACCTACCGCTGTTATTAACTCCAGCCTCGCAGGAGTAATCAAGGCATGCTGGAAGTACGGAATCAGACGCATCTACGGAATGCATTACGGCATCGAGGGACTGCTGAATGAAGACATCGTTGATGTAGAAGACTATATTACAAGCGGCCAGGATCTTTCGCTGCTCAAGAGAACCCCATCGTCGTTCCTCGGAACATGCCGTTATAAACTGCCTCCTATAGAAGGACACGAGGATGTTTACGAGAAGATCTTCGATATACTCGACAAAAGAAACATCGAGTTCTTCCTCTACAACGGAGGAAACGATTCGATGGACACAATAAAGCAGCTTGCTGACTATGCGTCCCTGCATCAGAAGAAGCAGAAGTTCATGGGTATCCCGAAGACCATCGACAACGACCTGCCGATGACTGACCACTGCCCTGGATATGGCTCAGCTGCTAAATACATCGCAACATCGATGAAGGAAATCATCAGAGACAACGAGAGCTACGGCGTTTCAAAGCCGACTATCTGCATTGTTGAGATCATGGGACGCCATGCAGGATGGCTTGCAGCTGCAGCTGCCCTTGCGAAAGACATCGACTGCTCCGGCCCTGACATGATCTATCTTCCGGAAGTAACATTCGATATCGAAGACTTTATAAAGAGAATCAAGGAGCTGGCAAAGACCAAGAAGTCGGTAGTAGTTGCCGTATCTGAGGGACTCAAGACTGCAGACGGCAAGTTCGTATGCGAGCTCGGAGCTGTAAACGATCACGTTGACGCGTTCGGACACAAGCAGCTCGCCGGAACAGCTGCATATCTTGCAAGCCTGGTTTCCAGCCAGACAGGACTTAAGTCGCGTTACATCGAGTTTTCGTCACTGCAGAGATGCGCAGCACACCTTGCTTCGCGCTGCGACTCTGACGAAGCTTACAATGTAGGATACCTTGCTGCAAAGGCTGCATTTGAAGGCAATACAGGCAAGATGGTAACCATCAAAGTCGATTGCAGAGAGCCTTACGTTGAGACTTATGACATGTTTGACATCCATGAGGTAGCAAACATTGAGCGTAAGGTGCCGCAGGACTGGATCATCAACGACGGAACATACGTCAGCGATGAGTATCTGAAGTATGCAAGGCCGTTCATCATCGGACGTGTTGCGCCGTACACAGCAGGCGGACTTCCGATCCATCTGACGATGACAAAGAAGAGAAATCACAAATAAAAAGAGCCACCGGGGGACCCTTTTGGAAAATCTGATAATAAAAGAAGTAAAAACAAAAGCCGAGCGCAAAGTGTTTGTAGAGTATCCTAACAAGCTTTACCGCGATCACGAAAATTTCGTGCCTGCGTTCTATGGTGATGACATTGACGACTGGGACGAAAAAAAGAATCCTGCATTCGAGTACTGCGAGGCAAAGTCGTGGCTCGCTTACAGAGGCGATGAAGTAGTAGGACGCATCGGCGCTATTCTGAGCCATGCTTCGAATGAGAAGTGGGGCACAAAACGAATGAGGTTCTCCCAGGTCGATTTCATAGATGACAGAGAAGTGTCAAAGGCTCTCTTTGATGCTGTTGAGAACTGGGCCAGAGAGAAGGGCATGAACGAAGTACATGGTCCTCTCGGATTCTGCGACCTCGACAGGGAAGGCATGCTGGTAGAAGGTTTCGACAAGCGCAGCATGTTCTACACCTACTACAACGACCCGTACTATCTCGATCATCTTGAGGCTCTTGGATACAAAAAAGACACCGACTGGATAGAGCACCTTTTACCGCTTAACGGATGGGAAGATCCTAACTATGTAAGGCTCAAGAGGATCTCTGATGCCATGCTTAAAAGGACCGGCTTCCATAAGGTGCAGGTCAAGCACAAGTCCCAGTACAAACCATACATCAAGCAGGTATTTGAGCTTGTAAATATTGCCTATGCGCATCTCTACGGAGTAGTAGAGCTTAATGAAAGGCAGATCACCAAGTACACCAACAAGTTCCTGCCGCTGGTAGACCCGGACTTTGTATGTCTTATCGTAGATGACAACGATAAGCTGATGGGCTTCGGTGTAGGAGCTCCGTCAACGGCTGATGCTATGCGCAAGTGCGGCGGACACCTGATGCCTTTCGGATGGGTAGGCCTGTTAAAGGCCCTGATGCAGAAGAAAGATACGCTCGACCTTCTGCTGATAGCGGTAAGGCCTGAGTATCAGAAGACAGGTCTCAACGGAGTCATTATGGAGCACCTTTTCGCAGGCTGCAACAAAAATGGCATTCGCAAGGCAGAGACCGGCCCGCAACTTGAGTACAATACCAACGTGCATCATCAGTGGAAGATGTTCAACATCGAACCGCATAAACGCAGACGCTGCTTCATAAAGCAACTGTAAGAATTAAAGAATATAAAAGAAGGTCAGTAATGTCACTTCCAGACGCGCTCTCGCTCTGCCTCGCTCGCAGCGGATGCTAAGCTCTGACTTCGCCTCCGGCTCGTCAATCGCTAAGCACCGGCGGCTGCGGACGGCCTGGGCGCGACATTACTGACCTTCTTTTTTTATTAATTATAAAGCTAAATTGTACATTGATGCATAAATGCCGTCCTGCTTTAAAAGCTCATCGTGTGAGCCTTCCTCGACAATGCCGTCCTCGGTCAGCACCACGATGCGGTCGGCGTTCTTGACTGTCGAAAGTCTGTGGGCGATGGTGATTGTTGTACGGCCCTTAGCAAGCTCTGACAGAGATTCCTGCACATAGCGCTCGCTTTCGTTATCGAGCGATGAGGTTGCTTCATCGAGTATAAGTATAGGCGGGTTTTTGAGAAAGACTCTCGCAATGCTTATTCGCTGCTTCTGGCCTCCGCTGAGCCTTGCACCGCGCTCACCTACGTAGGTGTCGTAGCCGTCAGGCAGCTCACTTATGAACTCATCGGCACCGGCGAGTTTGGCCGCTGCGATAATATCCTCGCGGCTGGCGCCCGGTCTGCCGTACTCTATGTTGCCCAGAACTGTATCCGAGAAGAGGTATACATCCTGCTGCATCATTCCGATCTTCGTACGTAGCGAACGCACCTTATAGTCGCGGATGTCTTTGCCGTCCACAAGTACGGCACCGCCGGTAACGTCGTAGAAGCGCGGGATCAGATTGCAGAACGTAGTCTTGCCTGCGCCGCTCGGTCCGACGACCGCCACGTTTTCTCCGCTGGCGATTTTCAGGTTTATGTGGCTCAGCACAGGAACTCCGGCGGCTGTGCTGTGCTCTGTTTCATCTTTACCGGCTTCATAGGTGAATGACACATCGCGGAACTCTATTTCTCCGTGTACTTCCTGAGGCATTTCCACTGCGCCCGGAAGGTCGTCGACTTCTATCTCGGTATCCATTATCTCAACGAATCGCTCGATGCCTGTTATGCCGCGCTGGAATTGCTCGGTGAATTGGACCACCCGGCGCACTGACTCCAGCAGCACAGCCACATACATCAGATAAGCTATAAAATCGCCTGCTGTTATGTGACCGCGAATCAATGCCATGGAGCCGAAGAATACTATCGAGATGTACATGAGACCGTCGAAGAGACGGGTGACACCACTGAATCCGGCCATGCTTCTGTAGCCGACCTTCTTTGTTGTGAGGAATCTCTCATTGCCTTCCTCGAAGCGTTTTTCTTCTATATCCTCATTGGCGAAAGATTTTGACACGCGTATTCCCAGGAGACTGTCTTCCACGTGGGAGTTGATCTCGCCAAGCTCTGAGCGCTGCCATTTGAATGCGTTACGCATGCGTACTCTGAACTTCATCGCACATAAAAGCATCAGAGGTATGAGTGCGAAAAGCAGCAGGGTAAGAGGAACATTCACCTGTATCAGCACTGTGAAGGCCACAACGATCTTGACCGCAGCGATGAAGTACTCCTCAGGGCAGTGGTGAGCAAATTCGGTTATGTCAAAGAGGTCAGTGGTGATACGGGATATCAGCTGACCGGTCTTGTTGCTGTTGTAATATCCGTATGAGAGCTCCTGGAACTTCGCGAAGAGGTCACGTCTCATGTCCTTTTCGATGCGGGCGCCCATTATGTGACCGCGGTTCTGCATGTAGTAGTTGGCTGCAACGTCAATGATTCTCAGGATCATGTACAACACGGTCATGCGCACGACTATCTCAACAGTGAGGTCGGCCGGCGAGTTCGTCACGGTGTTTGTTATGAACCTTACTATCAGAGGCAGAACAAGATCGCATACGCTTGTAAGCGATGCGCAGAACAAGTCAAAAACGAGTATGTGCCAGTACGGTTTAAAGTACGGGTAAAAACGTTTCAGCAGGTATTTTGTTGACATCGATTTCTGTTCCATAATGAGGCAATTATACATTATTTGTTGAAGAATGAAGCCTTTTCTAATAAAATTAATCAGTTAGAAATATTATCATCCGGAAGGCGCAGAAATGGAACTTAACAAAAAGAGAATCGACCGCATACTGATGACTGTGGCAGGCAACGTGCTGTACGCATGCGGCGTTAACCTTATGATCAACCCTATCCACCTGTACAGTGGAGGATTTACGGGAATCACACAGCTCATAAGACTTTTCATGACAGAGTTCCTGCATATTCCGGAGATACCGGGTCTGGATTACATGGGCATCATATACTTTGCCATCAATATCCCGCTCTTCTTCATGGCGTACCGGGTTATGGGCCGCAAGTTCTGCATCACCACTCTTATCTCGATCGCCATGGCGTCGGCTTTCCTGGCTCTCATTCCTGTGCCGGCAGTTCCTATCGTTGAGGACCGCATCCTGGCATCGGTTGTCGGAGGCCTCGGAAGCGGAATCGGAGCAGGCCTTGTGCTCAGGGCCGGCAGCTCTCAGGGCGGGCAGGATGTCATCGGAGTGTGCCTCGCCAAGACCCACCCTAACTTCAAGGTAGGCACGATAGGCATCATCATAAGTATCTGCATTTATACGATATGCCTCTTCATCTATGATATTCCGACGGTTCTGTACTCCATCATTTTCGCGGTGGTGACAGGTCTTGCCATCGACAAGGTGCATGTGCAGAACATAAAGCAGGAATGCATGATATTCACCAAAAAACCGGGACTCTCAGACCTCATACTTCACGATCTGAAAAGAGGAGTCACCGCATGGGATGGTGAGGGAGTGTATACCGGCGAAGGCACCTACGTGCTGGTCACGGTTATAAGCAAGTACGAGGAACCTCATCTGAGGGAGCTGATCGCGGAGCACGATGAAAACGCCTTTATGATAATCAGCGACAATATCAGAGTGATTGGAAATTTCCAAAAGAGATTTACGGAGTGATAGAATACATACATGTTTATCTTTAAGATTTTACTGATAATACTGATAGCTCTGCCGGTAATCGCGCTCGCGTTATTCTTCTACTCGCAGATGCTCAACTATATCAAGGCGAAGAACGGCATCGAAGACGAAGCGATCAGACAGAGCGCTGCCGAAGAGAAATCCGCCAAGAGCAGCAAGAAGAGCAAAAAGAAGAGTAATAAGAAGAGTGATAAGAAGGAGAATCAGAAATGAGGGGCTTGTTCATTACGCTTGAGGGCGGCGACGGTTCCGGCAAGTCGACACAGATAAGAAACATAGAAAGCTTCTTCAACAAGAGAGGCCTCGTTGTGATGCATACCAGAGAACCGGGTGGGCCGCGTATAAGCGAGAAACTCAGAGAGATACTCCTCGATACCGAAAACACAGAGATGGAAGCTGTCACGGAGATGTTCATCTATGCTGCAGCGAGAGCACAGCATGTGAGAGAAAGGGTGATACCTGCTCTCGAGCGTGGTGAGATAGTCATCTGCGACAGATTTGTGGACTCGTCGATCGCTTATCAGGCATACGGCAGGAACCTGGGCAGCATGGTAGCCGAGGTTAACAAGTATGCTACCGGAGGGCTCAGCCCGGATCTTACGATATGGCTCGATATAGACCCGGAAACAGGCAAAGCCAGAGCTTCCGGCGACAAAGGCCCTGACAGACTCGATCTTGAGTCTTCTGATTTTCACCGGAGGGTCCGGGAAGGCTACAAGTCTATTTCGGAGGCTGAGCCTGACAGATTTAAAAGGATAGACGCTACCGGCTCCATTGAGGAGATAAAGGAAAAGATTTACAGCTGCCTGGAGGAGCTCTGCAGGGAAAGATGCATCTGAACGCCATCATCAAAAGCATAGCGGGCGGATCGAGTTCTGCTCACGCGTACATAGTGGAAGGCAAGTCCGGAAGCAGCAGGGATGACTTCATCAAAAGGCTTTCGATGGGCCTTGAATGCAGGTGCAGTGAAGTATCGGAAAGGCCGTGCGGACGCTGCGACGCATGCAGGCAGGTGGCTGCGGGGTCTTCAATGGATGTTGTTCACATGCAGATGAGCGGCAAAAACGGATATAAGACAGAGGATGCCAATACTTTCAGCAGCAGACTCGACATGGGTGCCTACGGCAGATATCTTATCGGCATAATTGATGAAGCGGACAGTCTGAGTGAGACCGTGCAGAACAAGCTCCTCAAGACTCTCGAGGAACCGCGTCCTGATGTCATTCTGCTTCTGGGAACATCGAATCCCGATCATCTCCTTAGCACGGTAAGATCCAGATGCAGCAGCATAAGGCTGCAGGCTGAGCATGATGAACCGGACGAAGCGGAAAATGAAAAAGCTGAAGCATTCAGGAAAGCTGCAGCGTTGCTCGGCGGGGAAGGCGCTTTCTGCGAATTCAGGGAATCGATCGAAAAGTGTGTCAAAACGCGCAGCGATGCGCTGATGATAATAGACTGTGCGGAAGAGAGTTTCCGGGAACGTATGATGTCAGGGGATTCGGCTGCGGCGATGGCTGACAGGCTTGAGCTGTGCGAAAAGGCACGTGCTGATATTGAAAGGGATATGGACAAGAACAAAGCCCTTAAGAGACTCCGGCTGGAGCTCACGGGGCATTGATACGGAGGAAATACAAAAATGGTTGAAATAGTCGGAGTAGGATTCGCCAAAACCGGCAAAACATATTACTTTGACCCGGTGGGTCAGACATTCGAACTCGGAGACATGGTCATTGTTGAGACAGCAAGGGGCATGGAGCTGGGTCACATTCTCATTGCAAACAGAGACATAGATGAGTCCGAGCTCGTAGCGGAGCTGAAGCCTGTCACACGCAAGGCGACGGACTCCGATCTCAAGAAATATAAGGAGAACCTCGCAAAGAGAGAGGATGCGCTCAGGGTCTGCCAGGAGAAGATCGATAAACACGGACTCGAGATGAAGCTGATCGACGTTGAATTCATGATCGATGGCTCCAAGATAGTGTTCTACTTCTCTGCGGACGGCAGAGTCGATTTCAGAGAACTCGCGAAGGATCTGGCGGGACACTTCAAAAACAGGATAGAACTCAGGCAGATCGGTGTAAGGGACGAAGCAAGGATGCTCGGCGGCATAGGCATCTGCGGCAGGCCTCTCTGCTGCAGCAAGTGGCTCTCGGACTTCCACCCGGTATCGATCAAGATGGCCAAGCAGCAGAATCTTTCGCTTAATCCTTCGAAGATATCAGGAACATGCGGAAGGCTCATGTGCTGCCTCAACTTTGAGGACAAGACTTACAAGGAACTCCGCAAGGGAATGCCGAAGGATAACGAAAGAGTCGAAACGCCTGATGGCCTTGCCAAGGTAGTCAATGTTGATTATTTCAACGGAAAGGTCAACACCCGCGCTATAGAAAAGGATCCTGAAACGGGCGAGGAAGTCTTCTCGCAGGAGATCCATTCCTTCAGAAAAGAGGAAATCAAACGCATCGGAAAGAATGCCGGCAAGGATCGCAGTGATGATCTGCCGCTCGAGGTGATGTTCGATGCCGAGGTTGATGAGGAAGAGATCCGCGAGCTCGAACAACTGATGAGAGAGTTCTGATGGAACGCATTGACGATACGGGTTTCGGCGGACTAAGGGTAATACAGACAAAGGGGTCCGGCTACGGAGTGGATGCCGTGCTTCTGGCCGCTTTTGCTGCGGGCGATACCGGAGCAAAGGCGCCTGTGAAAGCAGGTGGCAGCACGCTTCACATAGCCGATCTCGGAACAGGCTGCGGAGTGGCAGCCTTTATTCTTTTTCATAAACTCAGAGGAGCGAGGATCACCGGATACGATGTGAACGGCGATGTGATCGAAAGAGCAAACAGAGCCTGCGTGCTGAATGGACTCACGGAGCACATTGACTTCGTATGCTGCGACATAAAGAACATAGATGCAGCGGCAGAGTTTGATGCTGTGATCAGCAATCCGCCGTACTTCAGGCGCACACCTGATGAGCCGGGAGCAAAGGATCCGGATGCAAGATATATAGCCAGGCATGAAACTACTGCAGATATATCTGATTTTGCAACGGTATCAGCGGGCATGCTCAAAGAAGGCGGACACCTTTACATGGTGCACAGACCGGACAGGCTTGCAGACATTTTTTACGCGTTAAGGACAGCCGGCATAGAGCCGAAAGAGATGCAGATGGTGGTGCCTAAGGAAGGCGCTGCCGCCAATATAGTGCTTATTCACGGCATCAGGGGAGCAGGTTCAGAGCTCCGCCTGCTGCCGCAGATAGCTGTGCATGAAGAGGACGGCGGATATACGGACGCCATCCTCAAGTATTATGAGAGAGTGTAAAAATACGGTGCAAAAACTTGCGGCCATCCGGAAACTGAAACGCAGTTTTTTGTGTCTCTTTTTGTTTTGCAGAAGGCGCTTTGCTTGAATAGAGAGGCGCTTCTATATATAATATTATCAATAATTGCGGGCTTTTTCAGGATGGCCTGCCCGGATAGGTAAAGAAGGAGAATGCATATGATTTCAGTAAGTGTGAAAGGTGTGCTGATCGGAGTGCTTCTGATAGCGCTGATAGTGCTTGTTGTGTTCTTGATTGTTCTGGTTTCAAATCTGACCGACACGATCAAAAAGGCCAATGCGATAATCGACGGAAGCACCAACGCTGCAGCAGGCGCAAAGGAAAAAATGGACAACGCTGCAGAGGCTGTAAAGGGTGGCGTTTCCAAGGTAACAGGAGCTGCCTCCGGTGTGGTTTCCTTAGGAACCCAGATTGCCGGCAAGGTGATAGATAAGGTTATCAAGTAGGGAATAAGGAGAGATAAAATGACTATCAATCAGATAATTGCATGCTGCCTTGTTGCCGTACTGATTGGATTCCTTGTAGTTTTGGCTATCATGGCAAAGCACGCAATAGAGCTGCTCAAGAAAACCAAGGCTCTTACCGATAAAGGCAACGAAGCCGTAGATGATGTCAAGGGAAGATTCGACAAGCTGAGCGACGATGCTATCGGAGCGGTCAATGCTATAGCAGCCGATACTTCCGGAGCAGTAAAGGCACTGACAGCAGCCGGCGTTGGAATCACGGCATGGGGACTTTTAAAAGCTGTCATCGGAATGTTTACCGGAACAGGCCTCTTTGCTTCGATGGCTGCATCCAGAGAGCGCAAGAAAGCAAGAAAAGAGATCAAGGCTTCGCAGCAGACCATAAAGGAGCTTAATAAGCAGGCTGAACGTGAGAAAAAGGCCCGCAAAAAAGCTTCAAAAAAGGCAAAGAAGTTTGAGAAGCAGGACGCAAAAGCATCCAAGAAGGCATCCAGGAAGAAGGCCAAAATCGATAAAAAAGAAGCAGCCGCAGCAGCGAAAGCAGCCGCTGCCACAGCAGCATTGATGCTGAAGAAAGAAAAGGCCGAGAAGAAAAAAGAGCTCAAAGCTGCCGCTGCAGCAGCCGCACTCAGCGCAAAGATAGCAAAGACTGAGAAGCAGGCGGCAGCGAAGGCAGCAAAGGTCGAGAAAGCAGTAGCAGCAAAGGCGTTAAAAACTGAAAAGGCGATCGCCCTTAAGGCAGCTAAAGCTGAGAAGCAGGCTGTTAAGACTGCAGCCAAGGCTGAAAAGAGCGCAGCTGTGCTTGCAGCAAAAATCGACAAGAAGGCTGTAAAAGCAAAGGCAAAGAAGGCTAAGAAGGCAGTTGAAAAAGCCGGAGCCAAGGCTGAAAAGAAGATTCAGAAGGCCGTAAAGCCTATCAAGAAAGAGCAGAAAAGGTTCAAGCTGGCTAAGGCCGGCGCAAAGGTAGCTGCCGTTGCAGTCAAGACCGAGGCAAAGGTTTTATCTAAAGCTGCAAAGGGCGCCGGAAAGCTTATAAAAAAAGCTCATGCCAAGCATGCAGACAAAAAGGCTGCAAAGAAAGAAAAAAAGGCGGCCAATAGCGCTGCAACTGACGCAGCATAAAAATAATATCGTCACAGGAGGCCATTAATGGCAAAGATCCTAGTTAACAACAGCGGACCTCTTCATGGAGAGGTATGGATAAGCGGAGCAAAGAATTCGGTGCTTCCGCTTCTTGCCGCAACAATAATGACAGATGACACCTGCGTGATCGAGGATGTTCCCGATCTGGCAGATGTCAGCGTTATGAAGAAGATGCTCCTGAAGTACGGAGCAAAGATAGATGATGCCGAAGAGGGCACCATCAGGATAAGCACGCCCGAAATCATATCCTGCGAAGGAGACAGAGAACTAGTGCAGGAGATGAGGGCGTCTCTTTTTACCATGGGACCGATGCTCGCCAGACACGGCAAGATCGTAATGCCGATGCCGGGCGGCTGCACCATAGGCAGAAGGCCAATCGACCTTCACCTTAAGGGATTCAGAGCTCTGGGTGCAGAAGTTGTCGAAGATGATGAGAACGAGCTGGTAACGGTATCAGCCGGACCGGAAGGGCTTAAGGGCGATGTCATCTATCTCGACTTCCCAAGCGTAGGAGCAACGGAAAACATACTCATGGCGGCGACCACAGCCACAGGTACGACTATCATAGAGAACGCTGCCAAGGAGCCTGAGATCATCGACCTCGCAAACCAGCTCAACAAGATGGGCGCGAGAATCAAATACGCCGGCACGGATATGATCCGCATCGAAGGCGTTCAGAAGCTCTCGGGCTGTATTCACGCGGCTATCCCTGACAGGATAGAGACCGGAACATTCATGCTCGCTGCTGCCATAACACGCGGTGACATCCTTATAAGGAATGCTCTCCCGGGTCACGTCAGACCTATCATGGCGAAGCTCAAGGAGTGCGGCGTAGACGTTGAAGTCACTCCGGACGGCATTTATGTTGACGCGAGAGACAGAGAGCTCAATGCTACTGACATCAAGACCCTTCCTTATCCGGGCTTCCCTACAGACATTCAGTCGCCGTTCATGGCCTTCCTCACAACGGTCAACGGCAGCAGTGTCGTCAGGGAGACCGTATTCGAGAACAGGTTCATGCATGTAGTTGAGCTCAACCGCATGGGAGCAGACATAATAATTGAAAACAGAGAAGCTCTTGTACCGGGAGGAAAGCAACTCAAAGGTGCAAAGGTAAGAGCCACCGACCTGAGGGCCGGAGCGGCTATGGTTCTTGCCGGCCTTTCGGCGAAGGGGACTACAGAGATAAGCGAGATATATCACATTGAAAGAGGCTACGAAGATTTCGTAGGCAAATTCAAGGCTCTCGGAGCCGACATCATGAAGATTTCTAACGACTGATCAGAAAGAAACGGAGGACGTCATGCCTGATATCAATTATCTCAAGCTCCTGGCGGAGAAATATCCAAACCGCAGAAGCGTAAGGACCGAAATCATCAACCTCAGAGCGATCCTTGCTCTTCCTAAGGCTACTGAGTTCTTCCTCAGCGACATCCATGGTGAGTACGATGCCTTCCACCACTTCGTAAGAAGCGGTTCGGGAATGATCCGCATGAGGATCGATGAGGTCTTCGGCAACATCCTGACCGAAAGTGAGTGCGATGCTCTTGCCTCGCTTATTTACAATCCTGAGGCAGAGATGGCAAGACGGGAGAAGAGCGAGAAGGATTTTGACGCCTGGTGCAAGGTGTCGATCAGAAGACTCATCGCGATCTGCCGTGTTGTATCCAACAAGTACACCAGATCTAAGGTAAAGAAACGTCTGCCTGTATTCTCGTCATATATAATGGACGAGCTCCTGTTTGCCGATAATGTTCTGGACAGACATAAATACTATGACGAGATCATCGATACTATAATAGAGTACGATGCGGCCAGGGAGTTCATTATCGACATTACAGAGACCATAGCCAATATGGTTGTCGACAGGCTTCATATAATCGGAGACATCTTCGACAGAGGTCCTAAATCCCACGTTGTCTTGGATTATCTCATGGCCAACCGCGGTGTGGATATCCAGTGGGGCAACCACGATATCCTGTGGATGGGCGCAGCCTGCGGAAACAGGGCGTGCATAGCCACGATGATCCGCATAAATGTCCGTTACAACAATTTCGATATGCTCGAAGTAGGCTACGGATTCAATCTGCGTCCGCTTGCATCGCTGGCAGCGCATATATACAAGGACGATCCTTGCGAATTCTTCAAGCCTAACGTGCTTGAAACCAATAAATACGACCCTATTCCGCCTTCACTTGCTGCAAAGATGCACAAGATGATCTCCATCATCCAGTTCAAGATCGAAGGTCAGGAAATCAAGGCTCATCCTGAATATCACCTCGAACACAGGAATCTCCTTGAAGCCATCGACTTCGAAAAGGGAACTGTCACGGTCGAAGGAGTTGAGTGGCCGATGAGGGACATGAACCTTCCGACAGTAGATCCTAACGACCCTTACAAGCTGACCGCGCAGGAAGAAGAGGTAATGGTAGCTCTCGAGTCATCGATACTCAATTCGGAGAAGCTGCAGAGACACATCAACTACATGTTCACTCACGGATCGCTCTTCAAGATCAAGAACGGCAACCTGTTGTATCACGGATGCATGATCCTCAACGAGCGCGGCAACTTCAAGCCGGTGGAGATCGAAGGAAAGAAGTACAAAGGAGCCGCATATATGCGCAAGCTTGATCAGATGATCAGAGACGCCCGCGGCAAGCAGCCTGATGGCAGAACATCTGCAGAAGCAGCATCGATAATGTGGTACCTGTGGCTTTCCGAGGATTCCCCGCTGTTCGGCAAGGATAAGATGACAACATTCGAGAGGTATTTCATCGAAGACAAGTCAACGCATAAAGAGAATAAGATATCTTACTATAAACTGATCGACAAGGAAGAGATCGCTGTTAAGATCCTCAAGGATTTCGGTCTTGATCCTGATCACGGAGTCATACTGAACGGACATGTTCCGGTAAAGCTCGTGAAGGGCGAAACGCCTATCAAGGCCAACGGCAAACTCTTCGTTATTGACGGAGGTATTTCAAAGGCATATCACAAGACGACTGGTATCGCCGGATATACGGCAATAATGACTTCGAAGCATATGTACCTTGCCGAGCATCAGCCTTATGAGCCGATGCGTGAAGACGGCACTCAGGATTTCCACAGACCGATAATGCATCTGGTCCACACCGAACCTGTCAGACTCAGGATCAGGGATACAGACAATGGCGCGGAGATCCGTGAGCAGATCAAAACTCTCGAGGCCCTGTACGATCAGTTCGTTGGAGGCGGTATCAGAGAGATTTACTGATACGAAGGGGGAAATTAATGACAATTATATTGAAAATACTGGGAGGCGTGCTTCTTGCATTCTGCATCTGGTACATACTCCTGCTTTACAGAAACAACAGAGATAAACTCTGACATTCCTGTAGGGTTCAGAGGATTTAGAAGAAAAAGGGGAGTGATTTGCAAATGGACAGAAGTCTTATGGCTTTGGCCATCATACCCGGCCTGCTGATAATTATTTATGTATACAGAAAGGACAAGGTGGAGAAGGAGCCTGCCGGTCTGATCATGAGGATCATCTTCTTCGGCGTACTTTCCTGCTTTGCCGCTGCCTTCCTGGAGCAGCTTGAGAGCCAGTACCTGCCGCAGTATCCGAAGGGATCGTTGGAATACGCGCTTATCACGTCGTTCTGTATGGCCGCATTAGTTGAGGAAATAGTAAAGTTTATCGCCATGAAGTTAGGCTCATGGAATTATCAGGGCTTTAACTACAGGTTTGACGGCATAGTATATGGCGTGTCGTCTGCTGTCGGATTTGCGATATACGAAAACATCAACTATGTAGCGATGTACGGATTCCAGACAGCGGTCGTAAGAGCGTTCACTGCCATACCGCTCCACGCATTTTGCGGAGTTTTCATGGGAGTGTTCTACTCGTACTCCAAAAAAGCGAGTATCCTCGGCAACAATGGTGCGAAAATCGGATACACACTGCTGTCACTTCTGGTGCCGATGCTTATACACGGCACGTACGATACATTTGCTTTCCTGGGAGAGAGAGGCACCATGCCGCTGCTTATATTCGTAGTGATACTGTACGTCTCTGCGATTACCACAATTAAGAAGATGTCGGCGGCTGACTACAGGGCGGGATTTTATCCTCGCGCACGCAGAATAGATTACGACGTAGAAATCTGATACGCAAAAGGGCAAAACTATGAGCAACACAAGAGAACAAATCACAAATGAGCTCCTGTATCTGTACAACACAGGTAAACTTTATCACGCTTACAGAACTTTCGGTGCGCATATAGCGGACGGAGGTGTGCAGTTCACGCTGTGGGCCCCTGATGTCAGATCGGTCAGAGTGACCGGCGACTTTAACGGCTGGGATAGTTCGGCTGTTATGGAATCCATCGGTGATACAGGAGTCTGGACCTGCTTCGTACCTGGTGCAAAGGCAGGAGACCACTATAAATACGAGATAGAGACAGCAAAGGGTACACACTTATCCAAAGCTGACCCATTCGCCTTCATGAATGTAAGAAGGCCCGGGACTGACTCTATCATTACAGAGCTGTGGTATGAGTGGCACGATGAGGAGTGGATGAAAGCCAGAGAGTCCAAGAACAGCTTCACTTCACCGATGAACATCTACGAGTGCCATCTCGGATCATGGAAGAAGCCTGAGGGTGAAGACAAATTCTACACTTACAGAGAACTTGCTGACATGCTCGTGCCTTACGTAAAAGAAATGGGATATACGCATGTCGAGTTCCTGCCTGTCATGGAGCATCCGCTTGACGCTTCTTGGGGATATCAGGTAACGGGCTTCTACGCACCGACTTCGAGGTATGGATCTGCACACGGTCTCAAGTACCTGATCGAAGCGTTCCACAAGGAGGGCATTGGAGTCATTCTTGACTGGGTTCCGGGACATTTCTGCCCTGACGATCACGGCCTCAGAGACTTCAATGGAGACAAGCTCTATGAAAGTATTGTGCATCCTGACTGGGGCACATACAAATTCGATTTCAGCAGACCTCAGGTGAGGAGCTTCCTGTTTTCGAACGCGATGTACTGGCTCGATGAGTACCATGCCGACGGTCTCAGAGTAGACGGAGTCACAAGCATGCTTTACCTGAACTTCGGTATCAGCGATAAATCGAAAATGAGATTCAACGAATACGGCGGCGAGACCGATCTTGATGCAGTAGAGTTCCTTAAGGAGTTCAACTACATGATCGGCAACAACACCAAGGGTGTCTTTACTGTTGCAGAAGAGAGCACAGCGTGGCCTATGGTCACACAGCCGCCTTCAAACGGAGGTCTGGGATTCCATTATAAGTGGAATATGGGCTGGATGAATGATACACTTGAGTACATGTCTACCGACTTCCCGTGGAGAGAAGGCGCTCACAACAAGCTGACGTTCTCCATGACGTATGCTTACAGCGAAAACTATATCCTTCCACTCTCGCACGATGAAGTAGTGCACGGTAAGAAGAGCCTTATCGGGCGCATGCCTGGAGATATCTGGAGACAGTTTGCCGGTACGAGACTGCTTGCGATGTATCAGATGACACATCCGGGCAAAAAGCTCAACTTCATGGGCCATGAGATAGCGCAGTTCATTGAGTGGCGTGAGTATGAAGGCCTGGAGTGGTTCCTCCTCGGATATGAGAACCACGAAAAGCATCAGAGATTCATTAAGGATCTCAACCACATCTACACTGAGAATCCGGCACTGTGGTCGGATGACAACAGCTGGGAAGGATTCAAATGGATCGATCCGGACGACAGAAGGCAGAAAGTGATCACATTCCTGAGACGCTCCAGAGGAACCTCAGAAGACGATCCGGGCGAACTGCTCATATGCGCATTCAACATGGGCGTTGAAGCGTTCGATGAATTTGAGATAGGTGTACCGGAACCGGGCTACTATAAAGAGATAATCAACTCCGACAATGTAAAATATGCCGGAAGCGGCAGAGTTAATACACGTCAGGTACGTGCCAAAAAGAAACCAAGGCATGGCATGCCATATTCTATAACAATAAAGATGCCTGTTGTCGGAGCTGCAATATTCAAGAAAAACTATAAAAGAAAGGGTCATTAAAGGATTCAGATGATTAGAAACAAAGACGATTTCAAACAAGAGTACAAACGTATCGCAAACAAAATGTTCAGAAGAGATCCTGAACATCTGAATGACAAGGACAAATTCGCTGTCCTCGCTAAACTGGTAGAGCGCGAGGCAGCTGAAAAAACAAGCGCAGTAGAAATACTGTCGGGACAGAAGAAGAACGAGGATAAGAAGGTTTATTACTTCTCCATGGAGTTCCTTATCGGAAAGCTTATGGGGAATTACCTGCTCAATCTCGGCCTTACAGACTACGCTGCTGAAGGTCTCAAGGAGTTCGGTACAGAGCTCGAAACACTGCTCGAGGTAGAGCCGGATCCGGGTCTCGGAAACGGCGGTCTCGGAAGACTTGCAGCCTGCTTCCTCGATTCAATGGCAGCGCTCGGTATCAAGGGCGATGGAATGGGATTGAGATACAAGTTCGGTCTTTTCAAGCAGAGAATAGTCAGCGGATATCAGATCGAGCAGCCGGATGCATGGCTCGACGAAGGCTACATCTGGGAGCAGGCAAAGCCGTATGATTCCGTAATCGTAAGATTTGGCGGAAAGGTCGAAAGATCACTCAAGGATGGAGAGATGCAGTATAAGCATGTCGATTATACGACTATCAGAGCCGTACCTTACGATGTGCCTATTCTTGGCTTCGGTGGCCGTACGGTCAACACTCTTCACCTTTGGGACGCTCAGCCGGTACACGATACCATTGACATGAACGCTTTCAACGCCGGCAATTACAGCGAAGCGATGAAAGAGCGCAGCGAAATAGAGGCAATTACGAGCATTCTGTATCCGGATGACACGAACGGCATCGGTAAGCAGCTGCGCCTCAGACAGGAGTACTTCCTGGTAGCTGCCGGTATCGGTATGATCATCAGAGATTATAAGTCCCGCTACGGAGTGGATCAGTGGGATAAGTTCCCTGAAAGGATACAGATCCACATCAACGATACACATCCTACGATGTGTATTCCGGAACTCATGAGAGTATTCATCGACGAGGAAGGACTCGAGTGGAACGATGCCTGGAGAATCGTAAGAGCAGCTACTTCGTTCACAAACCACACAGTACTTCCGGAAGCTCTTGAGAAGTGGAATATCCCTAGCTTCCAGCAGCTGCTGCCTAGGATCTACATGATAATCGACGAGATCAACAGACGTTGGCAGGCAGGTCTTCCGCTTGAAGCTGATGACTGGCATGTGCTGAGCCGCGAAACATCGCCGCTCTGGGACAATGAGGTAAAGATGGCAAACCTGTCTGTGATCGGAAGCCATTCCGTAAATGGAGTATCGGCTCTTCACAGCGACATTCTTACCAAGACTGTATTCCAGAAGTTCTATGAGCTTCAGCCGAATAAGTTCAACAACAAGACCAACGGAATAAGCCACCGCAGATTCATGATGCAGGCAAATCCGGGCCTGGCACATCTCATCGACACCAACATCGGTACCGACTGGCAGACTGATTTTGAGCAGATCAAGAGGCTCGAGGAATTCGCTCAGGACAGTGCCTTCCTCGATGAACTGATGGCTGTAAAGAGAAAGAACAAGGAAAGACTTGCCAAGTACATTGCAGACCACATGGAAATCGAAGTTGATCCTGATTCGGTATTCGACGTACAGGTAAAGAGGATACATGCCTACAAGAGGCAGCTCCTCAATGGACTCAAGATTCTTGATCTCTACAACAGACTTAAAGAGAATCCGAATCTTCCGATCCACAACTATACATTCATCTTCGCCGGCAAGGCAGCACAGGGTTATGCCTTTGCCAAGGAAGTTATCAAGTTCCTCAACAGCCTCGCAGACATGGTCAATTCCGACCCTGAGGTGAGCAAGAGGATCAAAGTTGTGTTCATAGAGAATTTCTGCGTATCCAACGCTCAGCTCATCTATCCTGCAGCTGACATAAGTGAGCAGATCTCTACAGCCGGCAAGGAAGCCAGCGGCACGGGCAACATGAAGTTCATGATGAACGGAGCGGTCACACTCGGCACCATGGACGGAGCCAATGTTGAGATCAGCCAGCTTGCAGGCATGGATAATATCTGCATCTTCGGTTATTCTTCAGAAGAAACTGAGAGCTACTACAAGCACGGCGGATACTTTGCGCAGTATGTCGTAAGTGAGGACCCAAGGCTGCAGCGCATGACGAACCAGCTTATCGATGGTACATTCAAGCGCAGCGACTACAACTTCTGGGGCATCTATGATGCTCTGCTCAGAAGCAACGACGAATACTTTGTGCTCGGAGATTTCGATTCGTATGTAAAGGCGTGGGAAAACATGGATAAGATATATGGAGAAAAGGAAAAGTGGGCTCGCATGTCGCTGGCCAACATCGCCAACTCCGCATTCTTCTCCAGTGACCGCACCATCGCAGAATACGCAAAAGATATCTGGAATATATAATTTAAACAGAACGGGAGGCGGAAAGAATGAAAAAGAAAAAAATGTTAGCAATGCTCCTGGCCGGAGGGCAGGGCAGCAGGCTTTACGACCTGACTACCAATATTGCCAAGCCGGCGGTTTCCTTCGGAGGCAAGTATCGTATCATCGACTTCGGCCTCTCGAACTGTGTCAATTCCGGGATTGACACAGTAGGAATACTGGTGCAGTACAAACCACTCATCCTTAACAGATACGTCGGAACAGGCGAATCGTGGGACATGGCTGTTGCTGACGGCGGTGTGCATATACTGCCACCTTATGCCGGAGCTACAGGCGGAGAGTGGTATGAAGGCACTGCAGATGCCATCTACCACAACATCGACTTCATTGATATGTACAATCCTGAGAACGTACTGATCCTTTCAGGAGACCATATCTACAAGATGGACTACAATCTCATGCTCGAAGAGCATGAAAAGAACAATTCAGATCTTACAGTATCGGTTATCGAGGTACCTTGGGAAGAAGCCAGCAGATTCGGAATCATGACGGCCGATGATCAGGGCAATATCGTTAAATTCTCCGAGAAACCGAAGGAACCGGACAGCAACCTCGCTTCGATGGGAATCTACATCTTCAAATGGGATGTCCTGCGCAAGGCACTGCTTGAAGACCATGAGACAGAAGGCTCATCTCACGACTTCGGAAAAGATCTCATTCCGAAGCTTCTGGGCGAAGGAAAGAAACTGACGGTATACAGGTTTGCCGGATACTGGAGAGACGTCGGTACTGTACAGAGTTATTACGACAGTCAGATGGATCTGATGGACAACGTAGACAACATCAACGTTTTCACCGGAGAAGACAGGGTATTCTCCAATGCCAACATGTTCCCGCCGCAGTATATCGGCCGCGAAGCCAATATCCGCAATTCGCTTATTTGCAACGGATGCACGGTTTACGGAAGTGTAAATCACTCCATACTGGGTTCAGGCGCTGTTGTTAGTGCCGGATCAGTAATCGAGGACTCGATCATCCTTCCTAACGCATGGGTAGGCCGCAACTGCCGCATCACGAAGGCGATCATCAATGAAGGCGCTGTCGTTGAAGACAATGCAGTAATCGGTGATCCTGACGGCAACGTACAGGTTTACGGCAAGACAAATCTGTCTATATAGGAAAGGAGGATACAGGAACATGAAAACGATCGGACTTATTTCCGCAAACTATGGCAGCAGCGAATTCGGCAAACTGCTTGAAAACAGAACCCTGGCATCGCTCCCTTATGGTGGCAGATACAGGCTCATCGACTTTGCACTTTCAAATATGGCAAACGCAGGCATTACTACTGTCGGCGTAATAGCGCCTGCTGATTCAGGCTCACTCATTGACCATATCGGCGTAGGTAACCCATGGTCACTCGCCCGCAAAAGAGGCGGTCTGTTTGTAATGCCGGGCTCAGTATATGGCATGCAGAAGTCAGGCAGCAGATTCCTCATGAGAGATCTGCTCAAGTGCGACAGATTCTTCTATAAAGATGATGCCGATTACGTAATAATGTCTGGAAGTACAGATGTCTGCAATATGGATTTCACACCGTTCATCAAGGCTCATGCAGAATCCGGCAAGCAGATCACCATGATGTACAAAAAGGTACCTAGAGGCGAGGAATTCCACGGATACTTCCTCGACATCAACGAAAACGGTGATGTGACTGCTATTCATAATGAGAGCTTCGGATGGTCCAACTACTTTGCAGACTGTTTCATCATCAACAGGACTTACATGGTTGACTTCCTGAATTGGTATAAGGCGCTCGAATACATGGATATGATCGAACTGATCCGTGATAACAAGGACAGCATCGACATCGGTACTTTCGAGTTCAGGGGATATCTCGGAAAGATCAAGAATCCATGGGAGTTCCTCAAGGTAAACCAGGGAATGACAGACTACGATATCCGTAATGAGGTGTTCTGCAACCCTGAAAGACCAGTCTTTACAAAAGCACAGGACGAGGCGCCTGTATTCCACTATCCTGAAGCAGATGTAAGGAATTCCGTCATTTCGACCGGATGCATCGTAGAGGGCAGAGTGGAGAACAGCGTTATCTTCAGAAGCTGCCACATCGCAAAGGGTGCTGTGGTACGCAACTCTGTAATCATGATGCATGGCACCATCGGTGAAGGCGCAGTACTCGACAACGTGATCGCAGACAAGTATGTAACGGTCAATCCTGGCGTAAAGATCTATGGCGGCGAGAGGGAGCCTGTCATTATCGGCAAGAATACGACTATTTAATTAAATAAAATGGGGTATGACATGGCTAAGAAAAATATACTTTTCGCGGCATTTGAAGCATCACCTTTCATAAAGACCGGCGGCCTCGGAGATGTATCCGGGGCTCTGCCTGTCCATCTGAAGAATGATGAGTTCGATGCGAGGGTGATCCTGCCTCTCATCGGGTCAATACCTGAGGAGTACAGAAGCAGGATGAAATTCGTAACGAGTTACGAGGTGCCGCTGGGATGGAGAAATCAGTACTGCGGACTGTTTACGCTCATGAGGGGCGGGGTCAAGTACTACTTCCTCGATAACGAGTACTATTTTAAACGCAGTCAGGTATACGGCGAATTCGACGATGCCGAAAGAGTAGCTTTTTTCTCGAAAGCCGTGATCGAGACTGTGAAGTACATTGCGAAGAACTTCAAGCCGGATATTATACACTGCAATGACTGGCATACCGCATTGATACCGGTATATTTAAAGGAGCTTTACAGCGGTGATCCGCTGTTTGACCCAATAAAGACTGTGTTCACCATTCACAACCTGAAGTTTCAGGGAATGTACAGCAAGTATGTAACCGGCGATGTATGCGGACTGGGCGGGACCCCTGCTGAAGAGCAGATGCAGCACTTCGATGCGGTCAACTTCCTGAAAGGCGCGGTCATCTACTCTGATGCTGTTACGACAGTAAGTCCTACTTACGCAGAAGAGATATGCACAGCCAGATACGGAGAAGGCCTTGAGGGCTTGTTCCAGCAGATCCACAGCAAACTGAGCGGAATCATCAACGGCATCGATCTCAAGAGTTTCGATCCGAAGACAGACAAGGCTATCCCGTTCAACTTCGATGGGAACAGCCTTGAAAAGAAGACAGACAATAAGCTGGCTCTTCAAAGGGAACTCGGACTCGAAGAGGATCCTGATGTGCCGCTGTTTGCCATGGTGAGCCGCCTTACAACACAGAAGGGTGCAAACCTGATGGCTGAGCTGATGCCTGAATTCAGGGAGAGAAACATGCAGCTTGCAATACTCGGAACAGGTGACTATCTCTACGAGCATGCATTGGCTGACTTTGCTTATCATAATCAGTCGAGGTTTGCAGCACGCATCACCTTCGACGAGAAGCTGTCGAGAAGGTTCTACGCAGGAGCTGACGTGTTCCTGATGCCTTCGGATTTTGAGCCTTGTGGGCTTGCGCAGATGATATCCATGCGCTACGGCACGCTGCCTCTTGTAAGAGAGACGGGCGGACTGAAAGATACGGTAAAGGGGTACTGGGATTACGGCAATATGGCTAACGGATTCTCGTTCAAGGATTTCGACGCAAATGGCCTGCGTAATGCAGTAGACCTTGCACTCGGCCTCTGGTCAGGCCAGAAAGATACCTGGAAGGAACTTCAGCAGAATGCGATTTCGATGCATTTCGGCTGGGAAGAATCAGCTGAGAAGTACCGCGAGCTATACGCCGGCCTGCTGAAATAGAGAATATGAAGATAATACACAATTCAAGAAAAGCTGAATACAGAGAGCCCTTCGGAGCGGCGGAAACCGGCACGAAGGTCTCTCTTGCTATTGACATAAAAGATCCGGTTCCGGAGAGCGTGAGACTCATGCTCTGGCTCGGAGACGATACGGAGATACACTATCAGGAAATGGCTGATGCCGGAAACGGCAGATACACTGCGACATTTCCGCTGCCTGACGAAGGCTGCCTGGTCTGGTATGCATTCGAGATCGAAATCGAGCAAGATGACAGCAGGGCAATCGTATACTATGGAAACAATACCGAGAATCTCGGAGGTGAGGGAAGGACCTATCTGGATGATCCTCACCGCTATCAGATCACGGTATTCAAGGCAGCCGAAGTGCCTGAATGGTACAAAGACGGTATAGTCTACCAAATATTCCCTGACAGATTTGCCCGTGATGAGGACTGGCACGAGAGAACCGAAGAAGCTAATAAGAAAATCAATGACAGGCGCAGCGATATGAAGCGCGTCATCCAGGAGGACTGGACCCGTGCAGCATTCTATGTGCGCGACGAGACCGGTAAGGTGACAGAGTGGCCGATGATGGGCGGAAGCCTCAAGGGAATAGAGGAGAAGCTCGACTATATCAAATCACTTGGAGTCAGTTGCATTTACCTGAACCCTGTCTTTGAGGCGTCCTCGAACCACCGCTATGATACCGGAAACTACATGCACATAGACGCCGCCCTCGGAACAGATGCCGATTTCGAAGATCTGGCCGCTGCGGCAAGGGAGAGGGGCATGCGCATCATACTCGATGGTGTGTTCAGCCACACTGGTGCGGACAGCATATACTTCGATAAGGAAGGCAATTATTCAAGGATGCGTCCTGACGAAGAGCATGAAGCCGGAGCCTGGGGAAATGAGGACTCGCCATACAGAAAATGGTACAAGTTCGACAAGACACAGCGCTGCGGTTATATCAGCTGGTGGGGCGTAGAGGACCTGCCTGAAGTGGACGAGAATGATCCTGATTACAGGAAATACATCCTTGGAGAGGACGGAGTTGTCGCTCACTGGATGAAGAAGGGCGCTTCAGGATGGAGACTCGATGTTGCGGACGAATTACCGGACTCGTTTATTGCTGAGACGCGTGTAAGAATAAAGGCTGTCGACCCTGACGGGCTGCTGCTCGGCGAGGTGTGGGAGGATGCCAGCAACAAGATCAGCTATGGTGAACGCCGCAAATACTTCATGGGCGATGAGCTCGATTCAACGATGCACTATCCGCTGAGAGAGATACTGCTCGACTACATCAACTACACCATAGGTTCATCCGGGGCAGTCGACAGGTTTATGAGCATTGCTGAGAACTATCCGCCTGAGAACCTCTACGGAGCGCTCAATCTGATCGGGAGCCACGACAGAGCCCGCATCATGACCATGATGGCAGCCGAAGAAGATTACAGTGCTGCTACCAAAAAGGTGAAGGTGCTTTCGACACTGCAGTACTGCCTGCCGGGAGTACCGTGCATTTACTACGGTGATGAGGCCGGCCTGATGGGCGGAACCGATCCGGCAAACAGGAGCGGATTCCCATGGGGCTTTGAAAACCTCGATCTCGGATACCACTACAGGATGCTCGGCCTCCTGTATGATGAACACCCCGCCCTTAAGGACGGCGACTTTGAGTTCCTCTCCGGCACTAACGGAATAGACGAAGACATAATGGCATTCACGCGTACGGGCAGGGATTCTGCCGGTACTGCGGAGACCATCCTTGTGCTTGCAAGCAGAAGATACAGCCCGGCGGAAGTAGACCTTAGAGGCATTGATGCCCTCAAAGGTGCTTATGCCCTCGAGCTGCTGTCGTCGGAGGAACTTCCGCTCGATGAAGAGGGAAGTCTCGGCGTCATACACATGGACAGCCTTTCCGCGATGGTGATCAGCATCAGGGAAAAGAAGCCTGATGGCGAGGAACTCGGCAGAAGTGCCGGTGTTATATGCCACATAAGCTCACTACCTGAGGGAAAACTCGGAAAGGGTGCGAGAGACTTCGTCGACAAGATAGCTTCTGCAGGATTCACCATCTGGCAGGTGCTTCCGCTGAACCCTGCAGGCATGGGAAACTCTCCATACAGCAGCTTCGCTGCATTTGCGGGAGATCCTTCGTTCATAGACTATGATGAGCTCCCTGACACTGAAGGTTATTACGGATTCATAAAGGACAACTCATACTGGCTCAACGACTACATCGCGTTCAACCTGCTGAAGGAAATGAACGAAAGCAAGCCGTGGTATGAGTGGCCGCTTAAATACAGAAATGCTGATGCGCTTGAATTCATCAGCACGCTTACGGAGGAGCAAAGGCTTAAGGCCAGTAAGCTTGTTGGTGAGCAGTATTGCTTCTACATGCAGTGGAACGATCTTAAAGCCTACGCAAATTCAAAGGGAGTACGCATGATGGGCGATCTTCCGATGTACATGGCTGCGGATTCGGCCGATGTGTGGGCAAACAAGCATATCTTCAGGATGAATGATGAAGGAATACAGAGCGTGCACGCAGGAGTACCGCCTGATGCATTCAGCGATGTAGGTCAGGATTGGGGAAACCCGCTATACGACTGGGATGTGCTGAAGGCTGACGGTTACGGATGGTGGCTTAGGCGTATCCGCCAGTGTGCAGAACGCTTTGACATACTCAGGATAGACCATTTCAGAGGACTCTCGGAGTACTATGCGATCCCTGAAGGGGGAGACCCGAAGGAGGGAAGCTGGCAGCACAGCGCAGGCCTCAGGTTCCTGGCAGATGTGCGCGGTGTACTCAGAGCGGAAGGCTTCGGGCTGAAGCTTCTGGTCGAAGATCTCGGACATCTGGATGCCGGTGTAAAGAACCTGCTGAAGCTCAGCGGTTTGCCGGGAATGGACATCTGGCAGTTCACAGCAAATCACATGAAGGAGATGTGCGAGAAGAAGCCTGAAAAAGCTGCACACAGGGCGTTCTACACCGGAACGCACGACAACAACACCTTGCTCGGTTACCTGAGAGAGAGATCCGGCGAGAACTTCGCAGAATACGGATATCATGAAGGCGAAGCAAGAGAGATGGGCAGCACTGTAGAGGCGCTCGCGGTCATACGTAAGATATATGAGAGCCCGGCAGGACTGGCAATGCTGCAGATACAGGATGTGCTGATGCTTGGAGAAGAAGCCCGCATGAACGTGCCGGGAGTCCCTGAGGGCAACTGGACGTGGAAGATGCCGGGAGACAACGTAGAAGAAGCCTTCAGTGAGTCTGCTCAGCGCCTTAAATGGTTCTACGCTCTTGCAGATCGTACCGGCCGCCTGGCTGATCACGGGAATGGAGCTGACAAATGATCCGGAACATAGTTTTTGACATAGGCAATGTGCTTCTGGGCTTCGATGGGATGGACTATCTCAGATCGCTGTTTGATGAGAAGACAGCTCTCCGAATAGGCAAAGCGGTATTCGGCAACGGATACTGGCAGGAACTCGACATAGCGATACTAAGCGAGGAGGAGATACTTGAACTGTTCTATAGCGGAGCGCCCGATCTTCGTGATGAGATAAAAGAGGCGTTTGACCGCGT
>JAFQZQ010000006.1 GCA_017405845.1 Mogibacterium sp. | reverse complement strand
TGGAGTATCTGTAACAGTAACTAAAGAGAATCTTGATGAGGTCTTCTCTGACGCTTTCCTGGAATCGTTAAGGTCGCGCGGCTGTAAAGCTGTATTCTACATAGAATTTGTGCCTGTCACGGACGAAGGTACTCATCTCGCGCCTGATGATGAGGATCGCGAAAAAATGGCCGGAAGAATTGCTGAACTTAGATGCAGCAAGAATGATATGATATATATATCTTTCCCGGGCGACGAGAAGAGTTCAGGAGGCTGTCTGGCAGCCGGACGCGGCTTCTTCCACATAAACTCGCACGGCGGAGCCGAGCCATGCCCGTTCTCGCCATACTCGGACATCAACGTCAGGGACACTTCTCTTAAGGAGGCTCTTTCCTCGAAGCTGTTCACAGCGCTCAGAAGCAGCGATATCCTTGCGGATGACCATAATGGCGGCTGCGTGCTGAATGAAAAGAGAGAGCAGGTAGAAGCCCTGGTTTCCCAAGAATAAAAGATAATGCACTATGCATTAAATAATTATATTCGGAGGCATTTAAGAATATGAAAGAGAGACAACACAAGGTACTGGATCACACGATAATAGGCTATTTTTTACTTGCGATCTTTGTTTCTTTGTTCGAAAGTCTGGGGAGCCAGATTGACAAATTGCTCGGAACGGTTATCCCGGATTATACTGTTGAAACAATGTCAATGGGCAGAACTGTTGACTCTTCAATGGGAGTGGGGGTAGCACTGGCAGCGCTTCTTGCTCTTCTGATATTTAAGCTTTGGTTCAAACCTGTTTATGATGGTTGTCTGCATAAGTATGGGCTTAAGGAAGGTCTGCTGATGCTTTTGCCGTTCCTGATTTTCCACTGGATCGGAAGTATAGTCAGCTGGATAACACTCGGTACCGGCAGCGTGATCATTGCTCTTCTGAGAGCAACCGCGCCGGGCTTTGGTGAGGAAATCATGTTCCGTGGACTGGGCGTAGCCAACTATATGAGAAAGATCCAATCGGAACGTCAGATAAAAGTCATATTCTGGCTGTCATCAATCGTGTTTGGGCTGTTACATCTGTCAAATATCATAGCAGGTGGAGATCCGTTTTCAGTTCTGATCCAGGCTGTATATGCAATCGGCGTAGGAATGCTCTTCGGCGCAGTATATCTGCGTACCGGGAACCTTTGGCCGACGATTTTAGGCCACTGGAGCGTGGATTTCATGGAGATGGTACGTGTCGATCTGTCAGGCAGCGGCGGTGTTATGGTAGGTATGGGTATAGGAGACTGGATAACCGTTGCAGCCGCAGCATTTGCAGCAATCTGGGCACTTCGCCTTATGAAGCCGGAGCATAACGGCGAAATCATGGAGCTGTGGAGTAAGAAGTGGGGAGTAAATGAGAACTGAAGAAATCAGAAGGCTAAGAAGAAGAATAGATACAACCCTGAATAATTTCAGAAGCATATACGGATGCTACGTCAATGCAGCCGGTGAAAACGTTACGACAATGGAGATACCGGTGCTTGATATGGAGACAGAGGAACGCGAAATGTATGCCGCGATCCTCAAAAAAGTGCTTTCGGGCAAGGCTGACAGGAATCAGATCACTGTGGAGTTCCCGACAGGCAAGGTGGGGAGCAGCGATGAACACAAACTCCTCATGGCGCTCAAAAGCACACAGTTAAAAGACGAAAACATGAGAACGCTGCTGTATCAGAGGATCATTGAAGCACTTGATATGGACGGTGAGAGCTATGTTATTATACTTGCAGCAGATACATACGATCTCAAGAGCAAAGATGTCAAAGGTGAAGAATGGTCTGAAGAGTCAAGTGAGCAGTTTGAGTACTTTATCTGCGCAATCTGCCCGGTGAAGACATCAAAGGCCGCTCTGCAGTATCTGCCGGGGCAGCAGGAGTTCAGGGGGATCTCAACCGGAACACTTCTTGCACCACCTGCTCTCGGATTCGTATTCCCGGGACTGGATGAAGGAAGCTCAGACATTTATCAGGCTCAGTACTATACAAAAAGCACATCTGTAAATCACGGTGAGCTGATTACCGCGTTATTTATGATAGATAATCCGCCTATGGCTGCGGATGTTCAGAAGGAAACTTTCAATTTTACTCTCGCTGAATCCCTCGGAAAGGAGTGCAGTCTGGATGTTGTGACATCGCTTCAGGCGAAGCTGTCTGCGAAGGCTGAGGCGGTTCATGAAGAAAATCCATCCGAGATAGCAGAGGTCCTGATTGAGGACATCGAAGACATACTCTCGGACAAAGGCGTATCGGATGAGAAGATCAAGGACTTCGGCGAGACAGTCGGAAAACGCTTTGACGGAGCTGCGTCGTTCAATATCGGAAACATTATTCAGAAGAGATCTTTTGAAGTCAGAACTCCTGAAACAAGGATAATAACGGATCCGGAAAATGCGCTTAGAATAAAGGCAAAAAAGATCGATGGAGTGACATACATACTTGTGCCTGCGGGCGAGAGTGTTAGTGTAAATGGAGTTGAAATAAGCATAAAAAGGGAGGAGGAACTCAATGAAAACAGTTTATGATTTTACAGTAAAGGACAGAATGGGAAATGATGTAAGCCTTAAGGACTATGAGGGCAAGGTGCTGCTGATCGTAAATACGGCAACCGGATGTGGATTCACACCTCACTATGAGCCGCTCGAAGCAATGTACAAGGAAATGAAGGACAAAGGCTTCGAAATACTTGATTTCCCATGCAACCAGTTTGCGGATCAGGCACCGGGAACAGACGAGGAGATTCATGAGTTCTGCACACTTAAGTTCGGAACGGAATTCCCTCAGTTTGCAAAGATAGATGTAAATGGCGAGACAGCTGATCCTCTGTTTGCATATCTTGCATCTGAAAAGCCTTTTGAGGGCTTTGGCAAAGGCCTTAAAAATGCAGCACTGAACAAGTTTGCAGCAGCTAATAACAAGAAGTACGGTGACAAGACATATGTTGGCTGGAACTTCACGAAGTTTCTGATTGACAGAGAAGGAAAGGTCGTTGCACGCTTTGAGCCTACAGTAGACATGAAGGATGTCAGGAACGCTGTTGCCGCTGCCCTGTAAGCACGGGAGGAAGCCTTGAGAATTCTTGTTATACCTGATATCCACCTTAAACCGTGGATGTTCAGAAGGGCGGCTTATCTAATGGAAAAAGGGGTTGCTGAAAAGGCAGTGTGTCTGATGGACATCCCCGATGACTGGGACCAGGATGTAAATCTTGATTTATATAAGGAAACATTTGACAAAGCAATCTGGTTCCAGAATATGTATCCTGATACGCTATGGTGCTATGGTAACCACGATCTGTCTTATGTCTGGCTGAAGCAGGAAAGCGGCTTTTCGTATTTTGCAATAGGCATGGTAAACGACTGTCTGCAGGAATTAAGAAGCGTTTTGCCTGACGAAAGGCAGATGGCATACGTGCACAGGATCGACAATGTCCTGTTTGTTCACGGCGGACTGACGCGTGGTTTTGTAGAGCGCTATGCCTCCGACATTGATTATGATGATATCGATGCAGTAGTTGAAAGAATAAACGGGCTTGGATGTGACGAAATGTGGGAGAATACATCACCAATCTGGTTCAGGCCTCAATTCAGCAACGATGAAATGTATCAAAGTGAAAAGTTGCTGCAGGTAGTAGGGCATACACCGGTCGAGCGTTTTATCGTTAAGAACAATGTGCTCTCATGCGATGTATTTTCTACATATCAAACGCTTGATCCGATAGGTACGCAGGAGTTCCTGCTGTTCGGTACTGCAAACTGGCATTACGGAGGGCTGAAATAAGGATAATTTAAAGGGGCTCTGAACTGAATTAAAAATGCTCAGAGCTCTTTTTTGTATGTCTGTAAATACCTGAAAAATAGCAGGAATTAACTTGACAAAAAGAAGGTGGTTAGCTATAACTAACAATAGTTAAGGAATACTAACACAATTAGAATGTTCTAACAATATGGGGGTCAATATGGAATTTGCCTATGCAATGAATAAAAGCGCGACCGGCGCGGTAGCCGGAAAAGACGCACGCGATAATGCAGCAGGTATCATGACGCTGCTGGATGCTGAACCGGGACAGACTTATATCATCAAGGAGATCAACACCGATGATGACGAGATGAATTCGTTCCTGTTCAGATTAGGCTGTTATCAGGGAGAGCCTATAACACTTATTTCCAAAAAGAAGAAAAGCTGTATCGTCGTTATAAAGGACGGCAGATACAACCTCGATAAGTTGCTCTCTGAAGCCATCATAATCTAGATAATAAAAGGAAATGTTATATATAAGGAGGTATTTCAGATGAGAATAGCTTTTGCCGGCAATCCTAACAGCGGCAAGACAACCATGTACAATGCCCTTACGGGCAGAAACGAAAAAATCGGAAACTGGGGCGGAGTAACTGTTGGCAGCAAGGAGTTCCAGCTGAAGAAGGAATTTGCGGGTGACAAGGAAGTCATCGCGGTCGACCTTCCGGGCGCTTATTCGATGTCACCATTCACACCGGAGGAGGGCATAACGAGTGAGTATGTCCGCACAGCAAACCCTGACGCAATCGTCAATATCGTAGACGCTACGAATCTGAGCAGATCACTCTTCTTCACAACGCAGCTTCTGGAACTTGGTATCCCTGTTGTCGTAGCACTCAACAAGACAGATATCAACGAGAAGGAAGGCACAAAGATCGATGCAGCTAAACTCTCTGCTAAGCTGAACTGCCCTGTATTCGAGACGGTATCTACTGAAAACAAGGGCCTTTCAGAGATGATCGCCAAGGCGATCTCACTTGCCGGAACAATACAGAAGGCGCCATACCTTCAGGCAGACATCGATCTGCACGATAAGAATGCGGTAGATGCTGAAGACCGCAAGCGCTACAGCTTCGTTAACGGCATCGTCGCGGATGTCGAGACCAGAAAGACTCTGTCAGCAGAGACAAATAAGACGGATAAGCTGGATAGCGTTCTGCTCAATCCTATAGCGGGAATAATAATCTTTGCAGCAGTAATGTTCGCGGTTTTCCAGATCTCACAGGCTGAAGGACCTCTTGGAATAGGCAAGATATTTGAAGGTCTGTTTACAGGCTGGATAGAGACTTTCCAGGGTTGGGTAGCTGCTCAGTTAGAGAATAGCCCGGCCATCGTTTCAGCCATCATTGCTGACGGTATCGTAGGCGGTGTAGGAGCAGTAGTAGGATTCCTGCCTCTGGTAATGGTAATGTATTTCCTTATCGCGCTTCTTGAGGATTGCGGCTACATGGCACGTGTAAGCGCCGTAATGGATCCTATATTCAAGAGGGTAGGTCTTTCGGGAAAGGCAGTCATTCCTGTTATTATCGGAACCGGCTGCGGCATCCCGGCCATCATGGCCTGCCGCACGATCCGCGATGAAAGAGAGAGAAGAACTTCCACGATGCTGACAACGTTCATCCCTTGCGGAGCCAAGATCCCGGTGATCGCACTCTTCGCAGGTGCGTTCTTCAACGGCGCAGGCTGGGTAAGCACGGTCAGCTACTTCCTCGGTATTGTGCTCATATTCCTGGGAGCTCTTCTGATCAAGGGTATCACAGGCTATAAATACAGAAAATCGTTCTTTATAATGGAGCTTCCTAAGTGGAAGATCCCGAGCCTGAAGTACGCGGTAAGGTCCATGCTCGAGAGAGCCAAGGCATACATTATCAAGGCTGCAACGATCATCCTGATCTGCAACACAGCAGTTCAGGTGATGCAAACCTTCAACTGGCACTTCCAGGTAGTCGAAGAAGGCGCTGAGAACACATCTATTCTTGCAACCATAGCATCACCGTTCGCATTCCTGCTCATTCCGCTGGGATTCGGAGTGTGGCAGCTGGCTGCAGCAGCAATCACGGGATTCATAGCAAAGGAGAACGTAGTCGGCACACTTGCAACAGTTTTTGCTCTGACAAGATTTATCGATACAGAAGAGCTTGCGATGACAGGCGGGGCCAGCACGGTCGCAACTACCATGGGACTCACTACGGTAACAGCGCTTGCATACCTCTTCTTCAATCTCTACACACCTCCTTGCTTCGCAGCGATCGGAGCCATGAATTCAGAGATGAAGAGCAAAGGATGGCTCTGGGGGGCTATAGGACTGCAGCTCGGAACAGGCTACACTATAGCATTCCTCGTATATCAATTCGGTACCCTGTTTACAGAGGGACACTTCGGGACAGGCTTCATACCGGGGCTGATCGCAGTACTTTGTATGGTAGCTGCTCTTATACTCATCGGCAGAAAGGTGAGAGCACACTTCGATGAGCAGTATCAGCTTCACAAAGCTGCAAAAGCAGCTAAGGCAACAGCATAAACTCCATATATTGAGGTTACCTGACTAGGCATGGTGCGCGGCGAAATTACTCGCCGTGCATTATGCTGAAGTGAAAAGTGAAAGGAGGAACGGTACGATGAATTTTGCTACAGTAGCAGCAATTATAATAATAGCGGCGATACTGTTCTTCGCCGTCAGATACATATACAAGGAAAAGAAAAAGGGCAATGCATGCATAGGATGTCCGTAT